>JAYSKH010000398.1:0-10047 GCA_043726505.1 Undibacterium sp. | reverse complement strand
CGATAGGAGCCTGGTCAGGAGTAATACTCTTGACCATGGCTTCCTGACGCGGTTTGACGTCTTCTTTCTGGCGTTTGCTGTAGCCGATGTCGGTATCGGCTTGCTCTGCCATTGCATAGCTGACGTGCGCTTCTTCCAGGCGGGGATCATCGTGTTTCAGACGTTCCAGCTTGTAGTGCGGCGTTTCCAGATGCTTGTTCGGAATTAGGATGACAGTCACGCGGTGGCGGTTTTCGATCTTCAGGATCTCGCCGCGCTTTTCATTCAGCAGGAAAGCGGCAACGTCTACCGGTACCTGTACGTGAATAGCAGCAGAGTTTTCCTTCATTGCTTCTTCCTGGATGATGCGCAGGACTTGCAATGCGGAGGATTCTGTATCGCGGATGTGGCCGGTGCCATTGCAGCGTGGGCAGGTCACATGGCTGCCTTCTGACAGCGAAGGACGCAGGCGCTGGCGCGACAACTCCATCAGGCCGAAACGGGAAATTTTGCCCATCTGTACACGTGCGCGGTCGTAGCGCAGTGCATCTTTCAGGCGGGTTTCCACTTCGCGCTGGTTCTTGGCGTTTTCCATGTCGATAAAATCGATCACGATCAAACCGCCCAGATCGCGCAGACGCAACTGGCGCGCTACTTCTTCAGCGGCTTCGCAGTTGGTGTTGAATGCGGTGGTTTCAATGTCGGAGCCACGGGTCGCGCGGGCCGAGTTGACGTCGACGGATACCAGTGCTTCGGTATGGTCAATAACGATCGCGCCGCCGGAAGGCAAAGGCACGGTGCGTGAGTACGCAGTTTCAATTTGGTGCTCAATCTGGAAGCGGGAAAACAGCGGCACGTCGTCGCTGTAGCGCTTCACGCGGTGCACCATGTCCGGCATTACGTGGCTCATGAACTGCTGGGCCTGTTCGTAGATGTCGTCGGTATCGATCAGGATTTCGCCGATGTCGGGCTGGAAGTAATCGCGGATGGCGCGGATAACGAGCGAGGATTCCTGGTAGATCAGGAAGGCGCCTGCAGCAGATTTGCCAGCGCCTTCAATTGCGCGCCACAATTGCATCAGGTAGTTCAGATCCCATTGCAATTCATCAACGTTGCGGCCTATGCCGGCAGTGCGGGCAATCACCGACATGCCGCCTGGCAGGTCCAGCTTGTCCATCGTTTCGCGCAGTTCTTGCCTGTCTTCGCCCTCTACACGGCGGGAAACACCGCCGCCGCGTGGGTTATTCGGCATCAGAACCAGGTAGCGTCCGGCCAGCGAGATGAAGGATGTCAGTGCGGCGCCTTTATTGCCGCGTTCTTCCTTCTCGACCTGGACCATGATTTCCTGGCCCTCGCGCAGCGCATCCGTGATGGAAGCACTGCGGACATCGATACCTTCTTTAAAGTAGGTGCGGGCAACTTCCTTGAAAGGCAGGAAACCGTGACGCTCTTCGCCGTAGTTGACGAAGCAGGCTTCCAGCGAAGGTTCGATGCGGGTGATGACGCCTTTGTAGATATTGGATTTGCGCAGCTCGCGGCCGGCAGTTTCGATATCGATGTCGATGAGCTTTTGCCCGTTGACGATGGCTACGCGCAGTTCTTCTTGCTGCGTAGCATTGAACAGCATACGTTTCATGTTTTACTCCGTGACCTTCTGGTCATCTTGTGCTGCCTTCCGTTGGACGGAAAACAGCTGGCTTACGTGGGGATGTATGCGCGGACGGAGTGTTTGACGGGGCGGGAAATGCCTGAGGCGCAACAGGACGACATATAACGCTCTTATTTCAGTATGAGCGCCTCTGTATCCCTCAGTTGCAGCGCGGGGCGCGGATGGTTTTACGGTTTGCCGAGTGCACATGTCCCCCGCGTTGTACTGGTCCGATTATGCCGAACACAACGCCAGGCGATGCGCAACTTGTACGCTGGGTAACGCATATTTATTTATATGAGCGTTCCCAGCTAAATCGATAAACCGCATTAAAACCATCAACCGGCAAGCATACCTTTAGTTCCCGGTATCTCTTGCCAGACTTATCCTTACAATTCAAACATTCTGATCCAGCTTCCTTTGCACAGTCCGATAACGACTTTGGCCGCTACCTTGACGCGCATCAGGACGCTGCATACACATCTTTTCCGTCGAATTTGCAAATTGGCGAGGCCGACAGATACGCCCCTGTGTAGAATAGACGTTTATTCATACACCTGCTGCAGCAAATTGCTGAAGCGAAAACGATTATATATTCAAAATGAAGGACTTAGCGATAAATAATGGGAAACCGGCTCAAAAGAACGCCCCCAGCCAGCCTTCACAAGTACAAGCCCAGGTTCAGTTAGTTACCATTTCGGAAGAAGAGGCCGGCCAGCGGATTGATAATTATTTACTACGTATCTGCAAAGGCGTTCCCAAAAGCCATATTTACCGCGTATTGCGCTCTGGCGAGGTCAGGGTCAACAAGGGCCGGATAGACCAGCTATACAGGCTGGTGGAAGGCGATATCGTGCGCATTCCCCCTATTCGCATTGCTGAAAGCGCCAACCACAACGCTCCCGCAGCCGAATTTGCCATCCTGTTCGAAGATACGCATCTGCTTGTAATCGACAAACCGGCTGGTACGGCGGTGCATGGCGGTTCCGGCGTCAGTTTTGGCGTTATCGAGCAATTGCGCGCATCCCGCCCGGACGCCAAGTTCCTGGAACTGGTGCACAGGCTCGATAGGGAAACCTCGGGTGTTTTGTTGCTGGCCAAAAAACGTTCTGCATTAACAAATTTGCATGAGCAGATGCGTGACGGCATCACCGACAAGCGCTACCTGACGCTGGTGCACGGCGACTGGAACAATGCGCGCCAGCACGTCAAGCTGCCTTTGCATAAATATACGACGTCGGAAGGCGAGCGCAGGGTCAGGGTGCAGGCCGATGGCATGGCCTCGCACACCATCTTTACCTTGCAAAAGAAATATGGCGAGTTCGCTTTGCTGGAGGCAGAACTGAAAACCGGACGCACGCACCAGATCCGTGTGCATCTGTCGGCCAGCGGCTTTCCTATTGCCGGTGACGACAAGTATGGCGACTTTGCGCTGAACCGCGCATTGCTGAAAGCGGGCCCGCACCGCGGCGCGCTGAAACGGATGTTCCTGCATGCGCACCAGATCAGCTTTACCCATCCCGACTCGGGAAAAACCATTACCCTGAACGCAGCCCTGCCGGCCGATTGCGAAAAATTTCTGATCAGCCTGCTGCCGTCGTCAAAAACTTAATTTTTTGTTAATATTGCAAAATTAAGGGTAAAATAGATTCTCATTAAAGATAGTGGACAGCCTGCAGCGCGGCAAAACTGCCTTGCGGGACTGTGAAAACAATATATGGCAAAAAAGCAATTTGATTTTATCGTTTTCGACTGGGATGGCACGCTGATGGACAGCACGGCCACCATCGTCAAATGTATACAGGCATCGGCCCGTGACTTGGGCTTGCCGGTACCGGACGACAAGGCTGCTTCTTATGTCATCGGCCTCGGCCTCGGCGAGGCCCTGCAGATTGCGATGCCCGGCCTGGACCCCAAATATTATCCGCGTATCGTCGAGCGCTATCGCTACCACTATCTGGCCAAGGATCATGAGCTGCCGCTGTTCCCCGGCGTGCGCGAGATGCTGGAAGAATTGTCGCAGGAAGGTTATTTCCTGGCAGTCGCCACCGGCAAGAGCCGTGTGGGTCTGAACCGCGCACTGCATGCCGCCAACCTGTTGTCGATGTTTGACGCCACGCGCTGTGCCGATGAAACTTTTTCCAAGCCTCATCCTGCGATGCTGCAGGAACTGACGCGTGAACTGGGGCAGGACATGCGCCGCACGGTGATGATAGGCGATACCACACATGATCTACTGATGGCGGCAAATGCCGGCGCGGCCGGAGTGGCGGTGGAGTACGGCGCGCACGACGTGCCTGCGCTGCAAAGCCTGAACCCGGTTTTTTCTGCGAAGACCGTCGCCGAACTACATGGCTGGCTGACTGAAAACGCCTGATCAGATTTAAACGGATTTAAACGGATTTAAAGAATGACAGAGATTTCTATTTGCACATCGGCAGAAGTGGAAGAGGGCGGACGCGGTGTGCGTTTCCCCGTCACGGCCGGTAGCGATGATGCCACCGGTTTTGTCATTCGCTACGATGGCCAGGTACACGGCTACCTGAACCGCTGCGCGCACGTGCCGATTGAACTGGACTGGAGTCCGGGTGAGTTTTTCGAATCGAGCGGCCTGTACATCATGTGCGCCACGCACGGCGCCATCTATATGCCGGACACCGGCTATTGCTCCGGCGGACCTTGCCGAGGCGCTCGCCTGAGAAAGATCAGCGTTATCGAAAAAGACGGCCAGGTGCTGTGGCAGCCTGATGAATTTGTTAAACCCGCAATGGCATAGACCGCATAGGCCATATTGACCACTTAGCCGCAAAGGCAAGCATGAACGACAACCATACCGAACAGACAGCCGCCACTTCCAGGCCAAGCTGGGAACGCGAACTGCTGGAAAAACTCGCCACCGACGCGCTGAAGGAGCAAAAGCTGCGCCGCCGCTGGGGTATTTTCTTCAAAGGCTCCTTTCTGCTGCTGGTGCTGTTCGGCTTGTACGAATTCAGCGTCTACAGCAACTCGGACATGGAAAACCTGGGGCGGCATACCGCATTGATAGAAATCAACGGCACCATAGATACCGATAGCAGCGGTAGTTCCCGCGTTGTCGTGCCGGCGCTGGACCGCGCGTTTGCCGATGCCGGCTCCATCGGTGTAGTCATGCATATCAACAGCCCAGGCGGCAGCCCGGTGCAGGCAGGCATCATCAGCGACGAGATGTTACGTCTGCGCAAAGCCTATCCGCAAAAGAAACTGTATGTCGTTGTCGATGAAATGTGCGCATCCGGCGGCTACTATATCGCCGCTTCGGCGGACCAGATTTATGTCAACAAGGCCAGTATCGTCGGCTCCATCGGTGTGCTGATGGATGGCTTCGGCTTTACCGGACTGATGGACAAGCTAGGCGTGGAGCGCCGCCTGATAACGGCCGGTGAAAACAAAGGTTTCATGGACCCGTTTTCTCCACAGACGGACAAGCAGAAGGCTTTTTCACAGGCGATGCTGAACGACATCCACCAGCAGTTCATCGACACCGTGCGCAAGGGACGCGGCCAGCGCCTGAAAGAAACACCTGAAATGTTTACCGGCTTGTTCTGGATAGGTTCCAAGGCGGTAGAGATGGGCTTGGCCGACGGTTTCGGCACGATAGACACGGTCGCCCGCGACATCGTCAAGGCGGAAGACATTGTCGACTATACGCAAAAAGAAGGCTTGCCCGAGCGGGTGCTGAAGAAGTTTGGCGCCTCAATCGGCAGCGGCGCCATATCGTCGCTATGGAAGGGCAGTGCGCCGCTGCTGCGCTAGACGTGAGTGCATGCCCGCAGTTCCAGGCGTGTATCCGGGCCTATTTCCGCCATATGGCATTGAGCACGAATCGCATTGATACAGAGATATTATTTATTTAATTTTTTAAATCTCTGGCGGCTGTTGGATAGTTATATTTATCTTCCTGTATCGCAGGCGTTGGCCTATATTGAACCCGTAACTGGTTCAAAAGAAGGAGGTTCATATACTGGAAATTCAAGCTCGTTATGGCGAATTGAGTGAGCTGGTAGCGTCTGGTGTACCGGTTATTAGTGATGTTGAAATTAAAATTCGAGCAGGATGCTTTCCGCGACCTAAGCCCGCGGATCCGGGGTCTCTTAGAGGTCTCATCATGTCGCTAACACAAGGGCAAAAAGGACGGTGGTGCAATGCCACCGTTTTTTTATGGGCGAACGCTTTTCACAGATTTGCTGCCGGCTCGGCAATATCGCTTCCTTCTTCTTTTTTAACTAGCGTTTCGGCGCTCGATAAAAAATCTGTGTTGCTGATACCTGTCTGATCTAACAGCATTGCGTTGGCGGACTGGATAAAATTCCTGTTGATGGAGCGGAGATAGGCTGGATCGTAATGTTTTTCCAGCAGCTCCGCGACCAGTTCATGCATGTGGCCGTTGCTCGCCAGTTGCTTCCAGCCATGGATTTTTTCCTTGCTGTGCAGGGTCTGCAAGCAGTCCAGCTGCCGGTTCAGGTCCTCGGTATCATCAATAAAGTGCGCATAGTCTTCCATCAGCAACTGCACTCTTTGCTCAGCTGGCAGGCGAAGCGCGATGCAGGGGGACTTGCGCATGGCTTCCATGATGGCATCCGGCACCCGCAGCTTGCCGACCTTCTTGCTTTCCGCTTCCACGAATACAGGCTGCCCGGCATCAAAGTGGCGCAATGTCTGCCAGATGTCACTTTCAAATTTTTTCTGCGAAGGTTGCGGCTGGCTGGGCAGGCTGCCCAGCACTGAACCGCGGTGCGCTGCCAGCTGCTCCAGATCCAGCACTTGCGCACCTGATGACGCCAGCGTCTGCAGCAGGCGGCTCTTGCCGCTGCCTGTTGGGCCGCAGATAACGCGCCAGTGGAAGCGCTGCGCCAGCTCCGGCAGCACTTCATTGACATGGCCGCGAAAATTCTTGTAGCCGCCTTCAAGCTGCGTTACCGGCCAGCCTATGCGCGCCAGTATCAGCGCCATCGCCCCGCTGCGGTTGCCGCCGCGCCAGCAATAGACCAGTGGTGTCCAATCTTTGGGTTTGTCCAGGAACAGGGTTTCTATATGTTGCGCGATATTTTTTGCGATCAGCGCCGCACCTATCTTTTTTGCTTCAAACGAACCTATCTGTTTATAGATTGTGCCTACACGCACGCGCTGCTCGTTGTCCAGCACCGGGCAGTTGATGGCGCCGGGGATGTGGTCCTCTGCGTATTCAGCCGGACTGCGCACGTCGATGATGGCGTCAAATTCGGCGAGGCGCGGCAGCAGATCTGCAAAGCCCAGTATTTCAGGATATTTCATGCGTTATTTCGATTTGTTTTGCAGCAGAGGCTGCAGGTGGAGCCACACATTGTCCAGTATGCGCGGGTGCGCTTGCGCCAGCATGTGGATGCGGTCAGCCTGGAACAACTCCGGTTTGTCAGCGACGCCCTCCAGCAGAAAAGGCACCAGCTCGGTTTTGGTATCGTTGGCAACCCGTCCGTAGATGGAAAAGAATTTCTCGGTATAGTCGCGCCCGTAGTTCGGCGGAATCTGCATGCCGACCAATAGCACCTTGGCCTTGGCGGCCTTGGACATGGCGATCATGTCACGGAAGTTGGTTTCCGACGCATTCAGCGCCAGCCCGCGCAACGCGTCATTGCCGCCCAGTTCAATGATGACGATGTCCGGATGCTGTTTGCTCAGCAGTGCCGGCAGTCTGGACTTGCCGCCACTTGTGGTTTCACCGCTGATGCTCGCATTGATGACGGAAGCGTTGATATTTTTTTGTTTCAGGCGTTGCGTCAGTAGCGCAACCCAGCCCGTGCCGCGTGCGAGCCCGTATTCAGCGGACAGGCTGTCGCCTAGCACAAGCACGGTTTTTGATGCAGAATGGGCAGCCGACCCGAATAAAACGATTGTGATTGACAGCATCAGCCCGCATATACGCCTGACCACACTTTTTTGATTATTTTGATTAAAGACCAGCATGAACCTTCCTTTGGAATCTTCAGAATTGAAACGTATTGCAATCGGGGTACAGCATTTATCCAAGCGTGTGGCCGATGCCACCGGCGAACTGACGATCCTGCACGAGATCGATTTTACCGCGCAAGCCGGTGAAACGCTTGCGATAGTTGGCGCATCGGGGTCCGGCAAGTCTACGCTGCTGGGCATCCTGGCAGGGCTGGATACGCCGAGCCACGGCAAGGTATTGCTGGATGGAGTAGATATTTTTGCACTGGACGAAGATGGCAGAGCCATTTTCAGGAAGGAAAAGCTGGGTTTTGTATTCCAGTCCTTCCAGCTGCTGATGCACCTGAACGCCGTAGAAAACGTCATGCTGCCGTTGGAACTCCGTGGTGACAAGCAGGCCCGCGAAAAGGCAGAAGAAATGCTGGCAAGGGTAGGCCTGTCCAGCCGGCTCAAGCACTATCCCAAATATCTGTCCGGTGGTGAGCAGCAGAGGGTGGCGCTGGCGCGCGCCTTCGTCACCGAGCCGCCGCTGCTGTTTGCCGATGAACCTACCGGCAGCCTGGATGCCACCACTGGCGAGTCCGTGATCCAGTTGATGTTTGCACTGAACCGGGAACGCGGCTCCACGCTGGTGCTGGTCACGCATGATCTGTCGATTGCCGCGAGATGCGGACGCACGCTGACAATCACGGCAGGGCGGCTGCATCAGGATTGAGACTTTTTGTCCCGGCTCGGTTCGTTTGCTTTACGGGCATTTGCAGGGTTAAAAGTTTTAAAAGACTCAGGCTCTCAATAGGCATCGGCCGAGCCGGAACTATCCGCCACCATCTCATTCAGGCAATTCCTGACGGATTGTATCAACTCCGTTGATGTAATGCCTATCGGGCCGATTCCCTGCGCAACTAGCATGTCTGCCGCCAGGCCATGCAAGCACACTGCAAATGCCGCGGTATTCATCACATCGGCTGGGCTGGCATTGTGCGCCAGCAGTGCGCCGCAAATGCCTGCCAGAATGTCGCCGGTGCCTGCAGTGGCCAGTGCCGGGTTGCCGGTATGGTTGATGATGACATTGCCATCTTCTTCTGCAATCACGCTGCCGGAGCCCTTGACCACGACAGCAGCCCTGAAACGGCTGGCCAGCGTGCGCGCCGCATGCAAGCGGTCTGCCTGCACTTCGGCGCTGCTGCTGCCACTGCTGCTGCCGCTGTTGCTGCCGCTGTTGCTATGGCTCAGCAGCCGCGCCGCTTCCAGCGGGTGCGGGGTCAGGATCGTTGCATGCCCAGCCTCGGCGCGTGCGGTGAGCAGATCCTGCAAGCCGGTATCTGCTGCAACCAGGTTGAGCGCGTCGGCGTCGACAACCAGTTTCTTCGCTTGCAGCAAAGCCTTCTTCAATACCTGTTTGGCCGCAGCCGACTGTCCCAGTCCGGGACCAATGACAACTGCGCCGGCGGAAAAATCGGCATCGCCGGCACGGCGGAACATCAGCTCCGGGTTCTGGCTGTCGTAGGCCGGTGGTTCCGCTACAAATCCGATGAAGGTACGGCCAGCGCCGCAATGCGCCGCAGCGCGTGCCGACAGCAGCACCGCGCCGGCCATGCCCTCCGCGCCGCCAACAATCAGGACATCTCCGAAACTGCCTTTGTTGGAGTTATGCCGCCGTGGTTTCAGCATCGGCGCAAACATCATCTGGTGGCTCAGTTGGGCCTTGGCCACTTGCCTGAACTGCCGGTCTATCGCCAGGTCGGCAACTTCCACCTGTCCGGCATAATCCCGCCCGGAGCCGGTATGCAGTCCGGGTTTATTGCCGATAAAAGTTAGCGTATGCGTGGCCGATACCGCAATGCCCTGCTGGCCGACCACCTGGCCAGTGTCAGCGTTCAGGCCGCTGGGCACATCCAGTGACAGCACTGGAAAGCGGTACAGCGCCGACAGGCTGTTAAGCTGCTGTACGACGTTGTACAGCGCGCCGCTGACGGGGCGCGACAGGCCAATGCCGAACAGGCCGTCAATTGCCAGTGACCACTGCTCCGGCCTGGTCTGGCCCAGATAATCGGTACCGAAAAACTGTACGTTGCTGGATAAGGCGCGCCGGTAGCATTTTTTCGCGTCCTGTGAAAACTTTTCAACGTCAGCGCACAGCATGACGGATACCGCGTAACCGTCGTCCGCCAGCAGATGCGCCGTTTCCAGCGCATCGCCGCCATTGTCGCCGGGGCCGGCCAACACCAGTACGCTAGCCGGTGGCCGGTGCAGCAGGCTGCGCGCAAACGCGGCCGCGGCAACGCCTGCCCGCCGCATCAGGGTTTCAGGTGGCAGCTCTGCCGCAGCGGCTTTTTCCATCGCGCGGATCTGCTGCACGGAGTACAGCGCATTTTTCGACAACAAAGAGGCAAGTGGCATCAGGTGCTCCTCAGGGCCCGCAGGCAGGGCAGCGCTAACGCGGCGGGATGACGGCA
>JAYSKH010000397.1:0-23187 GCA_043726505.1 Undibacterium sp. | reverse complement strand
TTGTTTTTCGGCAAAATTTTGATTCGTTTAAAAGAGAGAGAAACAACATGGATACCTTTATCCAACAAATTATCAACGGGCTGGTGCTGGGCAGTATGTATGCGCTGGTCGCGCTCGGTTACACCATGGTGTACGGTGTACTGAATCTGATCAATTTTGCTCACGGCGACGTACTGATGGTCGGCGCCATGGTCGGTATTACGATACTGAAGCTGTTGCAGTCTGTAGCGCCCGGCCTGCCGGGCATGGTGCAATTGATTATCGCCATCATCGGCGCGATACCGGTCTGCATCGCCGTCAACGTACTGATAGAACGCGTGGCTTACCGCAAACTGCGCAATGCGCCGCGTCTGGCTCCGCTGATCACTGCGATCGGTGTCTCCATTCTGGTGCAGGTGTTTGCGATGATGATCTGGGGCCGTAGCCCGATCGCCTTCCCATCCGTCATGCCTTTCACGCCCATCCCGGTTGGTGGCGCGGTGATCTCGCAAACCCAGGTATTGCTGCTGGTGCTGGCAACGCTGGCGATGGTGGGTCTGGTGCTGCTGGTGGAAAAAACCAAGATGGGCCGCGCGATGCGCGCCACTGCTGAGAACCCGCGCGTTGCCGGTTTGATGGGTGTTGATTCCAATAAGGTTATCGTGGCCACGTTTGCCATCGGTGCTGCGCTGGCGGCGATTGCCGGCGTGATGTGGGCGGCCAACTATTCGTCCGCACAGTTTGCGATGGGTTTTGTGCCTGGCCTGAAAGCGTTTTCGGCAGCGGTGCTCGGCGGTATCGGTAATATCTACGGCGCGATGGTCGGCGGCATTATCCTCGGCCTCATCGAAAGCCTGGGTGCAGGCTACATCGGCGATCTGACAGGCGGCATATTGGGCAGCCAGTACCAGGATATTTTTGCCTTTGTCGTGCTGATTATCGTATTGACCTTGCGGCCATCCGGCATCATGGGTGAACGTGTTGCTGACCGCGCCTAAGGAGAGAAAAACATGTCGAGCGTTTTTGATATAAAAAGTAATCCTTCCAAGGCCTATACCAGCTTTGCCATTCTGGCAGTGCTGCTGGTAGCGTTCCCTTTCGTGGCATCCAATTTTGGTAATTCCTGGGTGCGCATCATTGACTTTGCGCTGCTGTACATCATGCTGGCGCTGGGCCTCAACATCGTGGTCGGTTTTGCCGGCCTGCTGGATCTGGGCTATATCGCGTTCTACGCGGTGGGCGCCTACACGGCCGCTCTGTTGGCTTCGCCGCAGTTTGCGACGGTGCTGGAGTCCTTCGTCAACAACTATCCTGCAGTCGGCAATTTCCTGATCATGGTCTGCGGTCCGGAGATCACCAAAAACGGCCTGCACCTGTCCGTATGGCTGATTGTTCCACTGGCGGCGGCGCTGGCAGGTTTCTTCGGCGCGGTGCTTGGTGCTCCAACGCTGAAACTGCGCGGCGATTACCTGGCTATCGTGACGCTGGGTTTTGGTGAAATCATCCGTATTTTCATGAACAACATGAATTCGCCGATCAACTTCACTAATGGCCCGCAAGGCATCAACCTGATCGACCCTATCCGCATCTTCAGCGTCTCGCTGAACGGCGAGGCAGGTTCGCAGGCAACAGTCCATTTCGGCGCCATCAGCATGCCGTCGGTCAATGCTTATTACTTCCTGTTCCTGGCGCTGTGCATTGCCATCATCTTTATTTCGTCCCGCCTGCAGCATTCCCGTCTGGGCCGTTCGTGGGTGGCTATCCGCGAAGATGAAATCGCCGCCAAGGCGATGGGTATCAATACCCGCAACATCAAACTGCTGGCGTTCTCGATGGGAGCCTCTTTCGGCGGTATCTCCGGCGCCATGTTTGCCGCGTTTCAGGGTTTCGTTTCGCCGGAATCCTTCTCGTTGCTGGAATCCATTTCAGTGCTGGCGATGGTGGTATTGGGCGGTATCGGCCATATCCCCGGCGTCATCCTGGGTGCAGTAATTCTGGCCGCATTGCCTGAAGTGCTGCGTCATAGCGTGGAGCCGATACAGAACCTGCTGTTCGGCAAAATCCTGATTGAAGCGGAAGTGCTGCGCCAGTTGCTGTACGGCCTGGCGATGGTTGTCATCATGCTGAACCGTCCTGCGGGTTTGTGGCCAGCGCCCAAGCACGAAGACCGAATGACCGGCAACAAAGACACTGCGCCTGTGGCTTAAGGATAATGACATGACTGAAAAGACTATCTTAAAAATTGAAGGCGCCAATAAACGTTTTGGCGGCCTGCAGGCCTTGTCCAACGTCGGAATCGAAATCAAGCAGGGCCAGATCTATGGCCTGATCGGCCCTAACGGTGCCGGCAAGACGACGTTCTTCAACGTGATTACTGGCCTGTACCAGCCTGACACCGGTACCTTTGAACTGGACGGCAAGCCGTATTCGCCTTCCGCGCCGCATGAAGTGGCAAAGGCTGGCATTGCGCGTACCTTCCAGAACATCCGCCTGTTCGGCGAAATGACTGCGGCCGAAAACGTCATGGTAGGGCGGCATATCCGCACCCACCAGGGCGTATTCGGCGCGGTATTCCGCCATCCTGCTGCACGTAGGGAAGAAGAGGAAATCCGTCAGCGCGCGCATGAGCTGCTAGACTTTGTCGGCATCGGCAAGTTTGCCGAGCGCACGTCCAAGTTTTTGTCCTACGGCGATCAGCGCCGTCTGGAAATCGCACGCGCACTGGCAACCGATCCTAAACTGCTGGCGCTGGATGAACCTGCCGCCGGGATGAATGCGACCGAGAAACTGGCGCTGCGTGAGCTGCTGGTCAAGATCAAGGCGGAAGGCAAAACCATCCTGTTGATTGAACATGACGTCAAATTGATGATGGGCCTGTGCGACCGGATCACCGTGCTGGATTACGGCAAGCCGATTGCCGAAGGCCTGCCGGCAGACATACAAAAAAATCCCGCTGTGATCGAGGCGTACTTGGGAGGTTCTCACTAATGCTTGAAAATGTATTGAAGATCAGCAATCTGAAGGTTGCTTATGGCGGCATCAAGGCCGTCAAGGGTATTGATCTGGAAGTCAATAAAGGTGAGTTGATCACATTGATTGGCGCCAACGGCGCGGGTAAAACAACCACGCTGAAAGCGGTCACCGGAACTTTGCCTGCGTGCAAGGTCGAAGGTGAAATCCAGTACATGGGTAAATCGATCAAGGGCATCAACTCCTTCCAGCTCGTCAATGAACATCTGGCGATGGTGCCGGAAGGCCGTGGCGTCTTCACGCGCATGACCATCCATGAAAACCTGATGATGGGCGCGTACACCCGTAACGACAAGGCAGGCGTTAATGCCGACATCGAAAAATGGTTTTCCGTTTTCCCTCGTCTGAAAGAACGCGCAGCCCAGCTGGCCGGTACCTTGTCCGGCGGTGAGCAGCAGATGCTGGCGATGGCGCGCGCGCTGATGAGCCATCCCAACCTGCTGCTGCTGGATGAGCCTTCGATGGGGCTGTCGCCTATCATGGTCGAAAAAATCTTTGAAGTGGTGCGCAATGTCTCCGCGCAGGGCGTGACCATCCTGCTGGTTGAGCAGAATGCGAAACTGGCCTTGCAGGCAGCACATCGCGGTTACGTGATGGATTCAGGCGCGATCACGATGAGTGGCGATGCTAAAGATATGCTGCACGATCCTAAAGTTCAGGCCGCTTACCTTGGCGAATAAGGCAGCAGCGTAAGCTGTACGCCCTTGTTTGTTGAAAATGTCCCGCTTGCCGGGGCATTTTTTTTGTCGAGGGCAGGCGCTCAGGAAAAAGCCCCGGTGCAGTGCGAACTGACCGGGGCTTTCTGTTAGCTACAGGCGGCGGTGGAGACCGGCACCGGGGAAACTAGTGGAGCAGTATTATTTTTTTGCCGCGCGTGGTGCGGCCTTGACTGTTGCCTGTGAAATTTGCGCTACTGCCGTGCTCAGGTTGGCTTCCATGGCTTCTACGGCCTGTTTGGTCGTCTTGGTCAGATGATCGTAGCTGGCGTTCGCATTGCCGATAGCGGTCTTGAACATTGCCACAACGTTTTCCGAACCTGCCGGTGCATTTTTAGATACTTCATCGATCAGTGCCATGACCTTGCGGTTGGTTTCTGCGATCTGTGTTTCTGCTGCTTTAGTGAACTCAGCCTGCGCTCCGGAAGCAATCGTTGCCAGGTGGCGGCCATAGGCCAGCGCTTTTTCTGCACTTGGCTGTGCCTGTGCTGCGCTCAGGCTGAAAAATTCTTGCGGGTCTTTTGCTGCCATCAGTTGCTTGGCGGCGGCGGTGGACTCTTCCAGCGACGTCTTGGCAACTGTCATGTTCAGATCAACAAATTTCTCGACGCTTTCAAATGCTTTGCCTGTCAACGCAGTGATCAGCGCGAGTTGGGCATCGAAGTTCGCTTTGGACGCTGCAGAAAATTGTTCAGGTATTGAAAACATTGATATCTCCTAAGGGGATGTAGGGCAGGGAATAAGAAATTGTATCCAGGAAACAGGGCAGAATACCCGTGCAGCGCCAGCATTTTGTGCGACGCACCATCATGCATTCTATGGACTAAAAATAATAAGTCAAGCCAATTTTGTGCGATGCAATAAAATTGTCTTTTTGGTACATCAGAACTGCGTGCATAGACAATTGCGTGCCAAGTATTTTGTTATAAAACAAGCACCTGGCGTGGTTGATTATGCGACTGCAATATGACTGGCAGATGAAATATTGCTACTATGCTAGACTCGTTTCGACCGTATTTCGACACAGCTTTTGCAGGCGGCCCTAAGTCCCCCTAAGTCAAGACACGCAGGCCGCCATCCCGTTTTTCAATTGTTCTAATTGTTTTATTTGCGAGGAAAGAATGCCGTTGGAAGCAAAGCAGCGCAGCGATTTTCAGCATTTTCATGCGATTACTACCCGCTGGATGGACAACGATGCCTACGGGCACGTCAATAATGTCGTCTACTACAGCTGGTTTGACACCGTGGTCAACCAGTTCCTGATTGTCAATGGCGTGCTGGATATAGAGCACGGCAAAGTCATTGGCCTGGTGATAGAAACCCAGTGCAATTACCTTGCCTCAGTGGCATTTCCTGACCAGGTGACTGCCGGCGTCAGCGTCAGCAAACTCGGAAATTCCAGTGTACGTTATGAAGTCGGCATCTTCAAAAATGACGAAACTTCGGCGTCGGCCCAGGGGCACTTTGTGCACGTGTATGTGGACAAGGTAACACGCAGACCCGCGCCGATTCCCGCCGATATGCGTGCTTTGCTAAGCACGATACAGACGCCAGAACAAACAACAACACAGTCCGGAGCCGGCGCATGATTACCACGCAAGTCCAGCAAGCAGTTGATGAAACGATGATGTCCAGGCGCTCCGTGCGTGCCTTCCTTCCTCATGCGGTAGCCAGGGAAGACATAGAAAAAATCCTGGAAGTGTCGTCCCGTGCGCCTTCCGGCAGCAATACGCAGCCGTGGAAAGCCTATGTGCTGACAGGTGAAAAGCTGAAGCAGCTTTCCATCGCCATCCTGGCCGCGCATGATGCAGCGGGGGGCGGTCACGCGGAAGAATATAATTATTATCCGGTCAAATGGACGTCGCCGTATGTGGACCGGCGCCGCAAGATAGGCTGGGACCTGTATGCACTGCTGGGCCTGGGTCGTGAAAACAAGGCTGGCATGCATGCACAGCATGGCCGCAACTATGGGTTTTTCGATGCACCGGTAGGCTTCATCTTCACGATAGACCGCATCATGGAGCAGGGCTCATGGCTGGATTACGGTATGTTTTTGCAGAATGTAATGCTGGCGGCGCGCGCACGCGGACTGGATACCTGCCCGCAGGCGGCATTTAACCAGTACCACAAGATCATCGCCGAGGTATTGCAGTTGCCGGACAATGAGATGGTCGTCTGCGGCATGTCGCTGGGGTATGAAGACCGCAGCAAGGTCGAGAACACGCTGACGACGGAACGTGAAAGTGTGGCCGGCTTTGTCAAATTTGTGGAATGAGCATTTTCTTTAAAACAGAGAAAAAGCTTACCGGCCTGCTGGACCCGCGCCGCGAGTTTGCCTTCACGCAGATAGAAAGTGAAATCCGCTACGATCCGCTGACCCAGGAAACGGCGCGCATTTGCCATTTTTCCGGCGTCACGCCGCAGCCGGAAGATCTGGCGGCATTGCTGGAGTCCACTCGCGCGCAATGCCCGTTCTGCCTGCCGCAGGTAACCAGGATCACCCCCAAATTCCCGCCGGAGTTCTTGCAAGATTTTTCATCCGCGGGCAGCGCCGTCAGCGACGGCAGGCTGGTGCGTGGCCAGGCTTGCCTGTTCCCGAACCTGTTTCCCTACGACGAAATTTCCGCAATTGCCGCGATATCGCATGAGCATGCATTCGACTCTGCCGCGATGCCGGTGCACGCAATCGCAGATGCCATCATGCTGGCGCGTGATTTTTTCCAGCACGCACGGCATGCTGCCGGGCAGCCGGAAGACACCTATGGTTTGCTGACCTGGAACTACCTGCCTGCATCCGGCGGTTCGCAACTGCATCCTCACATGCAGGTCGCACTGACGCGGCATCCAGGCAACCGGCTGGCGCGCGAGCTGGCGGCCGAAACCGCCTATCTTGAATCCAATGGCCAGGCCTACGGCATCGATCTGGTTAATACAGAGCGCGGCGGGCCGCGCTGGCTGATGGAAGACGCTGCGGCATCGTGGATCACGCCGTTTGCGCCTACCGGCGCGCTGGGCGACGTGATGGCTGTGTTCCATGAGCGCAACGCCGTCGAAGAACTGAGCGACAGCGACATCAGCCTGTTTGCCGCATCGTTGGCCGGGGTCATCGCCTGTTTCGCACGCAATGGCCTTACTAGCTTCAATCTGAGTTTCTTCCCTGATGCGCCTACAGAAGCTTCAGGCCGCCACCGTCTGACAGCAAGGCTGCTGCCGCGCTTTTATCTGAACAACAGGCTGCACGTGTCCGACGCCTCCTATCTGCAGTTGCTGTTGCAGGAAGCTTTTTGCATGCGCTTCCCCGAAGATTTGGCGGCGCAAATGTGCAAAGAATTGTAAAACGATGTAAAACCCGTGACGTTTGGGCTATATTGAATTACATCTTCATGTTTATGACACAAGACTCTGCATAAGATAATTGCGCTAAGTCCTTAATTCTCTTGCGGAATTTCTGAATTTTGCTACACTGCACTAAATTCTGTGTCATAAATTTCCTGGAGTAAAGCGGTGTTCGAATTTACCCAAAAAACTGTTCTGCAAGCCATACGTGCGGCGACTGCCGTTGTTGCATTCGCTGCACTGCCTGCCATGCTGACACAAGCGCAAGCCGCTGAAACCAGGAAACACGTTGTGAAGAAGGCCGCGGTGCATAAAGTAGCTGTGCACCCAGTAGCCGGCAAGGCTCCCGCAACACGGCTGGTCAGGCACACCGTGATGGTCAACGGCAAGCGCCGGGTGGTCGTACAGCGCGTGACCGTCATTCCCGCGGTAATCCCCGAAAAATTATCTGCCGGCGAGCTCGCCGGCCTCAGCCGTGAAAATGACGCGCTGGACTTGAAGTCCAATGTTGCCTATGTCGTCGATCAGGCCAGCTCTCAGGTGCTGTTTGAAAAAAATTCCGGCGTATCGTTGCCGATTGCTTCCATTACCAAGCTGATGACCAGCCTGGTGGTTGTGGAAGCGAATCAGGATATGAACGAAGTGATCGAAGTCACCAATGAAGACATCGACAAGGAAAAGGGCACCAGCTCACGTCTGAAGATCGGCGCCCACCTGTCGCGCGCCGACATGTTGCATATCGCGTTGATGAGTTCCGAAAACCGCGCCGCATCCGCACTGGGCCGCAACTATCCGGGTGGTCTGCCCGCCTTTGTCGCAGCGATGAATGCCAAGGCCGCACAGCTGGGCATGACCGAGACCCATTACGTGGATTCCTCCGGCCTGTCACCGCACAATGTCGCCAGTGCCCGCGACCTGGCCAAACTCGTCAATGCCGCTTACCAGCAGCCGGTGATACGCCAGTATTCCACCGATTCCAAATACGTCGTTGAACCGGGTGGCCGGCCTTTGCAGTATTCAACGTCGAATCATCTGGTCGCTAATCCGGCATGGGAAATCGGCCTGCAAAAAACCGGTTACATTTCCGAAGCCGGCCGCTGCATGGTGATGCAGGCAATGATAGAAGGTCGGGCCATCGTCATGGTCTTCCTGGATTCCAAGGGCAAATACTCTCGCCAGGCCGATGCGGGCCGCATCCGCAAATGGCTGGAATCGCTGAAGCCTACCGCACTTGGCGCGGCGCCGATGTAATCTGCGGATGGCGTAGGTGATGCCTTCAGCGTGTTAAAAAATCCGGCAAGCTTGCCGGATTTTTTATTTCCCCGCCAAAGCTATGCGTCGGTTTCAGTCTCCAGCAGCATTTTCCACAGCGCTTTTGTTGCCGCAACACCGTCCGCCACCAGCTCTGGCACAACGCGTGCTTTTTCATCTCCCTGTAGCCTGTGTTTGTGCTGCAGCCTGCGAAAATCGCGGTAAGCGTTCGCCACTTTTTCCGCCAGCCCTGCATCAATCAGCCCCAGTTCCGCGCACAATTTCAGCAGCGCGATATTGCCCGAGTTGGCCGTGACTTGAGGGTAAGGGCATGCATATTTCAGCACCAGAAATTGCACGATGAATTCGATGTCTATCATGCCGCCCGCATCTTGCTTCAGATCGAACAGTTCGCTGCGGTTGGGATGGGCATCGCGCATCTTCTTGCGCATGGACAGCACCTCCGCGCGCAGCATGGCCGTGTCGCGCTGCTGCCGCAAGACGTTCTCGCGCACCTGATCAAATTGCTGCTCTATGCTGGCTTCGCCGGCGCAAAAACGGGCACGGGTCAGCGCCTGGTGTTCCCATAGCCACGCAGATTTTTCCTGGTAGCGCGCGAATGATGCAACAGACGACACCATCAGGCCGCTGGCGCCATCCGGCCGTAAAGCGATGTCGATATCAAACAGGATGCCGGCCGGTGTATGCGAGGTCATCCACGTGATGAAGCGCTGCGCCAGTTTGGCGTAGGCGGCGGGCGCATCCTGGTCGTCATCGTCATACAGGAAGATCACATCCAGATCGGAGGCATAACCCAGTTCCTTGCCGCCGAGCTTGCCGTAAGCAATGACGGCGAACCGGGGCTGCTCCCTGTGTCGGGTTGAAATGGTTTCCCACGCCGCCTGTATGGTGGCCGATACGATCAGGTCGGCCAGCCGTGATAAGGCGTCGGCCAGGTGCTCGACCGTCAGTTCGCCCTCCAGATCCTGCGCCAGCAGGCGGAACAGCAGCGCATGGTGCATCTCGCGCAAGGTTTCCATTTGCCTTTCGGTGTCGCCCTTGGAATGATCCAGCTGCTGTTGCAGGTCTTGCGCGAAGGCGTCCCAGTCCGGTGCCTGATGCAATACCGATTCGTCCAGCAACTCGTCCAGCAGGATAGGGTGGCGGCTCAGGAATTTGGCTGCCCAGTCGCTGGAATCCATCATCCGTACCACACGCTCCAGCGCATACGGATATTCGGTCAGCAGCGCCAGATAGGCGGCGCGGCGCGCAATCGCTTCCATGAAGTCGAGCAGCCGGTTCAAGGTCTGCAAGTGGGTGGCCGATTGCGCGACGATCATGCTCAGCGCGTTGTTGATCAGCGCCACCAGCTTGTTGCGGCTGCTCTCCGGTAGCGACTGCAGGCGCGGCGATTGCCAGGTTGCCATCAGCCTCTGCACGGCGGCGGGCACGTCGTTGAAACCCAATGCCGTCAGCTGCGCTTCGACAACCTCGTGGCCGTCTGATTCCGATAAGGTTGCGGCAATCATCCGTTCATCGTCATCGGCCGAAGGTCCGGATTTTTTTTCCTTGAAAATGGCGTCGAACTGCTCGGCGACAAACTGCCGGTGGGCCGCCAGTTGCGCGAACAATTCCTCCGTGCCGGCGTAGTTCATCATCTGCGCAATGATCTGCTGGTCTTCCGGTTTTGCTGGAAAGGTATGGGTTTGCGCATCGTCCAGATATTGCAGCCTGTGCTCTACGTTGCGCAGGAAGCTGTACGAATCCAGCAATTTTTCCACCACCAGCGGTTCCAGTATGCCTTTGTCGCCAAGGATGTGCAGCGTGGCACGTGTGGAGCGGTCGCGTAGCACCGCTTCGCGGCCACCGCGTATCAGCTGGAATACCTGGCTCAGAAATTCTATTTCGCGGATGCCGCCGCGGCCGAGCTTGACGTTGTTGCTGCGCTCGGGATGGCGGGTTTCCTGCCGTATGACTTCGGCTCTGATCTGCGCATGCATGGAACGCAGCGAATCGATCGCGCCGTAGTCCAGGTAGCGCCGGTACACAAAGGGGCGCACGATCTTGTCCAGCGCGTCGATGTCGCTTTGCCGGCCTGTCAGCGCGCGTGCCTTGACCCACGCATAACGTTCCCATTCGCGGCCCTGTATCATGAAATACTCTTCCACCATGCCAAAGCTGGCCACCAGCGGGCCGGATGCGCCGTTAGGCCGCAGTGCCATGTCCACACGGAAGCTGAAACCGTCTTCTGTGACTTCTGAAATAGCGGCAATCAGTTTCTTGCCCAGTCGGCTGAAAAATTCATGGTTGGACAGCTGGCGCTGCTGGTCGGACGTGACCAGCGTTTCACCGTCTTCCGGGTAGCAAAAAATCAGGTCGATGTCGGACGACACATTCAGTTCGCGGCCGCCCAGTTTACCCATGCCCAGCACAATCATTTCCTGCGCGTCGCCGCTTTCTTCACCTATGGGTGTGCCGTGCGCCAGCACCATATCGGCCATCAGCGCCTGCAGGTGGGTCTGCACTGCAAAATCAGCAAATTCGCTGACCGTTGTGACAACTTCGTCAAGGTCAGCCTGGCCATTCAGATCACGCGTGATCAATGCCGAAATCAGCAGATTTCGCAAGCGGCGCATCGCCCTTTGTAGGCTAATGCCAACATCTATTTCTTTTTGTAAAAAAGCGGAAAAATCATCGCGTCTCAAGGATAATCTGGATACTTGCGCCAGAGTGTCTGCACGGCTGCCGTCGGCGTTAAGCCAACGCTGCACAAACCTGGATGGGGACGGTGCTTCGGGTGGGGATGAGGGAAGGTCGTTCATTGAGGCCCGTATGGATAAATTCGTTGGAGGTTTTACATCGATTTTAAGCCAAACCGGCATCAAAGAGGCCCGCTGTGGAAATCCTACTGGATCGTTGTGGAAATCCTGCGGATTTGAGCCGATTTTGCTTTGAGCCCCGTGCAGATGAACTTATACTCTTAGCAAGTATGCATATAGGCATGTTCCGGCAGTGCGACGGAGCAGCCGCGTTTTTGTTTATCAGGGAACGGTTTTAATCATTCGAAAAGGGAGGCGGTCAACATCATGCCTTTTTTCCATGCCGAGCCCATGTTTGTAGATTATGACGACAGAGAATCCAGCGCCGCTTGCTGAAGACAGATGGCTGGATAAGATAGTTCGCCGGTTTTACGGCGGTTGCAGTACCGCCGGTTATGCCTGCGGGTGGGGCCTGCGCGCCATCCTGAAAACACTGCTAATCTGCTACTTCATTTTTTGCGCGCTATTCCTGACGCTGCGCTATGGCGTGCTGCCTAACATCGAGCACTACAAACCCACGATAGAAAAAATGGCCAGCACCGCCGCCGGGCGTGAAGTAGCCATCGCGTCGATACGCGCATCCTGGAAAGGACTGAACCCCAGCCTGATGCTGGGCAATGTCGTGCTGAAGGACGCCGCCGGCAAAAATGCGCTGGTGCTGCCCGAGGTGTCTGCCACATTGTCATGGTGGAGCCTGTTTGCCGCAGAGTTGCGGTTTGAAAATATCGAAATACGCAGGCCCACGCTGGAACTGGAACGCCAGGCCGATGGCCGCATTTATGTCGCCGGGTTTTTCATTGATCCACATCAGCAAGGTGACGGCGGCGGCATGGACTGGGTGCTGTCGCAAAAGCAGATTGTCATCCGCGACGGTTCGGTGGTGTGGAACGACCGCCTGCGCCCGGTGCCGGAGCTGGCGCTGGGCAAACTCAATTTCGTACTGGACAACCAGTGGCGGCATCACCGCTTTGCGTTGAAGGCTGTGCCGCCTGCCGCGCTGGCCGCGCCGCTGGATATCCGTGGTGATTTCCAGCATCAGGTATTTTCGCGCAAGACTTCAGATTTCTCTACGTGGAAAGGCGAAGTGTATGCCGACTTGCAGCAGGCTGACCTCGCCGCATTGAAAGCCTATCTGGATTATCCACTGGACCTGCAAAAGGGCTTCGGCACGGTGCGCGCATGGTTGAAGCTGGACCGCGGGCATGTGGCCGACCTGACTGCAGACGTCAGGCTGGCTGATGTCACGGGCCGTCTCCGCGCCGACTTGCCTGAGCTGGATATGACCCACATTAGCGGCCGCCTTGTGGCCAGTGAAAAACAGGGCAGCAATAGCAAGCTGCTGTCGGCGATCCTGGGCCAGGGAGGCCACTCTGTTTCGCTGATTGATTTTTCAATGCAGACGCGGGACGGCACTATCTTGCCGGCCACGACGATACAGGAAAATTTCGTTCCGGCGCAAAAAGACCAGCCGGAAAAGGTAGAGCTGTACGCAAAATTGCTGGACCTACAGACACTGGCCAATTTTGTCAGCCATCTGCCGTTGCCGGCCAGCCAGCGTCAGATGCTGGCCGATTTTGCACCGCAGGGGCAATTGCGTAATTTCAGCGCCAAATGGCATGGCAGCTATCCGGCGGTTTCTTCGTATAGCGTCAAAGGCGATTTCATCAACCTGTCGCTGAAGCCGCAGGCAGCGCAGCTGGCGCGCGCCAAAACCGCGACTGAACCGGCCAAGGCAGCCGTACCCGCAGTGCCGGGGTTTGAGCATCTGTCCGGCACAATGGATGCCAGCGACAAGGGCGGTAGCCTTACGCTGGACTCCACCGACCTGTCCTTGCAGCTGGGGGGCTACTTTACCGATCCGGCTACGCCACTCAACAGCCTGAAGATGCAGGTTAGCTGGCAATTCCAGGAACATGACAGGCTGCTATTGCAGGTCGGCCAGATGGCTTTCGCGCAGGAGGGCATGACCGGCGAGCTATCGGGTAAGTACCTGATGTCCATGCGCGGCGGCAAGGAGCCGCACCAGCAGGGCGACGAAATAGACATCAGCGGCAAACTCAACGGTTTCCAGGTTAACCAGATCGGCAAATTTCTTCCGTTGTCGTCGCCCGATCATCTGCGCAACTGGCTTACTGGTGCGCTGCTCAGCGGCCGAGCTGACGACGTGACGCTGCGCCTGAAAGGTGATCTGTCACATTTCCCGTTTGCGGCAGTTGACGCCAAGGGCAGGCATGCGGGCGAGTTCCAGGTCAAGGGCAGTATTGTTGATGGCAAGCTGGATTTTTCACCTGGCAATCTGGCGGAAGACGGCCAGTCGCCGCTGTGGCCCGCAATAGACAGTATCAAGGGCAGCTTTCTGTTTGAGCGCGCGCGCATGGAAATCCGCGCCGATACGGCGACGACATTGGGTGCCGACCTGAACAAGGTGCTTGCAGTCATTCCGGATCTTGCACATCCTAACCAGGTGCTCGGCATAGACGGCAACGCTGGCGGCAATTTGCAGACGATGGTGCAGTATGTGAATGCCAGTCCGGTCAATGGCTGGATAGGACATTTTCTGCAAGACAGCAAGGCCAGCGGCACTTCTCAGCTGGCGCTTAAACTGCAATTGCCGCTGAGCCACTTGATTGATTCCAAAGTGCAAGGTGGGCTGCTGTTCAACAACAATGACGTTGCGCTGCTGGCCGGCCTGCCGCCGTTGACGACCGTCAACGGCAAGCTGGAATTCAATGAGCATGGTGTCAACCTGAATACGCTAAAGGCCAATCTGCTGGGCGGCGCAGTGGCGATCACCGGTGGCACGCAAAAAGAAGGCTTTATCCGCATCAAGGCAGACGGCCTTGCCACTTCCGATGGTCTGCGCAAGGCTTTTCCTGGCACGACGGTGGAAAAGGTTGCCGACCGCATCAACGGCAGTGCGCGCTACGGCGTAACGATCAACGTGCGCAAGAAACAGCCCGAGATCATTGTTGAATCGTCGCTGCAAGGGCTGGCACTGAACTTCCCTGCGCCGTTGCGCAAGACCGCCAACGAAAATATGCCGTTGCGGTTTGAGCTCAATCCGCTGGTGTCCAGCGATGCAGCGCTGTGGCGTGATGAAATCAAGATAGCGCTGGGTTCGGCAGTTTCGGTACGCTACCTGCGTCAAAAAAATGTCGATAAGAACACGCCGTGGCAGGTACTGCGCGGTGGCATAGGCGTCAACGTGCCTGCGCCGGAACCAGACAGCGGCCTATCGGCCAACATTGATTTCAAGGCACTGAATGTGGATGAGTGGACCGGCTTGGTCAGCTCGCTTTCGGCAGCGCCGGCTGGTAGCGCAGTCGTGGTTGCGCCTGTGCCTGCTGGCAGCCCCGGTGCGCTGACGGTGGAACCGGTGAAGCTGGATATTTCTGCCTATGTGGAGCCGGACGTGCTGGCCGCTCGCACGTCTGAGCTGCTGATCCTTGGTAAAAAGCTGGACAATGTCGTCGTTGGCGCTTCGCATCAGAAGGGTATCTGGCAGGCCAATATCGATTCCACGCAGGCTTCGGGCTACCTGAGCTGGAATGAGGGCAGCAACGGCCAGGGCATAGGCAATGTGACTGCGCGGCTGAGCAATCTGATTATTCCGCAATCCGCCGCCTCCGATGTATCCGATTTGCTGGAGGGAAAAAATACGTCGTCGCAAATTCCGGGGCTGGATATCGTCGCCGAAAATTTTGAACTGTTCAACAAAAAGCTGGGCCGTGTGGAACTGCTCGCCAGCAATGCCGCGATCGCATCGGGACGCGAATGGCGCATCAATAAGCTGTCGCTGAAAAATCCGGATGCGGAATTGCGCGCCAGCGGCAAGTGGACCATACGAAATGGCGGTGCCAGTATCGGCGGAGTGACCGGGCTGACCTACGCGCTGGATATTGCCGATGCCGGCAAATTGCTCAGCCGTATGGGTTTTGCCAATGTGCTGCGCGGCGGACGCGGCAAGCTGGATGGCGACGTACAGTGGAACGGTTTGCCATTTTCGCTGGATATCCCCAGCATGACAGGCAATATCCAGCTGGAGCTGGCCGCTGGGCAATTCCTGAAGGTCGATCCGGGCGCGGCCAAGCTGCTGGGCGTGCTGAGCCTGCAATCGCTGCCGCGGCGGCTGACGCTGGATTTTCGCGACGTTTTCTCGGAAGGCTTTGCGTTCGACTCCATCAGTGGTTCTGCCCAGGTCCAGCAAGGGGTGCTGAAAACTGATAATCTTAAGATGCGCAGCGTGAATGCGACGGTGCTGATGGACGGCAATGCCGATATCTCCAAGGAGTCGCAGAACCTGCACGTGGCGGTGATTCCTGAAGTGAATGCAGGCACGGCATCTGTCCTGTATGGTCTCGCAGTCAATCCCGTCATCGGCGTCGGCACCTTCCTGGCGCAACTTTTCCTGCGCGAACCGCTGGCCAGGGCGTTTACTTTTGAGTACCAGATCACCGGGCCGTGGAACGACCCCACCGTGACCAAGCTGGATAACAGGTTAAGCCCGCAGTCTTCGCTGAAACAGGCCAGAGCCGACTTGACCAGTCATTAGATATTGATTAGATATTGATTAGAGATTGATCAGAAGCATGAGGACCGATATGAAAGTTGCCGCAATACAGATGGTTTCAACGCCGGATCTGCAGCAGAACATGGCGACCGCAAAGCGCCTGATGCAGCAGGCGGCGGACGATGGTGCCGGTTTGCTGCTGCTGCCGGAATACTGGCCCATCATGGGCATGCACGAGACCGATAAGATCGCGCTGGCGGAAACGCCAGAACAAGGCGTGATACAGGCCTTCATGGCGGAGGCTGCGCGTTCGCTGGGCGTGTGGCTGATCGGCGGTACTTTGCCGATGGCCTCCGGCGACGCGGCCAAAGTGCTCAATACCACGCTGGTGTACAACCCGCAGGGCCAGCAGGCTGCCCGCTACGACAAAATCCATCTGTTCGGCTTTACTAAAGGTGACGAGTCTTACCAGGAATCGCGTACGATCACGCCGGGCAAGGATGTCGTCACTTTTGATGCGGGCTTTGGCAATGTGGGCCTGTCGGTCTGTTATGACCTGCGTTTCCCGGAGCTGTACCGCGCCATGGGCGCCTGCAGCCTGATCGTGGTGCCGGCAGCTTTCACTTACACCACCGGCCAAGCGCACTGGGAAATCCTGTTGCGCGCCCGCGCGGTGGAGAACCAGTGTTATGTGCTGGCATCGGCACAGGGCGGCAAGCATCCGAACGGCCGCCGCACCTGGGGCCACAGCATGCTGATTGACCCTTGGGGCGAGATTATCAGCGTGCTGGATGAAGGCGAGGGCGTTGTTGCCGGCGAATTGAAGCTGGATTATGTAGACAAGGTGCGTGAAAGCCTGCCTGCCTTGAAGCACCGCGTGCTTGCATGAACACTGTTTTATTGCAGTCTGGATATCGGTGTGTAGCTGTTTTGGCTTGTATGACTGGCGCTTGCCCATATATGTTCTACAATCCGGTATCAGGGTGTATGCCCCTTCAGTAACGAATTTCTAAAGATAGACGACTACTATGAACCATTACGAACCTACGCTGCGCCATCTGGCTGTTGCCCGCGATATCCTGCTGACGCCGTTCGGCCTGGATGAGAGCAAGCTGAATCAGGCGCTGGCATCCATGTTCAGCCATAAAGTCGATTATGCCGACCTGTACTTCCAGTTCACCAAAAGCGAGGGCTGGAGCCTGGAAGAGGGTATCGTCAAGACTGGCAGCTTTTCGATAGACCAGGGCGTGGGTGTCAGGGCGGTGTCGGGTGACAAGACGGCCTTCTCGTATTCGGACGAAATCTCTGAGCGTGCATTGCTGGAAGCCGCCAAGGCTACCCGCACGATTGCGCGCCAGGGCGCCGGCAAGATCCAGGTAGCCTCGCAGATGCATGACGTCGGCGGACGCGCGCTGTACCTGCAGGATGATCCGCTGGCTTCGCTGGATGCCAATGAAAAGGTCAAGCTGCTGGAACGGCTGGAAAAAATCGCGCGCGCGAAAGATCCGCGCATCGTGCAGGTCATGGCCGGTCTGGCGGGTGAATATGACGTGGTGCTGGTGGCGCGTAGCGACGGCGTTATTGCTGCCGATGTGCGTCCATTGGTGCGGGTGTCGCTGACCGTGATTGCTGAGCAAAATGGCAGGCGCGAAGTCGGCTCCAGCGGCGGTGGCGGCCGTTATGATTATTCGTATTTCTCCGATGTGCTGCTGGAAAAATATGCGGATGAAGCCGTCAAGTCGGCACTGGTGAACCTGGATGCGCGTCCGGCGCCGGCTGGACCGATGACGGTGGTGCTCGGCCCAGGCTGGCCTGGCGTATTGCTGCATGAGGCGATTGGGCACGGCCTGGAAGGCGACTTCAACCGCAAAGGCTCCAGCACCTTCTCGGGCCGCATCGGTGACCGCGTCGCTGCCAAAGGCGTGACCGTTGTCGATGACGGCACCATTGCCGACCGCCGTGGTTCGCTGAACATGGATGACGAGGGCAATGCCACGCAATGCACTACGCTGATTGAAGATGGCATTCTCAAAGGCTATATGCAGGATACGATGAATGCGCGTCTGATGAAGATGCCGGTCACCGGCAACGCGCGGCGTGAATCCTTCGCCCATCTGCCGATGCCGCGCATGACCAATACCTATATGCTGGCAGGCGACAAGCATCCGGAAGAGATTCTTGCTTCGGTGAAGAACGGTTTGTTTGCCGTCAATTTTGGCGGCGGCCAGGTTGATATCACAAACGGAAAATTTGTGTTTTCCGCCAGCGAAGCCTACATGATAGAAGACGGCAAGATCACCTATCCGGTCAAGGGTGCAACGCTGATAGGCAATGGGCCTGACGTGCTGAACCGCGTATCGATGATAGGCAATGACTTGCGCCTGGATTCCGGTGTCGGCGTATGCGGAAAGGAAGGCCAAAGCCTGCCGGTTGGCGTCGGCCAGCCGACATTGCGTATTGATGGTTTGACCGTGGGCGGCACTGCCTGATTGCTTGTCAAATGAAGGGCTTGGCGACTGTTAATATTAACGCTTGCCAAACCCAAAAATTTGAGGCAATATGAGTTTAGACCTAATTTTATGCACCAAAAAATGACTTTTGCACGCTTTTATTTCTTCTTTTACTTTAGCTATTCCAGCCCAACGGCGGTGGAGAAGCGGCAGGCTCACGTAAAAGCAGCAAGTTAAGAGAGCCAACCAGATTCTTAAAAACCGCCAGGAATGGCGGTTTTTTTTTGACCATTTACTTTTAGAAATGCACAGGAGAGAACATGCTAAGGACTGACGATCTACGTATTCGGGAAATGAAAGAACTACTTCCACCCTCGCATCTGATTCGCGAATTCGCCTGCTCGGAAAAAGCAGCCGGCGTTGCCGCCAATGCGCGTACCGCTTTGCACCGCATCCTGCATGCACAGGACGATAGGCTGATGGTCGTTATCGGCCCTTGCTCCATTCACGATACCAAGGCGGCGCTGGAATATGCGCAGCTGCTGGTCAAGGAGCGCGAGCGCCTGTCGGCCGACCTGGAAATCATTATGCGCGTGTATTTTGAAAAACCGCGCACGACAGTAGGCTGGAAAGGTTTGATTAACGATCCGTACATGGACAACAGCTTCCGCATCAACGATGGACTGCGTACTGCGCGTGAACTGCTGCTGAACATCAATGAACTGGGCCTGCCGGCCGGCACTGAATACCTGGACGTGATCAGCCCGCAATACATCGCCGACCTGATCAGCTGGGGCGCGATCGGTGCCCGCACGACGGAGTCGCAAGTCCACCGCGAACTGGCATCCGGCCTGTCCTGCCCCGTGGGTTTCAAGAACGGCACCGACGGCAATGTGAAAATCGCCGTGGACGCCATCAAAGCCGCTTCGCAGCCTCACCATTTCCTGTCGGTGACCAAGGGCGGCCACTCGGCGATCGTATCCACCAATGGCAATGAAGACTGCCATATCATCCTGCGCGGCGGCAAAACGCCTAACTATGACGCAGCCAGTGTCGAGGTCGCATGCAAGGACATCTCCGCAGCCGGCCTCGCAGCTCGCCTGATGATAGATGCGTCGCACGCAAACAGCTCCAAGAATCCGGCCAACCAGATTCCGGTCTGCGCGGACATCGCATCGCAAGTCGCCGGTGGCGACACGCGCATCGTCGGCGTCATGGTGGAGTCGCATCTGGTGGCGGGTCGCCAGGATCTGGTTCCTGGTAAGGAGCTGGTCTATGGCCAGTCCGTGACGGATGGCTGTATTGCATGGGAAGACAGCATCAAGGTGCTGGAAGGCTTGGCTGAAGCAGTAAGGCAGCGCCGCCTGAAAGACCGCGAGTAAGAAGAAATACGGACTAGAACCGCTGGCAAACCCGGCTTCGGCAGGGTTTGCCTGGTAGTTTAGAAGCGCTTGGTCAGCACCATCTGTTCGCCGTCGCGCCGCATTTCCATGCGGTTCAGGAAGGACATGCCCAGCAAAATGATGGGCAAGCCCGCTTCCTGCACCATGGCATCAACCTGGTGCAACTCCACGTCGCCGATCTTGACGGTATCAAGCTTGACTCGATACACGGTGATGATGCCGTTGGCCGTGCTGGCGCGGCCGATCTGGCCCTTGCGGTAGTCTATGCCCAGCCGCGTCGCATCGGCAGCGGGCAGCGCAATCAGGCTGGCGCCGGTATCCACCAGCATGCTGACGCCGCCGCCGTTGATTGACCCTCTGGCGACAAAATGGCCCTGCGAATCCGCCTGCAGCGTGACGCTGGAGCTGCCGCCGGAACTGCTGGCATGATGCACATACTGGCCCATCGTCAGCACCTGGCGCTTGCCGCCGGCTTCTATCGTCGCCGTATCGCTATCCACCGCCACCAGCCTGGCACCTTCCGCCACGGTGCTTCCTACTGCATAAGTCTTCGGCGCCTTGTCATCCACGACCAGCACCGCCTTGCCCGGAAACAGGCCGACCACACCTATGCTGGCCGCCTGCGCGGCTGTTAGGCAGCAGCTCAGGCAAACTAGCGCAGCGAGGGCTTTCACCGGTTGGGAAGGGTAATGACGCAGGGTAGCTGATCAGTCTCGGAAGTTATTGAATTCCAGCGGCAGGTCGGACACTTCCTTGCGCAGCATGGCCATGGCGGCCTGCAGGTCGTCGCGCTTGGCGCCGGTCACGCGTACCGCATCGCCCTGGATACTGGCTTGCACTTTCATCTTGCTGTCCTTGATGACGCGCACGATTTTCTTGGCTGCTTCGGTTTCTATGCCGTTCTTGATCTTGATGACCTGCTTGACCTTGTCGCCGCCGATTTTTTCTATCTTGCCATCATCCATGAAGCGGACATCGACATTACGCTTGACCAGTTTATTGGTCAGCACGTCGCGCACCTGGCTGAGCTGGAATTCGGAATCGGCATACGCGGTCAGATCGCGTTCCTTTTGCTCGACGCGGGCGTCGCTGCCCTTGAAGTCAAAACGGGTCGTGATTTCCTTGTTGGCCTGGTCGACAGCATTTTTAACTTCGACCATATTGGCTTCTGAGACGGTATCAAATGAGGGCATGGCTATTCCTTACTAAACAATATCCCGCCATTTTAACCTAGCTGGGCCCCATGTTAACAATACCCGGTCTCTTGCGCCATTTGTAGCGTAGTTTCCAAAGCGGGCAAGCGGCTATTTGGCGTTGCAATATCGCCCATGCACTCTTTTGGCAAAAGTTCTGGGTATAATTCAGCGCTTATGACCACCTTACTGTCGCTACAAACCGATTATCCTTTGCGCAAGCTCAACAGCTTCGGCATTGATGCCCATGCACAAGAATTCCTCAGCATCGACCATGTCGCTCAGCTACATGCATTGAGGGCCAATGAAGCACTGGCCGGCATGTCCAAGCTGATACTGGGCGGCGGCAGCAACCTGGTGCTGTCGGACCAGGTGCCCGGCCTTGTGATCAAGATTGCGCTGGCCGGCAAGGAGATCATCAGCGAAGACGATACCCATGTCTATGTGCGCGCCGAAGCCGGAGAAAACTGGCATGCGTTTGTGCAGTGGACGCTGGCGCAGGGTTTTGGCGGTTTGGAAAACCTTTCACTGATTCCTGGCACGGTAGGGGCCGCGCCCATCCAGAACATCGGCGCCTACGGCGTAGAGATGCAGGATGTATTTCATTCGCTGGATGCGTTTGATCTGGATACCGGCGAAGTGCTGAGCCTGCGTAAGCCTGCATGCCGCTTTGCCTACCGGGACAGCATCTTCAAGCATGAATACAAGGACAAGATGGTGATCCTCGGCGTGGTCTTTGCGCTGCCCAAGCAGTGGGAACCGAAGCTTGCCTATGCCGACGTGGCCAATTACCTTGCCGACAAAAATATCACGGCACCGACGCCGGCCGATGTCGGCAATGCTGTCATTGCGATCCGCCAAGCCAAATTGCCTGACCCTGCGGTCATCGGCAATGCCGGCAGTTTTTTCAAGAACCCCATCGTCAGCGCCGAACTGCGTGACCGCCTGTTGCAGTCGCATGCCAAACTGGTCAGCTATGCGCAGCCTTCCGGCGACTACAAGCTGGCGGCGGGCTGGCTGATAGAGCAGTGCGGCTGGAAAGGCAAAAATCTGGGGAATGCCGGCGTCTATGAAAAGCAGGCGCTGGTGCTGGTCAACCGCGGCGGCGCCACCGGCAAGGAAGTGCGCAAGCTGGCGCACCAGATACAGCTTGACGTGCAGAAGAAGTTTTCAGTCATGCTGGAGGTTGAGCCGATATTTGCCTGAGGAGGCTGACCGGCTCTGCCATCACAAACTTGCCCTTGCTGTTACAGAAAGTGGCACACGTAGTCCAGCATCTCTACTGTTTCTATATCAAACTTGGAATTGCCCGGCACATTGAACTGCTGGCCGGCATGGTATTCATTCCAGTTATCTTCGCCTTGCAGGCGTATACGGCATTTGCCCGCATTGATTTCCATCAGCTCCGGCGCGGCCGTATTGAATACCAGGCTGGACGGAAAAATAACGCCTATGGTTTTTTTGCTGCCATCTGCAAACAGCACGGTGTGCGATACGCATTTGCCGTCGAAATAGATATTGGCCTGCTTGACGACGCTGACCTGATCGAATTGTGGTGTCATATTTTTTTGGAAGATAAAAAAACAGCCCGCATCCTGTGGAAAGCGGGCTGCGGATATATGCCGATAAGGAAATTACTGGCCGCGTTTTGCGCGCGCGTTGGCGGCAATGCGCATGCGCAGCGCGTTCAGCTTGATGAAGCCGCCGGCGTCTGCCTGGTTGTAGGCGCCGCCATCCTCGTCGAAGGTAGCGATGTTCATATCGAACAGCGAATCCGTTTTGGAATCGCGCGCAACGGTGATCACATTGCCCTTGTACAATTTCAGGCGTACCCAGCCGTTCACGGTCAGTTGTGTCTGGTCGATCAGCGTTTGCAGGGCGACGCGCTCAGGCGCCCACCAGTAGCCGTTGTAGATCATTGATGCATAACGCGGCATCAGGTCATCTTTCAGATGCGCTACTTCGCGATCCAGCGTGATTGATTCAATGGCGCGGTGCGCGCGCAGCATGATGGTGCCGCCCGGGGTTTCGTAGCAGCCGCGTGATTTCATGCCGACGTAGCGGTTTTCCACCAGATCCAGACGGCCTATGCCGTGCTTGCCGCCGAGGCGGTTCAGTTCCGTCAGCACGGTCGCCGGCGACATGCGTGTGCCGTTCAGTGCAACGATATCGCCTTTTTCAAATTCCACATCCAGATACTCAGCCGCATCAGGTGCAGCCTCCGGGCTGACAGTCCAGCGCCACATCGATTCTTCGGCTTCCGCGCTCGGGTTTTCCAGATGGCGGCCTTCGAAGCTGATGTGCAGCAGATTGGCATCCATCGAGTACGGCGCGCCGCCGTTTTTGTGCTTCATATCGATTTCGATACCCGCGTCTGCTGCGTACTGCAGCAATTTTTCGCGCGATAGCAAATCCCACTCACGCCATGGCGCAATGACCTTGACGTTAGGCATCAGCGCATAGGCACCTAATTCAAAACGTACCTGATCGTTACCTTTGC
>JAYSKH010000396.1:0-7862 GCA_043726505.1 Undibacterium sp. | reverse complement strand
CCCGCTTTGCCGTGCATGCTGCAGATGGCGTTGATTTTTCCAAAAATACGCTGCTCCGGGCAGGCATTGTGCTGTATGGATTCCGCATCAGTTTCCAACAGATTGCCGGAGTCGGCTGGGCTGGTGTCATCATTGATGCGCTCATCATTGGGCTGACCTTTACGCTGGCTGTGCAACTCGGCACGCGTGTCTTCAAGCTGGATCGCCAGACGGCGATGCTGATAGGGGCGGGCAGTTCCATTTGCGGCGCGGCTGCGGTGATGGCGACCGAGCCGGTGGTGCGCGGCCAGGAGCATAAGGTCTCTGTTGCGGTGGCCACAGTCGTCATCTTCGGCACCATCGCGATGTTTGCTTATCCGCTGGTCTATCCCTATCTGGGCTTGTCTGAGCAGGCCTACGGCATCTTCGCCGGTTCCACCATCCATGAAGTAGCGCAGGTGGTCGCTGCCGGCAATAGCGTCAGCGCTGGGGCGGCCAATACAGCCGTCATCGAAAAAATGCTCAGGGTCATGATGCTGGCGCCTTTCCTTGTAATGTTGTCGGGCTACGTAAAATCCGGCGAAACCGCTGGCGCAACAGCGCCAGGCAAGGCCGCCAAGATCACTATTCCCTGGTTCGCATTGTTCTTCGTCGGCGCCAGCGCCATCCATTCCACCGGCTTTCTCCCTGCTGCGCTGGTAGATGCGCTGGTCAATATAGATACTGCGTTACTGGCAATGGCGATGGCTGCGCTGGGCTTGCGTACCAACATAGGCGCCGTGCGCCAGGCCGGTCTCCGTCCTATCCTGCTGGCCGCTGTGTTGTTCAGTTTTTTGACTGTCGGCGGTTACGGTATCAACTATGTGGTCAGACTGATTTTTGCCTGAACACGCAAGGAATACGCCTGCTGTAGGCGTATTCCTATGGAATGTCGCAACCTACGTCCAATTGTTTCCTTCCGCGTGCTGGATTAAGCTAGCTGGCAATGGAGCTTAATGCCTCCAGTGTTTGTGTGCATAGCTTCTATGCACTGTCCAGCCGGAAGAATTCAACATGACAATAGCAATAAAAAAGACTTTTTCCTTGATGCTCCACAGCGGCCAAGCGCTAGCTCTCGGGGTACTGCATTCACCCGCATCGGGCTGGTCGCGGCTGCTGCCTTTGCTGGCGCTGACATTTACCTTGTCGGCTTGCGCAGGGCTGCCGGAAGTCAATTATCTGGGCGATACGCTGTCGGCCAAGGCCACTCCTACGGTAGAAGGCTCCAAAGGAACCCTGCCATCCGGCAAGGCCAGCGCCTTGTTGTCAAAACGCTGGGCCAAATCTCCCGATAACCTGAAGGCGGTAGCTGCGCTGGAAGAAGCGGCCACTGGTGAGCCTCTGGTGGCCGGCAACAAGGTAACGCTGTTGCTGGACGGCCCGCAGACGATGGCAGCAATGATCGATGCGATCGGCAAGGCCAAAGATACTATCAACCTGGAAACGTATATCTTCGATGAAGATGAACTGGGTATGCGCTTCGCCAACCTGCTGATAGAAAAACAAAAAGCGGGTGTGCGGGTCAACATCATTTATGACTGCGTCGGCACGCTGGAAACACCACAGGAATTTTTTACTAACATGCGCGATGCAGGCATCCACCTGATGCCGTTCAATCCCGTCAATCCCTTCAAGCGCTTCGGTCACTGGGACCTTAATAACCGTGATCACAGGAAGCTGTTGATCGTTGACGGCAGCGTGGCGTTTACCGGCGGCGTCAATATTAGCAAAGTCTATTCCAGCAGTTCGTTCTTCCGTTCCGGCGGCAATAAATCAAGCTCTAAGGCGGGGTGGCGCGATACGCATATCCGCATAGAAGGCCCTGCAGTAGCAGCCTTGCAGCTGACCTTTGTCGAAGCATGGGCCAGCCAGGAGCAAGGCGATCTGCCGGACCAAAAATTCTTTCCTCCATTGAGCCCCGTTGGCGACAAGCTGGTGCGCGTTTTGGCCAGCGAACCGGGCGGAGATTTCGATATCTACAAGGCCTATATTCTGGCAATGCAGGGAGCGAAAAAGAGCATACACATCACCTCCGCCTACTTTGTGCCGGATGTGCAGATGGTGCAGGCCCTGAGCGAGGCAGCGCAGCGCGGCGTCGACGTCAAGCTGGTGCTGCCGGGCGTATCGGACAGCGGGCTGGTATATCATGCGAGCCGTTCCTTCTATGAAAAACTGTTGCAAAGTGGTGTCAAGATCTACGAGTTGCAGGTTTCCGTGCTGCATGCAAAAACAGCGGTGATAGACGGCGCATGGTCTACCGTGGGATCGACCAATCTTGATACGCGCAGCTTTTTGCATAACCGTGAATTGAATGTCATTGTGCTGGGAGATTCTTTCGGCGATGACATGGAAAAAACCTTCGATGGCGATTTGCGCGGCTCAAAAGAAGTTAGTAAAGAAGAGTGGGAAAAGCGTCCCGTCAGTGATAAGCTCAAGGAATGGGCAGCGATGAGAATGCAATACTGGCTGTGACAGATTGACCATCTCGTCTGAGTTAAATGGCAAAGCCGGGGAGGCTAGATAGATGAAACGTTGGACATTAGCGGCCCTGGCAGCTTGCGTGTGTGCCGCCTGCTCGTCTCGCGGCCCGGATACGCCCGCGAAACGGGATGAAACGGTCAAGAAAATAATAGAAAAAGTCGATACCACGCCCGATGCCACATCGACCGCTTCCACGCTGGATGGCTACAAGCGCGACCTCGCCGAAAGGATAGCGCAGGTCAATTCCACCAAAGTCTACATAGAACGGCCGCAGGCCTTGCTGCGTGCGGTAATCGTCATCAAATATACTGTCGCGCCGGACGGCAAATTGCTGCGGTCAGATATCGTGCGCACCAACCACGACAAGGCAAGCGAATCAACCGCGCTGCTGAGCCTAAACAGTACTGCGCCTTTTCCCAAGCCGGCGTCGCACTTGCTAAAGAATGGCAAGGTTGAAATTTCCGAAACCTGGCTGTTCAATAACGATGGGCGTTTCCAGTTGCGAACCATTGCACTGCCGCAGATGTCAGAGTAGTACCCGTGCAACACCGCTCACTGCGCGCCGCATTAATTCGTTAAAATTCTGCTCATATGGCATCCGCCGTGGATTTGATAAAGGCAATCATGAAGCTTATCGCTGTGGTACTGGCACCCGGTTTTGCATTAGCCGCATTGGCGGTATCTGCTGCAACATCCCCGGCCACCTCGTCCGTTGCCACGCCGGCTGCTCCAGCGGCAATGCAACAGGCGGAGGCCAATGTTTTCAGGACGGTGGATAAATGTACGCCTGCCGGCTGCGTGATCACCTGCAAGAACATTCACGGCGCCTGGGAAAGGATAGACCAGGCAGCTATGTCGATCACTACCGTCAACTACCCAAGCGGCAACGTGCGCTTTTTGCTCGATGATGGCAACAAAGGCAAACGCACACTGGTCTATGGCCCTAGTAATCTGGCTTGCACGATTACCGGCCACGAATAAAACGGCTTGCTTTGCAAAGCCCTGGTGTATCGCTCTATTTATTGACGCAAAGGATTGAGGCGCTGCTGATATTTTGTAAACCTTGCTGTCAACCTGTATACCTGTGAACCAGGCACAACGACTTGTTTGGATTAATCGCTTAACAAAAAAGCCGTTAAGCAGGGTGCATCAGTGAAAACCTGCGCGTCGCTATCAAGACGGGGAGCAGTTGCCTGCCCATCTCGGACAATTGATATTCAATCCGCAGGGGCTTCTCGCCAAAATCGATACGCTCAATGAGGCCGTCGTCCGCCAATTCACGTAAATGCTGCGTCAGCATTTTCTGCGAAACGCCCGGCAAATCCCGCTTCAACTGCAGGGTGCGCATAGAGGGATCGGCGTAAAGCCTGAACAGAATCGGCAGCTTCCAGCGTCCTTGTATCATCCGTATCACTCTGGCTACGTGCGCAACCGAACCCTCCGGTCCAAGGCAAATATCCCGTTCGTCTTGCGTAATGGGTACAAAAAGGTGCGTACTGTTCTGGTTCATCGTCTGACTCTATCATACGAAACAACAACCTAAAAGAGGACTCCCGATGGATTTGAAATTGGATGGCAGGAAGGCGCTAGTCACCGGCAGCAGTAAAGGCATAGGCGAAGCCATTGCGAAAAAACTTTCTGCGGAGAACGCAATCGTCATTGTCCACGGCCGCGATATGGCACAGGCAGAAAAAGTAGCAAACGACATCGTCATGCAAGGCGGTCGTGCCTATGTCGTCATTGGTGACCTGACACAAGATGACGAGGTACAGCGTTTGATTGACGAGGCTGAGAAGCTCGCCGGCCCTATTGATATCGTAGTCAACAACGCTGGCGGTTCCGGTGGCGCGAAGGAACTCTGGGCTAATACGCAGCCCGCCTCGTGGGCTTCCGCCTATGATCGCAATGTGCTGGCAGCGCTTCGGGTGACCACGCGATTATTGCCGAACATGCGGCAAGCCAAATGGGGGCGTGTAATTAATATTTCTAGCCTTGCCGCAACGATGCCGCCTTCCTCTGCGCCGGACTATTCTGCATGCAAGGCGGCCATCAACGCCATGACAGCGTCAATGGCGAAGGCGGTTGCAGCCGATGGTGTCACCGTCAATGCAGTCTCTCCAGGCACGGTACATAGCGCCACGCTGGACAGCCGGTTTAGGGACGTAGCCGCAGAGCGCGGTGTGGCCGACAGAGATGCGCCGTGGGAGCAGATCGAGCGTGTGGTACTGCCGATTTTTGCTCAGGTTCCCGTTGGCCGGGTTGGCCGGCTTGACGACATAGCGAATGCGGTTGCGTTCCTTGGCAGCCCTATTGCAGGATATATCACCGGTGTTAACTTGCGCGTCGATGGCGGCTTGTCTCCCACGTTATAGGGCGGGCGCCATTTACCTCAGGTAAGTGCTGAGCATTGGCTGCGGGAGTTTTGATGAAGTGCTTCTGCTGTCTGTGCCATGGCGACTTACTTTTAGAAGATTAGATCTCCATAAAAAGCGCGAAACTTACGGGTGGGGTGCGCTAGCTGTACCTCCAGAATCCACAGGCCGGCATTTGGGGGAGGGGTAGTCTTCCAGTTCTCCCGCATTTGTGTTGGGCGTGCTATACACAAAACGGCCGGAAGGTAATCCGGCCGTTTTTCTTAAAGCTATTCTACTTTTTTGGGAATGGCGCGTTCATTTCTTTCCCGTGATTCTTTTTCCTGTCTCGCAGCGGGCGCGGGGGCTGGCGTGGGTGCCGGCATTGGCTGGACGGCCGGTGCTGCGCGTGGCGCTTCCCTGCGGATTTCCACCGGCTCCTGGCGCTCGATGCGCCTTTGCGGCTGTACTACCTGTTGTGGCTGCTGCGGCTGCTGTTGCGGCGCGATCTCCTGCGGGCGCGGTTGCGGACGTTGCGGGAGCTGCGCTGCAGGAGCCTGCTCAATCCGGGCCGGCATCGGTTGGACTTGGCTGCGCGGCATTTCCCGTGGTTGCTGCTGTTGTTGCTCAGGCTTCAGGCTGTCCCTTCCCCTGCGTTCCAGCGTCGGCCGGTATTCGGGCCTTGTTTCCCTTGAGGGCTGAGGTATGGCATTGATGGCTGCGGGCACCTGCTGTTGTATCTGCTGGGCGGGCAGTATGGGCGCTGCAGGCATTGCCTGGCGAACCGGCTGTTGCATATTGCGCCCGTCATTATAAGCGGGAGGCTGTCCACGGCTCTGTTCCTGCGGGGCTTGCGAAGAGGGCGGTTGCGAAGGCTGCGCGGGTTGTTGCGCGCCGCGCTGCACGTTGCCGAGCATATTGGGCTGCCCCTGCGCCGATGGACGCTGTTCGCCGGCATAGTTGCGACCTTCAGGCTGGGCTGGCCTTGATGCGCCTGCGGCTATCCTGACATTGGATTGCTCCACTCCTTGCGAAGCTTGCCGCCCGCGGTTGTCGGCAGGGTTCCTGGAACCCTGGCCAAGTACCGGCGCTGTCGCACCCTGACTGCTGGGTTGTTGCCTGACGAAGGCAGGGCCCACTCCAGGGATGGCGGGGCCGGCGTGCTGCGCGAACTGCTGCGCCAGCGCATCCTGTCTGGCAGGCGCGACCGGTGGAGCGACCGTTGCAACAACAGGGCGCTGGAACAGGTGGGCGCCGGCTGGCGAACCCGCCGGTCTGGCGTTGCCAAGGATGCTTTCCCTGACTGGTGGCAGTTGCGGCCCGGCCGTCGCGATTTCTGCCCGGTCAAACTCATGCGGCCTTACTGCGCGGGCCACTGCACCCATGGGCTGGCCTTTGACAAAAGCGGCCGCCGGTACGGCAATCACTGCGTTGGGAATGTCACGGTTGCGGTATCCATCTCTAACAATAGTATTGTTGCCGCTACGGATGACGATAGTCTCGTTGACACGGTTGATGTAGTGCGGACTGACGCGATAGCCGGGCTGGTAGCGCTCTCCGGGAGCCAGCGGGAACCAGGCGACGCCAGGGCCGTGGCCAGCACCAAAGCCCGGACCGTTGCCGCCGACGAAAGCAACCAGCGCCGGTGCGTATACCGGTGAAATATGGCGCGGGCCTGGCACCCAGCACCATCCGGAGCGGATGTAAGCCCACCTGCCGTAGTGGAAGGGCGCAAAACCCCACGGTGCATCGTCTATCCATGTCCACCCCCAAGGCGCTACCCAGGTCCAGTGGCCGTTGCGGTAGGGCGTCCACGTGACGGCGACAGCGCGCGGCATCCACACGGCGCCGTATTCTGGATCATTGCTCCAGGTGCCGTAGCTATCCAGCTGTTCATAGCCTATGGTTTCACGCGATACGTAGGTGGCCGATACGGATACTTCTTCTGCGCGGTCGCGCTCGCGGGCCCAGGCGTCGAAGGCGTCAAATGGCGCCGCCGTGCCCAGTGCCGCCTGTGCCAGCCCGGTGCCGGAAAAACGCATCTGCTCATTCGCATGTAGTGTCAGGCTGTCATTGTCTCCATACGCGATGCCTATGCCTTGCCTGACGGTGACCGTGGTGGCGCTGCCGTCTGCGGCCACGCTGAGGCGGTATTCACCTGGTTCCTGTATGGCAAAAGCGAGATTGGGTGTGTCGATCTCAAAATTCTGGTTGTTCGGCAACGAGCGGACACGTACGCTCAGGCTACCCTGGCTCAGTTTCAGCTGCACCGTGTCGTCCGTCAGATCAAGCACGTTCAGGCTGGTCATGCTTTCCAGGCGCACCGCGGTCGAACCGACGTGCAATTCTGCGCGGGCGCCATTGTCGGCCCATACGCTGTCGCCTATCGTTAGCGGCCGGTTCAGTTCGGCATACGCCCACTGGTCGCTGGCAGCCGGTGCAAAAGTGACGCTGCCGCTGATGTAGTTAAGGCGGGCTACGCGGCCGGAAGGATCGGATTGCGCGTGGGCAAAGCTCAGCACGGACATCATGGCGCCGACGCAGGCCAGCGACTTGAACAGGCTGCTTGATGTAAATAGTTTCATTTCCGTCTCCTGCCACAGTTTGCTTGCGGCATTGAATAGTCTGCTAATAGTCCATTAACGCGCGAGACGCTAATCGGGATGTTACCGATTGTAAGAAGAGTCAATTTGTTATCGTGCCCCCGCGCCAACGCCAGCGATAGTATCTTAAACGTTGTCCATCAGCAAAGGTTGACCGGGCTCGGGCGCTTCCCTCATATATACAAGGGAACTTAATTTTGTTACACTTGCGGCGTTGCGATGAGGAAGCGTGTAAGGGTAGCTTGTACAAGTGCCGGGCTTTCGTCAGGCGCCAGGGATACGAGCGGGCCGCTTTGAAGCGGCTTTTTATTTGCCCAGCGAGGTTAGGCGTGGCCTGCCGATAAGCTGGCAACCAAGCTGATGCTGCCCGCCGGCATCCCATGCCGTAAATCCTTTAGAATAACGGCTG
>JAYSKH010000395.1:0-17948 GCA_043726505.1 Undibacterium sp. | reverse complement strand
TGTCATCTTCGATGTCCAGCAAAGCCCGCGCCGTTTTCTTCGGCAAATTGCCAGGCATCTTCTTGTTGATGAAGTGGATGACCTGTTCCTTGATCGGCGCCTTGCCTACCGACGCCGGAGGCGCCTTGGTCTGTTTCTTGGCAAACTTCTTCAGCAGGTCATGGCCCATGCGCTGCGCCTTGAACACAATGCCTGTCATGACCTGGCGTGTCGCGTTAATGGTCGCCGGATCGGTCGCGTTCAGGAAGAACATCGCGCCCGCCGTGCCGGGGTTAAACGATTTCTTGCCCATCTTGCGCAACAGGTTGCGCATGTTCATCGACACATCGCCGAAATCGATATCGACCGGGCAAGGCGTCAGGCATTTATGACAAACCGTGCAATGATCGGCTACATCCTCAAATTCTTCCCAGTGCTTGATCGAGACGCCGCGCCGTGTCTGCTCTTCATACAGGAAAGCCTCCACCAGCAACGACGTTGCCAGGATCTTGTTGCGCGGCGAATACAGCAGGTTGGCGCGCGGCACGTGCGTAGCGCAGACCGGTTTGCATTTGCCGCAGCGCAGGCAATCCTTGACGCTGTTGGCAATCGCGCCGATATCGCTCTGCTGCATGATCAGCGATTCATGGCCCATCAGGCCAAAAGACGGCGTATAGGCATTACGCAGGTCGGCAGCAAAATCAGGCAGGTTCAGCAGCTTGCCCTTGTTGAAGCGGCCTTCCGGATCGATGCGCAATTTATAGTCGCGGAAATCCTTGATCTCGTCTTCCGTCAGGAACTCCAGCTTGGTGATGCCGATGCCGTGTTCGCCGGAGATAACGCCATCCAGCGAGCGCGCCAGCACCATGATGCGGGCCACTGCCGTATGCGCAACCTGCAGCATGTCGTAGTCATCGGAATTGACGGGGATATTGGTGTGCACATTGCCATCACCTGCATGCATGTGCAGCGCCACAAAGACGCGGCCGCGCAGCACCTTTTTGTGGATCGCCGTGCATTCGTCCAGTATCAGACGGAATGCTGCACCGTTGAACATCTGGCGCAAATGCGCGCGTACTTCGGTCTTCCATGACACGCGCACGGTGCGGTCCTGCACGATGCTGAAGACGGTCGCGTCCGGTTGTTTCTGTAGCCTTTCGTCAAAAACGAATTCCAGCTTGTCCAGGCCTAGCGCCAGCAGTTCCGGCTTGGCCTGCGACAATGGCTGGTCCAGATGCGTTAGCAGATAGGTCCAGCGCGCGCGGGTCAGGTCCAGCAGCTCGGTCGCATGACTGACGCGGTCTTCCAGCATTTCGGCAGCGGGGATATCGTCGCCGTCTGCATCTTCGCTCTTGCCCAGCGGCAGGTTGCCCCTGGCAAAAAATGCGGACAACTGGTCCAGCAGCGCCAGCTTGTTCTGGATGGATAACTCGATGTTGATGCGCTCTATGCCGTCCGTGTATTCGCCCATGCGGTTGAGCGGGATGACCACGTCTTCATTGATCTTGAACGCATTGGTATGTTTGGAAATGGCCGCGGTCTTGGCGCGGTCCAGCCAGAATTTTTTACGCGCTTCCGGGCTGACGGCAACAAAACCTTCACCGACGCGCGTATTCGCAATGCGGATCACTTCCGACGCTGCCTGCGCCACTGCGTTTTCATCGTCGCCGACGATATCACCAAACAGAGCCATCTTCGGCAGCACGCCGCGCTTGGATTTGGTCGTGTAACCGACCGCGCGCAGGTAGCGCTCGTCCAGATGCTCGAGGCCGGCCAGGATGGCGCCGCCCTTACGGGTTTCGGCGTCCAGGAAATCCTTGATCTCGACTATCGACGGTATCGCATCGCGCGCCTGGCCGAAAAATTCAAGGCACACGGTGCGCGTATGCTTGGGCATCTTGTGCAAGATCCAGCGCGCAGATGTGATCAGGCCATCACAGCCTTCTTTCTGCACGCCCGGCAAACCCGCGAGGAACTTGTCGGTTACGTCCTTGCCCAGGCCTTCCTTGCGGAATACCCGGCCCTTGATCTCCAGCTGTTCGGTCTTGAACGGCGTTTTCTCGCCCGGATGCGTCCACTCCAGCTTGAATTTTGCCAACTCCACGTCATGGATCTTGCCCAGATTGTGCTCCAGACGTGTCACTTCCAGCCAGTCGCCGTTCGGGTCCACCATGCGCCATGAGGCCAGGTTGTCCAGTGCGGTTCCCCACAGCACGGCCTTTTTGCCGCCAGCGTTCATCGCCACATTGCCGCCTATGCACGAAGCCTCGGCAGAGGTCGGGTCCACGGCAAACACGAAGCCGGCTTTGTCTGCCGCGTCTGACACCCGCTTGGTGACCACGCCTGCGCCGGAATAGATCGTTGCATACGGCTGGCTCAGGCCGGGCAGCACCGTCATTTCAACTTCGCCTAGCTGTTCCAGTTTTTCAGTATTGATGACTGCCGACATCGGCGTCAGCGGAATTGCGCCGCCGGTATAACCGGTGCCGCCGCCGCGCGGGATAATGGTCAGCCCCAGCTCTATGCAGCATTTGACCAGCCCGGCCATTTCATCTTCGGTATCCGGCGTCAGCACGACAAACGGATACTCAACGCGCCAGTCAGTCGCATCGGTGACGTGCGACACGCGCGACAGACCATCAAACTTGATGTTGTCTTTGGCCGTATGCTTGGCCAGCTTGCGGCTGGCCAGCTTACGCAGATCATAGGTCTGGCGGAATTCTTCGGCAAAATCGGCGACTGCCTTGCGGGCAGCCTGCACCAAGGTTTCCACGCTGGCGCTGCGCGCCTTCGCATCTTCGCTGGAGGCCACATCATGGCTATCCGCTTCATCCGTGGTGATGCGGCGTTTTTCCACTTCATGCAGGCGATGGTTCAGCGCATCGATCAGATCCTGCCGGCGCTTGGGATTATCCAGCATGTCGTCCTGCAGATAGGGATTGCGCCGGACAACCCAGATATCGCCCAATACTTCGTACAGCATGCGCGCGGAGCGGCCGGTCTGGCGTTTGCCGCGCAGCGTGTCCAGCAATTGCCAGGATTCTTCGCCCAGCAGGCGAATAACGATTTCGCGGTCGGAGAAGGACGTGTAGTTATACGGAATTTCCCTGACGCGGGTTGGTGCGGCGCCGTGCGGCGCGTCTGCGAGTAGAGCCTGAATTTGTGCTGGAGCGTTCATCAGTAGGTCTGTAGTCTTTGAAGCGGCTGGGGTTCCTGGCGGTGGGACATCCTTCTGCCGCCGCTGAACAGACCTGCATCAAAAAGCTGCAATTCCACCGGCGGGGAGAAAAGGACCTCCGGCAAACTGCTGGGGCACCTCTAAAAGATTCATTCTAGCGTATTGCGATGCACCACGTCGTAACAGCCTTACACTTTTTACGGCATAAATAAAGGAAAAAGCCTGTTTTACCTGAGATTATTCGGCGCAGCCCCAATTGTGCTTTTCGTTAATTTCTACGGGTATGCTGATTTTTTTATTATTTTTATGGCGAGATTTATTGAAATTTTATGCATACCCCCGCCAGTATAGAAAAAATTAGGTCGCAGGCGGCTTAAAGTGGTATTCAATTTACCATTCCATAACAGAAACCACTCGGGCGTTAAACCTAGCCCAGCATTTCTGCGATCTTCTGCCAGAAGCCATCCGGCACCGCCAGCAACAGATAAGTCATTGCGATATAGCGAAGGCTCTTGCCTATTGCCATATACATCACGCTGGGCCAGAACGACAGCTTCAGCCAGCCGGCCAGTGTGCAGATAGGGTCGCCAATGATGGGTAGCCAGGCCAGCAGCATCGTTTTGGGGCCAAAACGGCGCAGCCAGTGGAACCAAGCGGCCTCCTGTTCAGCGGCAAACGCCTGTTTGGCGCCGTAGCCCATCCAGTAGTCAACGATGCCTCCCAGCGTATTACCGATGGTCGCCACCAGGATAACCTGCCAGTACAAGGCAGGATTGGCGCGGATGACGGCAAACACTGCCGGTTCCGAGCCCAGCGGCAGCAAGGTGGCGGATATAAAGCTGATCAGGAAAACCGACGTCAGCCCTACCTTGGGTACGGCCAGCGCGCCCAACAACCAATGTACTGCGGTCTCTATCATGCTGTATTGCCACTGTGTAAAATGCATCCATTATAATGAGCGGGCAACGTTTATATTCCACTATCGCCGACTCGCAGTTTTTTATTGCCTTATATTGCAATTTTGCAATCCAAAATTCATTTTATGACGACCGACTATCTTAAAAAAATCCTGACCGCCCGCGTCTACGACGTCGCTTTTGAAACGCCGCTGGAACATGCGCCCAGCCTGTCGGCGCGCATGGAAAACCGGATTTATTTCAAACGCGAAGATATGCAGAGCGTCTTCAGCTTCAAGCTGCGCGGAGCATACAACAAGATTGCGCATCTGAGCCCTGCCCAGCTGAAACGCGGCGTCATTTGCGCGTCGGCAGGCAACCACGCACAGGGCGTGGCCTTGTGTGCGTCCAAAATGAATTGCAAAGCAATGATCGTCATGCCGACGACGACGCCACCGGTCAAGATCGATGCGGTCAAGGCGCATGGCGGCGATAACGTCGAAATCGTGCTGCACGGCGAATCGTATACCGACGCTTATGACCACGCGATCAAGCTGGAGCAAAAGCACAAGCTGACCTTCGTCCATCCTTTTGACGACCCCGACGTCATCGCCGGCCAGGGCACGATAGGCATGGAGATCCTGCGCCAGCATTCAGAACCGATACACGCGATCTTTGTCGCCATCGGCGGCGGCGGCCTGATTTCCGGCGTAGCTGCCTATGTCAAGGCGGTGCGCCCCGACATCAAGATCATCGGCGTGCAAACCACGGATTCGGATGCGATGGCGCGCAGCATCAAGGCTGGCCGCCGTGTGACGCTGACCGACGTCGGCCTGTTCTCGGACGGCACCGCCGTCAAGCTGGTCGGCGAAGAAACCTTCCGCCTGACGAAGCAATATGTAGACGAAATCATCCTGGTCGACACCGATGCCGTTTGCGCGGCGATCAAGGATGTGTTCCAGGACACCCGCAGCATCCTGGAGCCGGCAGGCGCGCTGGCGGTAGCAGGCTGCAAAGCCTACATAGAACGCGCCAAGGCCGACAAGAAAAGCCTGAAGGATCAGACGATGGTCACCATCGCCTGCGGCGCCAACATGAATTTCGACCGGCTGCGTTTTGTGGCCGAACGCGCCGAGGTCGGCGAAGCGCGCGAGGCGGTATTTGCCGTTACGATACCGGAAGAGCGCGGCAGTTTCCGCCGTTTCTGCGAGCTGGTAGGCCCGCGCAACGTGACCGAATTCAATTACCGCATCAGCGATGAAAAAACCGCGCATATTTTTGTCGGCGTCCAAGTCAGCAACCGCGAAGAATCGGGCAAGATCGCCAAAAATTTCATCAAGCATGGCTTTCCCACGCTGGACCTGACCAACGACGAACTCGCCAAGCTGCATATACGCCACCTTGTTGGTGGTAAAAGCGTGCTGGCGGAAAATGAGTTGCTGTACCGCTTTGAATTTCCGGAGCGGCCGGGCGCGCTGATGCGCTTCCTGAACAGTATGGCGCCGAACTGGAATATCAGCCTGTTCCACTATCGCAACCACGGTGCCGATTATGGCCGTACGCTGGTCGGCCTGCAGGTGCCTAAAAAGGAAATGAAGGATTTCAGGGAATTCCTGAATTCGCTCGGCTACCGCTATTGGGACGAAAGCAACAACCCGGTATATCAGTTGTTTCTGGGTTGAACGAAACGGTAATAGTTTGAAAAAAGTCGCCCCGCCCTCATCTGGGTGGAGCGAACATTCAGGGCCCGCATGGCCCACAATGGAACCTGCTGGCCTTTTTACTGTCCCATGCATCGGACAGCTCCTTGAAAAGTGCCGTGCTAATGCCTGGCTTGCCCCCTTAAAAGGGAGCCGCAATGCGGCCTCGATTTAGGTACGTTAGCGCACGGAAATGTGAATGCAAATTCGCAATAATCGGTACGTCCGTGGCCTTCAGGATACTCAACACCGGAGCGTTTCATACGCCCGGCCATTTAAAAAAAACGATGACTACTAGCTCAAACACACCTGTGCCCCCCGTACATCCAAGCACGCCGGAACTGTCTCAACTGGGGAAACCTTCGACGTACAAGGCCGAATACGATCCTAGCCTGATCTTCCCTATTTCCCGGGAAGGCAAGCGCCAGGAAATCGGCATTGCCGGTGCCTTGCCCTTTTTCGGCCTCGACATCTGGAATGCCTATGAAGTGTCGTGGCTGAACCTGCGCGGAAAACCGCAAGTGGCGATTGCGACAGTCAGCGTACCGGCCGATTCACCGAACATTGTCGAATCAAAGTCCTTCAAGCTGTACCTGAATTCTTTCAACCAGACACGACTGGCAGGACCGGAGGCACTGGTCAACCTGCTGCAGACGGACCTGTCCGCCGGCTTTGGCTCTACCGTGCATGTAACGCTGACGACACAGGACAATTTCGGCAAGCTCGTCATGCAGGAGATGGAGGGCATGTTGCTGGACCGGCTGGATATAGAAGTGGATGCTTACACACCGGACCCCACGCTGTTAAAAGCGGACCTGCAGGAAGCACCGGTAGAAGAAGTGCTGGTATCGCATCTGTTGAAATCAAACTGCCTCGTCACCGGCCAGCCGGACTGGGGCAGCGTACAGATCCGTTATGTCGGCCCTCAGATCGACCAGGAAGGCTTGCTGCGCTACCTGATCGGCTTCCGCAACCACAACGAATTCCATGAGCAATGCGTGGAACGCATTTTTACCGACATCATGCAGCACTGCAAACCGCAAAAACTGTCCGTCTATGCGCGTTATACCCGTCGCGGCGGACTTGACATCAACCCGTGGCGCAGCAATTTTACGACTGCGCAACGCCCGTCCAACCATCGCAACGCGCGCCAGTAACCGGATACAGCAACATTGCGCAGCATCGCATCGGGCATCAGTAAAAAGAGCAAAAATATGTTTACGTTACCTGGAAAGAAAATTCTGCTGAAAGCAGCAAATCTGGCGGCCTTGACCGTCTTGACGCTGTATGGCAGCTGCGGCACGGCCGCAGCACAGCAAGCCCAACAGCAAGCCGAACAGGCTCCGCAGGAAGCTGAAGAAATCAGCTTCTGGGAAAAAGGCAGCGAAAGAATCGGCGATATCATTGACGAGGGCAAACAATCCATCCTCGTCTCCGGTTATGCGCATCACGGCAAGGGTACCTACTCCAGCGAGCGGCTGAAGGAGCTGAACGAAAAAGCCTGGGGTTTTGGCGTCGCCAAGACTCGCCGCAATGCCAAGGACAATGAAGAGATTGTCTACGCGCTGGGCATAGAAGACTCGCACTACAAGCCGCAACTGATGGCGGGTTATGCGTACCAGTGGACCAGGCCGCTAAGTGGCAAATGGGAAATCGCAGGCGGGTATACCGCAATGATGATGAGCCGCCAGGATTATTTCGGCGGTTTGCCGTTCCCGATTGCGCTGCCATTGGCATCAATAGGCACCAGAGAAACCAAGCTGATGGCCTCCTATGTCCCAAGGTTTTCCAAGAACAAGGGCAACGGCGACGTATTACTGTTGTTTATGCGCTTCGACCTGCCCTGAAAACCGTCATTTTTCTAGCCTCTCACCAACAAAAATGGCGTTTTTTGCCTATTTTTTCATAATTTTCCAGCTCATATTATCTGTTTATCAATAAGTGCTGCCATTATTAGGCGGATAATGACAGACAATAAATGTTGCCTGTGGTTGAACATTTTTGGACAATTTAGACGTTCAACGCGTTTTTCGCATTTAATTTAAAAGTAGCCGGGATTATCCCACTGTGCATCCCATGCAAATTAAACAAATCCCGCTGTGAACTCAATTACCACGTTGAGCCGCAGTAAACAGCAAGCAGCTGCAATCGGCAGCGAATGGCATGACAAGCTGATCCAGTTAAACCCGGACGCCATCTACGTCCTGGTCGATGGGGAACTGGTTTTTTCAAATCCCGCCGGCTCAGCACTGCTGAAAGCCTCCGATTCGCGGCAACTGCTGGGCTTGCAGCCAGATTCGTTCATCGCTCCCACTTCTCTGGCCCAGGCCGAAAGCATGTTCGAAGGCTTGCTGCAAAACCGCGACGACTCTGCCAGCGCTACGGGCCAATTTCAATGCCGCTGTCTGGATGGCAGCCTGGTGGATGTGGAAATCCGCGCCACCCGCTTCATGCATGAGCAGCAAGCCGCTTTGCAGCTATCGCTGCACAAATTACATCAGTTGCACGAAGCCGGCGCGCGGGAAAATCATTTCCGCCGCCCGTCCTTGCAAAATTCCGTGGCCGAGCCCGGCTTGCCGGCAGCCGCTGCAGCCGCTAAAAACCAGGCCAGCCCTGAAGCGCTGAACACCATCGCGCTGGACCGGCCGCTGCCCAATATTCTTGAAGATATCTGCAAGCGCATGGAGAAGCTGCTTGGCAATGGCGCGATCTGCTCCATCATGCTGCTGGATGCCGATGACGAGCACCTGCTGCCGGGGGCCGCCCCTTCGCTGCCCGCTGCCTACTGGCAAGCGATTACCAAGGCGCCGGTAGGCCCGAACTCCGGCTCCTGCGGCGCAGCCATCTACCACGGCCAGCCAGTATTTACTGAAGACATTGCACGCGATCCGCTATGGAACAGTTACCGGCAGATCGCACTGGAGCACGGCCTGCGCGCGTGCTGGTCGGTGCCAGTGGTAACGGCTTTCCAGACCGTGCTGGGCGCGTTTGCCGCCTACTATCCCGCGCCGCGGCTGCCGACGGAAACTGAAAAAAACCGCATCCTGGATGCGGTAGACCTGATTGCACTGGCCATCGACAAAAAACGGATGGAGCAAAGCCTGGCGGAAAGCGAAGAACGCTACCGCTCCGTGGTCAGCAACCTGACCGAAGGCATCATGGTGGTTGCGCCCGGAGGGCAGATCCTGACATGCAATCCAAGCGCAATGCGCATTCTGAAAATCACCGACCTGCTGTCCACCGGACGCCGCCACCGCTATTTCAAGCGCATTATCAATGAAGATGGCTCGGAAAGGACGCTGGGAGACGACCCTGCTTCAGTGGTCTTTCGTACGCAGACGCCCATCATGAACCTGTCGGTTGGCATGGAACTGCGCGACCAGTCCACCATCTGGCTGCTGGTCAATGTCATGCCTATCCTCGACAGCGCCAAGGAAATGGTCACGGCGGTGCTGATTTCGTTTACCGACACAACGGAAGTGCGGGAAACCCAGCGCCAGCTGCACTACATGGCTTCGCACGATGCGCTGACAGGCCTGCCCAACAGGCATCAGCTGAACCAGCGGCTGTCGCACGCGCTGGCCAATGCCAAGCGCAACAGTCACAGGGTCGCGGTGCTGTTCCTGGATCTGGACCGCTTCAAGAATGTCAATGACACTGCCGGCCACTCGGCCGGCGACAATCTGCTGAAGGACGTGGCATCACGCCTCAGTTCCTGCATACGCACCAGCGACATGCTGGCCAGGCTGGGTGGTGACGAGTTTGTCATCGTGGCAGAAGCCTTCGACAATGCCGCGCACCTGAAGGAAATGGCCGAGCGCATACTGGCGCGCATACGCGAGCCTTTTTATATAGAAGGCAATGAATACTATCTCGGCACATCGATAGGTATCAGTGTGTTCCCGCATGACGGCGATGATTGCCCGACGCTGCTGCGCTGCGCCGATTCCGCGATGTACTACGCCAAGGAATCGGGCCGCAATAACTACCAGTTCTTTACGACAGAGTTGAACGTACGCGCGCAGCACCGTTATGCGCTGGAAAAAAATCTGCGCCGTGCATTGCAGGAGCAGGAGTTCATGGTCTACTACCAGCCCAAGATCTGCCTGAAGACTTCCCGCATCGTTGGCGCCGAGGCGCTGATACGCTGGCAGATGCCGGATATCGGCATCATCATGCCGAACGAATTCATCCCCATTTCAGAAGAGATAGGCCTGATCCTGCCGATAGGCCGCTGGGTGCTGGAGCAGGCCTGCAAGCAGACGCAGCTGTGGCGCAAGAAATTCGCGTCCGATCTCGTCGTCAGCGTCAATATTTCGCCGCGCCAGTTCCAGGACCCAGGCCTCAGCAAATTCATAGAACAGGCGCTGGAAGATGCCGGCCTGTCCGCGGAAGGCCTGCAGCTGGAAATTACCGAGGGCCTGTTGATGGGCGAGGTGGATCAGCTGTTGCCGGTATTTAATGCGATCAAGGCGCTGGGCATCAGCATTTCGCTCGACGATTTCGGCACGGGCTTCTCGTCACTGTCGTATTTACAACGTTTTCCTATCGACAATCTTAAAATTGACCGCTCGTTTATCCGCGACATCCCGGAAAATCCGGATTCCGTCGTGTTGACCAACGCAATCATCGCAATGGCCAATGCGCTGGGCATGAGTGTGACCGCAGAGGGCGTGGAGAAGGCGGAACAGATGTTTTTCCTGACAGATTCGGGCTGCCAGCAGATGCAGGGTTATTATTTCAGCAAGCCGGTGCCGGTGGATGAATTTGAAAAACTGCTCGCTGCAAATGCTGAATCGCAACATTGATTAGACTTGCATAGGCCGAAAAGAAGCCTATAATTTGTCAGGCGCACATTTTGTGCGCTGCACCATTGCGCATTACTGGTTTCGTATCATGACGAATATTGCAAAAATACTGCCCTTAGGCAACGTGCTGCTCGATCTTGAGGTCTCCAGCAAAAAACGGGCATTTGAACAAGCAGGGCTATTATTTGAAAATAATTGCAGCATTGCCCGCTCCGTTGTTTCAGACAATCTGTTTGCCAGGGAAAGACTCGGCTCCACCGGCCTCGGCCATGGGGTGGCGATTCCGCACGGCCGTATCAAGGGCCTGAAAGCACCGATAGCTGCCTTTGTGCGACTGGCGGAGCCCATACAGTTTGAATCGCCGGACGGTGAACCCGTCAACCTGCTCATCTTTTTGCTGATGCCGGACAATGTCACGCAGCAGCATCTGGAAATCCTGTCCGAAATTGCAGAGATGCTGTCCAACGAAGCCTTCCGCGAGTTGCTGAGCAGCGAGCCCGATGCCGCTGCCGTGCACGACAAACTCATCTCCTGGCAACCCAACCTGCAGTCTGTGGGTTGAAGCCAGCCGGCGGCGCCTCGCGCGCCGTGCCGGAACCAGCTACCTCCGTACCCTGCCCATCCCTCCCGCTAGCCACCATGCCATTGCTGACCGAACTGACTATCCAAAAAATCTACGATGACAATCGGGATTCCATGCAGTTGGGCTGGTTTGCCGGCTTTTCCGGCGGAGACAAGCAGATCACCGGCGATGCCACATCGTCCGCCGACCAGGTGGGCCACCTTAACCTGATTCACCCGGGCCGTATCCAGGTATTGGGGCATCAGGAAATTGAATATTACAAACGCATCTCCCCCAATTCGCGTGCCAACCTGCTGAAGGAACTCGTCGCGGGCGCACCGCCGGCGCTGATGGTCGCGCAAGGGCTGGATTCGCCGCCGGAGTTTCTGACGGTGTGTGATGACAACAACATCCCGCTATTTTCTACGCCCTTGCCGGCGGCGCAAGTCATCGACTTTTTGCGCGTCTACCTGTCGAAAAAACTGGCGCAGCAGATCACCATGCACGGTGTTTTCATGGATGTGCTGGGCGTGGGTGTGCTGATCACCGGCGAATCCGGGCTGGGCAAGAGCGAGCTGGGGCTGGAACTGATTTCTCGCAGCCACGGGCTGGTGGCCGACGATGCTGTGGAGTTTTCACGCATCGCGCCGAATATGATAGAAGGCCGCTGCCCCAAGCTGTTGCAAAACCTGTTGGAAGTGCGCGGCCTGGGCTTGCTGGACATCAAGGCAATCTTTGGCGAGACTGCGGTGCGCAGGAAAATGCGGCTGAAGCTGATCGTCCACCTGGTACGGCGCAGCACGCTGGAAGAAAATTACGAACGCCTGCCAATAGACTCGCAGAGCGAAGAAGTACTGGGCCTGCCGATCAAGAAGGTAGTGATCCCCGTGGCTGCCGGCCGCAATATTGCAGTGCTGCTGGAAGCGGCGGTACGCAATACCATCCTGCAACTGCGCGGCATAGACACGCTGCAGGAATTCATGGAGCGCCAGCGCCGCGCAATGAATGACGAGATGGAGCCCTAAGCTTGGACAGTCGGATACTCCGATAGCCGCTACGGAACTTGATGCCTGCATTCATGTACTTGCATTCATCTGTATATAGTGCAGCATGCCAACATCGGGGCATCATATTGCCTTCGCAATAAGTTACAATTAGCCTATCGTGCGCTGCTCCGTGCTGTGCAAACCATCGAGACCACCATTCCATGCGCATACTCCTTATCTCCGGCATCTCCGGATCCGGCAAATCGGTAGCACTTAATGTGGTGGAAGACGCTGGGTATTACTGCGTCGACAATCTCCCCCCCAGTCTGCTGCCCGAACTGGTGACAACGCTGCTGGGCGAAGGCATAGCATCGGCCGCAATGGCAATCGATTCGCGCAGCGCGCACCTGCTGACCAGCCTGCCGGAAACCATTGTGAAGCTGGGCCAGGATGGTCATGAAGTCAAAGTGCTGTTTCTGACTGCCAGCACCGAATCGCTAGTGGCCCGTTTTTCAGAAACGCGCCGCAGCCATCCGCTGTCGCACCGGCTGCAGCGCGACCAGCCGCTGACGGACCGCATGAGCCTGACCGAATGCATACAGGAAGAGCGCGAAATGCTGGCGGCGATACAGTCGCTCGCGCATGTCATCGACACCTCCAACCTCAGCGCCAACAAACTGCGTGAATGGGTCAAGGACGTCATACAGATACAGCATTCACCACTGACGCTGATGTTTGAATCCTTTGCCTTCAAGATAGGCGTGCCGCTGGACGCCGATTTTGTATTCGACGTGCGCATGCTGCCCAATCCTTATTACGATCTGGAACTGCGTGCATTGACCGGCCGCGACGAGCCGGTTGTTCAGTTCCTGAAGAGCCAGCAGATGGCGCTGGACCTGTATGAAGACATACGCAGTTTTATCGAAAAGTGGCTGCCGATGTTCAAGAAGGACAACCGCAGCTACCTGACAGTCGCGATAGGCTGCACCGGCGGCCAGCACCGTTCGGTATTCATGGTGGAACAGCTGGCCGGTTATTTCCGGGACAAGGAACAGGTGCTGCTGCGCCACCGCAGGCTGGGGTAGAGCAAACCCTGGGCAGGCGCACCGCCGGAACAAAAATTTTCATCGACCATACCCGACCATACCCGACCGACAAGAGGATATTCCATGCGCAGACTATTCATTCTTCCGCTGCTGTTTACCAGTGTTTTTGCCCATGCCGATGAACAGGTCCGTAAACTGCCTGCCTTCAATGCGATCAACAGCAAGGGTCCTATCAGCATCATCGTGCAAGCAGGAAAAGCGCAGACGCTGACCGCCAGCGGCAATGAAAAATTTCTCAGCAACCTGGTGACCGAAGTCGTCAATGGCGAACTGATGGTCAGCCTGCAGGACAAGAATTTCAAATCCACGTCGGGCGACCCAAAAATCATCGTCACGATGCCTGCGCTGCGTCAGTTGAAGGTAGAAGGCGCTGGAGAAACGGCGCTCAGCAATATCGACGGCGAACGCCTCGATATCAGCTACCAGGGCGCAGGCAGCCTGAAGGCCAACGGCAAAATAAAATGGCTGAGACTGAAAGCGCAGGGCGTCGGGGAGATCAACACCAGGGAACTGAAAGCAGAACACGTTGACGTGGAATTCGAGGGCATAGGCACGGTCAAGGTGTATGCAAGCGACCTGCTGAATGCCGTCGTACAGGGCATGGGTTCGCTGATTTATTATGGCAACCCGCGCACTTTCCACAAGTCCGTCGAGGGCATAGGCAGCGTCAGCGCCGGCAAATAAACTTCATCAATACAATTGCACTGTTTGCTGCCGGCATGCCGGCAGCAAACCCCTACCCCATCACTACCCTGCGCATTTTCTGCGCGACATAACACAAGCTGGCCACCGTTAGCGCCGCGCATACCAGCAGCGCTATCGCTATCGCCGCATGCCCGACGGCTTCGCCTTTGAGCACATGGTTCATCATGATGTTCTGCGCCAGCACCGGCGCCCACTGGAACCATGCCGGTTCGCGACCAGGGTTAAAGGTCAGCACCAGCGGCACCATGCTGACGACCAGGCTCAGCATCTGATTACGCACCTGCGCCTCCTTGTAGCTCTTGCAATTCAAAGCTACCGCAATCTGTATCGCCGCCAAGCTGGCTGCCAGCGGCAGCAATACCATCAGAAACCCCCAGGCCTCGCGTCCGCCAAACTGGAATTCGGCGCGCAGCGTTTCGTTGCGGATCAGCCACTGCGAAGGAAAAAAGCTCAGCACCGTCAGCACTACGACCGTCATGCTGACAGTCGCCACTGCGCCCCATTTACCTATCGCCAGCTGCCACCCGGAAACCGGGTTCATCATCAGCGGTTCCAGCGAACCGCGTTCGCGTTCGCCAGCGGTAGTGTCAATCGCCGCGTACATGCCGCCGATGACAATGGCCATGATCAGCATGAAGGGCAGCATGCCGGTAATCGTGACCTTGCGCTCTTCGGGGCGGCTGATCTGGCGTTCTTTCACTTCCACCATCTGCAATACCTCCGGCGACACGCCGCGCATCATTAGGCCCAGCAGTGCATGTTCCTGCGTATAGCCGTCCAGCACTTTCCGCAAGGGCCGCAGACCAAACTGCGCCTGCGTATTGGCGGTGTCGAACACGATTTCCAGTACGGCCTTTTCACCGCGCGCCAGCTTAGCGTCAAAATCGCGCGGCACCAGCAGCACCGGCTGCGTCAGTTCCTTGCTGCGCAGTTTGCTCTCGTAATCTGCCGGCGCCGGCTGTATCTGGTAGCCCTGGCGCAGGATATAGTTTTCCAGGCCGGGCGCATATTGCATGTCAACAGCAACGACGGTGCGCTTGATCTCCTGCGACTCCACCTGCGACAGCACTTCCGATACGATCAGCAACAGCAGCGGCACGCCCAGCAGCGAACTGAGCAGCACCACCAGCAGCGTGCGCCGGTCGCGCATCGCATCCATCATCTCCTTGCGGAATATGGCAAATATGGATCTCATGGTGCGGCCCTGTCAGTATGTACGGATGCTGGCGCGGGTGCGGGATGCAGGAAGGCCAGCTTGACAAAGGCATCTTCAAAATCGGCCTCGCCGGCCTGCAACAACAGTTCATCCACGCTGCCGCAGGCAACATCGCGGCCTTCGGCTACGATAACCACGTGGTCGCACAGGCGCTCTACTTCCTGCATGATGTGCGTGGAAAAGATGATGCACTTGCCGCCGCCTTCCGGCGAACGCAGCCAGCGCAGGAATTCACGCAGGGAGCGCGTAGCCACCACGTCCAGCCCGTTGGTGGGCTCATCCAGAATGATGTTTTTCGGATTGTGTACCAGCGCGCGCGCCAGCGCAGTCTTCATGCGCTCGCCCTGGCTAAAGCCGTCGGTGCGCCTGTCCATCAGCTTGCCCATTTCCAGCCAGTGCGACAGCTGCTCGGCGCGCTGTTCCACCAGGCCGCGTTCCATGCCGTGCAGAATGCCGTAGTAGTGGATGTTTTCCCTGGCGGTCAGCCTCGGATACAGGCCGCGCGCGTCGGACAATATCCCCATGCGCGACAGCGACGCCTGCTGGCCGGGCACGACCTTCACGTCATCAACGGTGATTTCGCCGCGATCCGGCGCCAGCAGCGACGCTACCATACGCAGGCTTGTGGTCTTGCCGGCGCCGTTGGCACCAAGCAGGCCAGTAATGGAACCGTCCTTTGCGGTAAAGCTGACGCTGTCCACTGCCTTGACGGTTTCGCGGGCGCGCTTGCGGAAGGAGAAGCGTTCTTCGCGGACAAATTCCTTGTGCAGGTCTTCTACCCTGATCATGGCTTCGCTCCAGGAGCAACGGGAGCTGCCGAACCGGCCTGAGCCGGAGCGGCCGGTATCTGCCAGGCCATCGGCCGCGGTATCTGGCGCACGCACGACGTGTCTACCTTGGCAGCCTCGCTGTCGTCCTTGGCATTCAGATAGCGGTACGCCAGTTCACGCAGGCAGCCCCCCTGCGACATCAGGCCATGCCCGGCATTATTTATGGATAGGTGCAGCGCTTTCGGTCCCAGCGCAGCCGCTACATGCGCGCCGTGCACGGTAGGCGTTACCGGGTCTATGCCGCCGCTCAGCAACAACACGGGCGCTGGGCTGCGGGGTATTGTGTAAAACGCTGCGGGTACGTCGCCGCGCGGCCATTTCTCGCAGATGCGTTTATACATGCCGTCCATCAGGCGGGAGAAATCGTCTGCCGCCGGCACTGCCGGCAGGCGTGCGTACTCCTCTGCGCACCATACTGAAAAATGCATGCCGTAAGCAACGCTGGACTGGTCCGGCTGGCTAGTCACACCGCTCAACGCCACCAGCGGCGCATATTTGCCCTGCTCCGCCTGTGTCAGTGCATACGGCAGGCCTGCAAGGCTGGAAGGCGCATACAGAGATTTATGCACCATGCTGACCACCAGGTCGCGCGTCATCTGCAACTGCATTTCATTGCCCAGCCGCGGATGGATCAGCGTGACCTGGCGAGGCAATGATGCCAGCAGTTTGTTCCAGCGCTCTGCCAACTGCGGGTAAGCCGCATTGCAGCGCGCATCTTTCACGCAGCCGGCAAACAGCGCATCCAGAGCCAGTTGCGCGTCGCTGGATGACAGCCGCTCATCCGGCGGCACTACGCCGTCGAGAATGACGCGTCTGACCGACTGCGGAAACTGGCGCAAGTATTCCAGCCCGGCACGCGTGCCGTAGGAAACACCGACCAGATTGATTTTTGCATAGCCTTGCGCCTGCCGGACCGCATCCAGGTCCTGCATCGCTATCGTCGTTGTGAATTGTTTCAGATCGCCGTACGGCAGCGCCTGCAACCGACGCAGGCACTGCTGGGAACTCTGGAAGGCCTGCTCGGTATCGCCCAGGTCACCATTGTTTTCCAGCTCAGGGCACTTCAATGGCGCACTGCGGCCGGTGCCGCGCTGGTCCACGAACACCAGATCACGCCGCCGGTTCAGCCTGCTGAAAGCAAACTGTCCCCAGCCCGCAACGCTGATCGCGCTCTGCCCGGGGCCGCCTGCCAGCAGGAAGATGGCATCCGGCAGCTTGTTCCTGTCCTGCGAAGGCACCACCACGTAGTTGATATCGATCTTCCGGCCTTCGGGATGGGCGGGGTCCAGCGGGCGCTGCACCTTGCCGCACTGCACCTCCTGCGGGAATTCCGGGACGCGGCATGCCTGGGTGGCTGCTACGGCCAGACCGGGTATTAACAAGCTCAGGCACAATGCTGCGCCTGCTAACATCCTGTGGTGCAAATTTGTCTCCTGCGTGTTCCGCTGTGCGCGCCGCTGTATACTTGATTTAAGCATGAGGCTTTATTCCGGCTGCGGTAAATTCCGCAGTGAATTTCGCATTGAATTCCGATTACTTAATACTACAACATTCATCGGTACCGGCAAACCGGAAAACAATATATCCACACCAGGCAGGCTGCTGGCGCCGCTATTCTTTACAGCTTAGGCCGACCACAGGCTCGGAGCCAGCAAGGACAGCAGCAATTTTTTCACCGGCGCCGGTAGCGGCGCGTCGCCGATCTGCTGCGCCGGATACCAGACATGCCGTGCCTCTGCCACAGCATCATGGCGGCTGGCCAGCGTGAACTGTATCGGGGTTACGTTCAATTTGAAATGCGTGAATACATGCGCAAAAGGCGGCAGCGCCTGTATCGTGTCGACGCTACCGAACTGCTGCGCCATCTTGGTCACTCCAGGGAAGGCATCGGACAACTCGCCGGGTTCATCATCCATGTCCTGCATGCCGTCCAGTTCCGGCAACGACAGCAGGCCGCCCCAGATGCCGCTGTCCGGCCAGAT
>JAYSKH010000394.1:0-40116 GCA_043726505.1 Undibacterium sp. | reverse complement strand
GCTGGGCGAGCTGACCCGCGCGCACGGCTGGCAGCACACGCCGCTGGGCGATCCGCACACCTGGCCGGAGAGCCTTAAGACCACGCTGCGTCTGCTACTGACGAGCAACCACCCTATGTTTATCTGGTGGGGCCCGGACCTGATCCAGTTCTATAACGACGCTTACCGCCAGACCATGGGGCCGGAGCGGCATCCCAGCGCGCTGGGCCAGCCCGGCCGCGAATGCTGGGCGGAGATCTGGGACATTATCGGTCCGCAGATAGACTACGTCATGGCCGGCCAGGGCGCTACCTGGCATGTGGACCAGCTGGTGCCTGTTACGCGCCACGGCAAGCGCGATGATGTGTGGTGGACCTATGGCTACAGCCCCATTGCCGACGAATCCGGCGTGCGCGGTGTGCTGGTGGTGTGCAATGACGTCACCGCCGAGCATAATGCCAGGGAAGCGCTGAGCGAACTAAACACGCAGCTGGCAGAGCAGATCCATGAGCGCGAAGAAGCGCAGACTGCGCTAAAGGTGCTGATCGGCACGCTGGAAGAAAGGGTCAGCACCCGCACGCAGGAGGAGCAGCAGCTGCGCAGCATGTTTGAGCAGGCGCCGGCATTTATCTCCTTCCTCAAGGGGCCTTACCATGTGTTTGACATGGTCAATTCTGCGTATTACCAGCTGGTGGGCCACCGTAACCTGATAGGCCGCCCCATACGTCAGGCGCTGCCTGAGGTGGAAGGCCAGGGTTTCTTTGAACTGCTGGACCAGGTCTATGCCAGCGGCCTCGCCTTTGTCGGACGCGACATGCCGGTGTCGCTGCAAAAAGTTCCCGTTGGCGATCCGGAAACCGCTTATGTGGATCTGGTGTATCAGCCTATCTTTTCTGAAGCAGGCGACGTCATCGGCATTTTTGCACTGGGCAACGACGTGACCGCGCAAAAAACCGCGCAAGACCAAGTCAGCATCTACCAGCAGCAACTGGAAAAAATGGTCGCCGATGGCGCTACCGCACTGGAGGAAACACGGAGCGCGCTGCGCCAAGCCACCAAGCTGGAAGCCATAGGCAAGCTCACCGGTGGCGTCGCGCATGACTTCAACAACATCCTACAGGTCATCAGCGGCAACCTGCAACTGCTGGCCAGTAATGTCAAGGGCGATGCCGAGGCGCAAAAGCGGCTGGCCACGGCCGGCCAGGCAGTGGCGCGCGGCGCCAAACTGTCTTCGCAACTGCTGTCGTTTGCACGGCGGCAGCCGCTGCAGCCGATTGTGCTGAACCTGGGCCGCACGCTGGGCAAGATGGACGATATGCTGCGCCGTTCTCTGGGCGAGGCAGTGGAAATAGAAATGGCCGTCGGTGGCGGCCTGTGGCACACGCTGGCCGACCCCAACCAGCTGGAAAACGTGATCCTCAACGTCGCCATCAATGCGCGCGACGCGATGAACGGAGAAGGTAAGCTGACGATAGAGCTGGCCAACACTTTTCTGGACCAGCAATACACAGCCCGCTATGAAGACGTGGTGCCCGGCGAATATGTGATGATTGCCGTCTCCGACACCGGGGCCGGCATGTCGCCGGAGGTGCAGGAGCATGCTTTCGATCCCTTCTTCACGACCAAGCCGGAAGGCGAAGGCACCGGCCTGGGCCTCAGCATGGCCTACGGCTTTGCCAAGCAAAGCGCCGGCCACATCAACATCTACAGCGAGCTGAACCACGGCACCACGATACGCCTGTACCTGCCGCGCGCCCATGCCGAAGAAACCCGGCTGCCCGCGCCGCTCAGCGGCCCGGTGCGCGGCGGCAGCGAAACCATTCTGGTGGTGGAAGATGATGTATCGGTGCAGACCACCGTCGTGGACATGCTGCGTCAGCTGGGCTACCAGGTGCTGAAAGCCAATGATGCACAGAGCGCGCTGACGATCATCAAAAGCGGCATCGCCATTGACCTGTTGTTTACCGACGTTGTCATGCCCGGCCCCATGCGCAGCACCGAGCTGGCCAGGCTGGCCAAGCTGCACTCGCCGCGGCTGGAAATCCTATTCACATCCGGCTACGCGCAAAACGCCATCGTGCACGGCGGCCGGCTGGACCCGGGCGTGGACCTGATCAGCAAACCCTACCGCCGCGAAGACCTGGCACGCCGCATAAGACACATCATCGCCAACCGCGACCAGGCAGACCTGCTGGAAGCCGCCACACTATCGGTGGAGGAAGAGCCGCAGCACACACAGGATTTCCATCCCCACGGCATAGCAGGTGCAGGCGGTGCAGACATCGCACACAGTATCCTGCTGGTGGAAGACAATGAAGACCTGCGCACCACTGCGTGTGAACTGCTGTCGCTGCTGGGCTACGAAGTAGAAAGCGCCGCCAGCGCCGAAGATGCGCTGGAGCTGCTGGCGCTACAGAAATTTGACATCCTGCTGACCGACATCAAGCTGCCCGGCCTGTCTGGCCCGCAGCTGGCCGAAATGGTCACGGAACAGCAACCGGCAATCCGCATCATCTTCGCCTCCGGCTACGGCGACAAACCGCAACTGGCGGCAGGCATCAACTGCAGCATGCTGGCCAAGCCTTATGATCTGGAGCAGTTGAAGAAGGTGTTGCAGGGGTAGTGAGGGTTTGTTCGATGTTGCCTGGCACTGTCACATCAAATACGTCAAGCAGCCTAGACATTGAGCATAAGCCGCATCGACTGCGACATCAGCGGTGAGCCTGCGCGCAGCGGCTCCGCCGAGCCTTCCACCACGCAAAAACCTTCCCTCGCATACAGCCTCGCCGCCGGGGTATCGCCGCAGACTACACCGAGCTGGACGGTACGCGCATCCCGGCTGCGGGCCCAGGCGATGACTGCGCGAAGCAGCAGGCTGCCTATGCCTTGCCCGCGAGCTGCCGGCGCAACCCACATCTGGAATACGCTCACTACCGCATCGTCTTCTGCATCCACTTTACCCCAGACCAGGCCGACAGCCCTGCCACCCTGTTCCGCCATCAGCTGGCAATCGCGGCCTGAAGCGGCTGCGGCAATCAGGCGTGCCGCCCAGTCGTCATCGCTGCGCGGCTGCTCGGATGCCAGCGTACTACCGAATGCATCGGGTGAGTCCGCGAGCGAGCGTAGTCTGGTATCCCGGTAGGCAGCCCAATCGGATACTTCGAACGGTCGGATAAAGGGCAATGCGTTCAGTGTTTTCATTCAGGGTTGACTATTGAAAAAATTCGGCAACAGGAAAGATCAGATAACGGGAAAAAATAAGACTCTGCCAGATTTCATATTTTACCTTCCTTGGTAATCAGTCTTCTGCATCAGCGCAACTCCCCTCACCCCAGCCCTCTCCCGCACGCGGGAGAGGGGGTATTCATTATCACATCAAGGATGCGGTATCTTGCCTTGGGAATTTTGCTTAAACATAAGAAAAGAACACGAGGCAAATCCGAGCCGCTGCAAACAAAGATATGAGATCCAGTTCCCTCTCCCGCGTGCGGGAGAGGGCTAGGGTGAGGGGCGTAAAACAAAGCGGGAAAGTTTTGGCTAACTCCGTCCCCTGTTTGTACGCTCTTTATTTTCTAATGCCGGATTTTGTAGCTCATGACTTAATCAAAAACGTCTTGATTTTCGCGGCAAGCGTTGGTCAATTCAGCATGGCCGCTCAGGCCCTGCCTGTGGCAGCCTGCCACTCGGCACAAAGCAAACCATAAAATGCCGTGTCGGCCTTTTCTCCATTGACGATCCAGCGCTCCTTGAGCAGGCCTTCGTGTTTGAAGCCCAGCCGCACCAAAATATTGGCTGACGGCGCGTTCCTCGGATCAACATCGGCCTCAACGCGGTTCAGCGACATCTCGGTGAAGCCAAACTCCAGCAGCGCGGCCAGCGCCTCACGCATGTAGCCCTGGCCCCACATGTCGGGCAACAGCTCATAGCCTATTTCGGCACGCCTGCATTGCTCATCCAGATGGAACAGCGTGCACCCGCCGATGAGCACATCATCTTCAGGGCGGACCAGGCCCAGGCGCAGATAGGTACCCTCCTCCATCGCCTTCATGTCCCTGGCGATCATGGTATCCGCCTGCTCCATGGAAGTCCACGGCGGGGAGGCACCATATTGCATGACCTTTTCATCCGCGCGCAGGCGGAACATGCCGGCGGCGTCGGTGGCGCATAAAGGCCTGAGCAGCAGGCGTTCGGTGTGCAAGATGAGTTGATCGAACTTTGGCATCGTGTAAAAGAGTCCTGATTATCGGGTTTAGCAACGGCAATGTGCACGTTCATCCATCACCCGGATATAGGAGCTTAACATCTTCGGAAGCAGCAGCCTGGCTATTCAGCCTCTGGCAATTGTTCATGGACCATCGCCGCAGCAGCCAGCTCAGTAGCCACAATGAGATTGGATGCCTTGCGCTCGCTGTAGCGGCTTGTCAGGTAATCGGAACGGTCACGCACCAGCAGCGTGAACTTATAAAGCTCTTCCATCACGTCCACCAGCCGCTCATAATAAGCGGATGGTTTCATGCGGCCATCCTCTTCAAACTCCTGATAGGCCTTGGCGACAGAACTCTGGTTGGGTATCGTGACCATGCGCATCCACCGTCCCAGCACGCGCAACGCGTTGACGGCATTGAAGGACTGAGAGCCACCTGATACCTGCATCACTGCCAGCGTGCGGCCCTGCGTAGGCCTTACGCTGCCGATTTCCAGGGGTAGCCAGTCAATCTGTGACTTGAAGATACCGGTCATCGTGCCGTGACGCTCCGGGCTGCACCAGACCTGCCCTTCAGACCAGGCGGATAGCGTACGCAGCTCTTGCACCTTGGGATGGTCTGGCGGCACGCTATCCACCATCGGCAGACCATGGGGGTCGAACACCCGCGTTTCGGCTCCGAATTCCTGCAGGATGCGTTCCGCTTCCAGCGTCAGCAGCTTGCTGTAAGAGCGTTCGCGCAAGGAGCCGTATAACAGCAAAATGCGCGGCGCGTGGCCTGAGACCTCTTTAGGTTCCAGCTTTTCCATCGTAGGTAAATCCAGATGGCTGCGGCTGATATGGGGAAGATGATTGTCCATGCGTTTGCTCATAATTCATGCTTTCTGTTCGTACCAGGTTTGCGAGCGGTTAACGATGGCCACAACGAAAAGCATCACCGGCACTTCAATCAACACGCCGACAACGGTTGCCAGCGCCGCCCCCGAATGAAAACCAAACAGGCTGATCGCCGTTGCCACCGCCAGTTCAAAGAAATTGGATGCACCGATCAGGCTGGACGGCCCAGCCACACAATGCGCCACACCGAGCCTGCGGTTCAACAGATAGGCCAGGCCGGAATTAAACAATACCTGTATCAGGATCGGTACTGCCAGCAGCACTATCACCAGCGGCTGCGCGGTGATGGCTTTGCCCTGGAACCCAAACAATAGCAGCAGCGTAAGCAGCAAGGCCATGATGGAGTAAGGCCCGAGCGTGGATATTTTTCGCTCAAACGCCACCTCTCCGCCCGCCAGCATCATCCTTCTTATCCACTGAGCCAGCGCCACGGGAATGACAATGTACAGCGCGACTGAAATGAACAAGGTATCCCAGGGCACGGTAATGGCAGACAAACCCAGCAACAGCGCAACCAGTGGTGCAAACGCGACGATCATGATGGCGTCATTCAGCGCGACCTGAGACAGCGTGAAGTAAGGGTCGCCCTTGCATAGCTGGCTCCAGACAAAGACCATGGCCGTGCACGGCGCAGCGGCCAGCAAAATCAGGCCGGCAATGTAGCTGTCTGCTTCGCCAGCAGGAAGGCTGCCGGCGAATAGGTGCCGGATAAACAGCCAGCCCAGAAAAGCCATAGAGAACGGCTTTACCAGCCAGTTGATGAACAGCGTCACACCTATGCCGCGCCAGTGGCCCGCAACCTGCGATAACGCCGTGAAGTCGATTTTGATCAGCATCGGAATGATCATTACCCAGATGAGGATGCCTACCGGAATATTGACATGCGCGGCTTCAAGCCCCGCAATGGCCTGGAACAGACCGGGAAACTGCTTGCCCAGGCCAACGCCGACGACGATACAGAGCACTACCCATAAGCTCAGGTAACGTTCAAAAAAACCGATGGACGTCGCTGCCGCACTGCCCAAACTTAAAGTAGGTGGATTGCTCATGCTGAGGGTTTTCGGCTCGATACACTGCTCTGTCGGCGCAACGCGTATTCACATCATTGATTTATTGCGGACTGAAAGGCGATTCGCCGATCTTTTTGATTTCATGCTGGATCGCCTGCTTTTCCAGGCGCTCTATCGGCAAGGCCAGGAATGAATTCAGGCGCACCATGATCTGCCTGAATATCTTGCTGAATGCAGCGCGTTTTTCTTCGTCCGTTCCATCAACGGCAGCAGGATCTTCAAAACCCCAATGCGCGGACGCGGGATGTCCGGGCCATATGGGGCACATTTCGCCTGCGGCGTTATCGCAAACCGTGATGATGAAATCCATATGAGGCGCATCAGGACGGGCGAACTCATCCCAGTTTTTGCTTCTCAGATTTTCCAGCGCATAGCCGGTCTCGCGCACCTTTTCGATGGCGAAAGGATTGACTTGCCCGCCAGGATTGCTGCCCGCGCTATAACCTATAAAACGCCCCTTGCTCATGGTCGTCACCAAGGCTTCAGCCATGATGCTGCGTGCAGAATTGCCTGTGCAGAGGAAGAGGATATTAAAATATTTTTCCGGCATGATTTTTCTCACTGTGCTGTAAGTACCTATCAGGGGGACGCCTGAACCGCTTCTTGGCTGGGAGGGCAATCAATGCAGACAGGCAGGCAAGGCGTACCGCCGCAACAGTTTTCAGTCAGAAACCCGAGCAAGCCATTCATCGTCTGAAAATCTGCGGAATAGATAATTGACCGGCCATTCTTTGTTGCCGCCACCATATTGGCGTGTGACAGCTCTTTCAGATGAAACGATAACGAAGATGGCGGTATCTCCAGTTGCTCCGCAATCTGCAATGGGGGCATGCCTTCAGGCCCGGCCTGCACCAGCAAACGGAACACGGCAAGTCGGGACTCCTGGGCGAGTGCCGCTAATGCGGCGAGTGCGTTTTTAGTTTCCATATTTCGATAATAATGGAAATATGGAATAAAAACAAGAAACTCTCACTCAACACAAAAGGAGACGCTAGCCACCCAAGTCACGCACACGACTTAAGTCAGACGCCTTTATCCGACACACCCAGGTAATTCAAAAATGCGCGCCTGAGTTCGCCTTTCAGCGTTTTATCATCCATCGGCATGACCAGTCGCCAGTTTGTCATGTCCTTGTCCACGAGAATCAGCTCTATCAGCATGCTGGTCAGGCTCACCAGCGCGAAAGACACTGCTGTCTTGGGGTCGCTGTGGCTGATTTCTTCCTGGTGCACCAGGAACAGCTCCACGAGGTACTGAAAGCTGCCCATCTCCAGTTCGCTGACTTGTTTGTGAAAGGCAGTCTGCTCCCTCCCCTGCGCAAACTGGCGCACGGCGCGTAGCAGGCCGGCATTGGCGCGGTAGCTGACCAGCATTGCGTGCACGATCTGCTCGACCAGCACCGTCAGCGGAATCTGCTTGACGGTGGTGGGCGTCAGCGCAGCGCGTAGCTGCTCATCCTGCTGTTCCAGAATATCCAGAATCACCGCTTCCAGCAGCGCCTCCTTGTCGGCAAAACGGCGGTAGATGGCGCCCGGCGTCAGCCCGGCCTGCTGCGCAATGCGCGGGATGGTAGCGCCATCCACGCCAAAGTCCTTGAGGATGTCCGCTGCGGCCTGCAGCAGCTTGCGGGTGGATTCACGGCTCCTGGCTTGCTGGGGTGCAAGTGTCTTCGGTGTGTTCATGCAATGGCGTTTATGTTGGGAAGTTTAACGATGTCTCTGATACGAAATAATACTTGACCCGCATATTAATGTAAATGTAAATTCACATTTACTTAATAAAACGAGATTTGACGTAAAAACGTCTGTTTCCAATATTGTGTTTAAACCATAGGGAAAACGATCATGACTGCCGAAACTGCCTCAGCTACTGCCGCTCTCCCAACTGCCATAACCACCCCGGCCACCACATCCACCGAAGCCAGCCATCCGCTGCGCAGCATCCCCTTCCGCTTGTGGCTGACCGGCGGCACCATTTCGCTGCTGGGCGACCAGTTTTACTTGGTGGCGCTGCCCTGGCTGGTGCTGCAGCAGACAGGCTCCGCCGTGGCGATGGGCGGCATACTGATGGCGGGCGCAGTGCCCCGCGCGGTGCTGATGCTGTTTGGCGGCGTGCTGAGCGACCGCGTTTCTTCCCGCAAGATCATGATGGCGACGGCGGCGGCGCGCGCCTTGTGCGTGGCGGCCATCGGCGCGCTGGCCTGGCTGCATATCGTGCAGGTGTGGCAGCTGTATGCGCTGGCGTTTGCCTTTGGCGTGGCCGATGCGTTTGCCGCACCTGCGCAATCAGCCTACCTGCCCGCGCTGCTGGAGCCGGAACAGCTGGTGGCCGCGTCTTCCATCAGCCAGGGCACGGCGCAGTTGGCCAGCATTGCCGGGCCGGCGCCGGCGGGCCTGCTGATCAATGTGCTGGGCGTGGCATCCGGCTTTTTTGCGGATGCGCTGAGCTTTCTGGCCATTATCGCCGCACTATGTACTCTGCCTGATCCGCCGAAGACGCAGTTGGCACACCAGGGCATCTGGACTGCCATGGGTGAAGCGGTGCGCTATGTGTCCAGCGACGTGCCCTTGCGCTCGCTGATGCTGCTGGCGAGCTGCCTCAACTTTTGCATCACAGGCCCGGTGTCGGTCGGCCTGGCTTATGTGGCCAAGCAACATTTTGATTCGCCAGTCGCTTATGGCGTGCTGGTGTCGGCGGTGGCTGCGGGCGGTTTGATAGGCGCGGTGCTGGCGGGCGTATGGCAGATCCGCAAGCGCGGCGCGATGATACTGCTGGCTTCTGCGCTGCTGGGCCTGTGCCTGGGCGCCATCGGCTTGCTGGCAGGCCTGTGGAGCATTGCCGCCGTGCTGCTGGTGATGGGCGTGACGGCAGGCGTGGTCAACATCCACATCGGCGCGTGGATCATGCAGCGCATAGAGGCCGCCATGCGCGGTCGCGTTGCCAGCGTGCTGATGCTGGCCTGCGTCGGCCTGATGCCGGTGTCCCTCGCCGTCACCGGTTTGCTGGTCGCGTGGAACCTGAAGGCCACGTTTCTGCTGGCAGGTGCGGCCATGCTAGCGGCCAGCGCGGCCGCAGGCTTGCAAAAGCCAGTGCGGCAGATAGCGTGAAAGGATAAAGACTGCGAGCTTGAAACATCGGGCCCGCCCTGATACCATTCAATACTATACCCCCCTACCCTATTTAAACATTCCCATGAGCCACATTGCCAAACAGAAAACCAAGCTGCTGAACCGCGTGCGCAGGCTGCGCGGCCAGGTGGATGCGATTGAGCGCGCGCTGGAGAGCGAAGCCGATTGCACCGAGATTTTGCAGCTGATCGCTGCCACGCGAGGCGCCATCAATGGCCTGATGGGCGAAGTGATTGAAGACCATATCCTGGAACACGTCGCATCTGCCGAGCTGAGCGTCGCCGCCCGTACCGAAGGCGCGGGTGAACTGATCGACGTCATCCGCACCTATCTTAAATAAAACCGGCGCAGATTTTTCGACTCGTCAATTTGCAAAAAATTTGTAACAACAAGGAAACACCATGCCGACACAACTAAAAGACCTGTCCAGCTGGACGCACGAGCACGTCTTTGGCGCAAGCAGCCTGGCCGCTGAAAAAGGCGCGCGCGCGGTGATGTGGATAACGCTGGTGATGATGGTGGTGGAAATTGCGGCGGGATACTGGTTCAACTCGATGGCCCTGCTGGCAGACGGCTGGCATATGAGTTCCCACGCGCTGGCAATCGGCCTCAGCGCCGTTGCCTACACGGCGGCGCGTAAGTATGCGCGCGATGCCAGCTTTGCATTTGGCACGTGGAAGATAGAAATACTGGCGGGTTATACCAGCGCGATTTTTCTGCTGGGCATAGCGGCACTGATGGTATTCAGTTCCGCCGAAAGGATATGGTCGCCGCAGCCTATTCATTATCAGGAAGCCATTGTGATTGCGGTTGTTGGCCTCATCGTCAATATCGTGTGCGCAGTCATCCTGGGCGGCGCACATGAGCATCACGGCCATGACCATCGTGGCCACGATCATGGGCATGAGCACGGACATCATGGACATGGACACGATCAGCACGACGACCATACACACGGCAACCATCATGACCTGAACCTGAAGTCTGCCTACATCCATGTGCTGGCGGATGCCGCAACTTCAGTACTGGCCATAGCCGCGCTGGCCGGCGGCTGGATGTACGGCTTAACCTGGCTTGATCCGGTGATGGGCATCGTCGGCGCGGTGGTAGTGGCGCTGTGGGCGAAGAGCTTGATCATTCAAACCGGCAAGGTGCTGCTGGACCGTGAGATGGATCATCCGGTGGTGGATGAAATACGCGAGGCGGCAGAGGCTGAAAGCGGCGCTTATACGACCAGGGTCACCGACCTGCATGTGTGGCGCGTGGGCAAAGGCTGCTATTCCTGCGCAGCCAGCGTCGTCACGAATAACCCGGCGCTGACATCCAGGGAACTACGGGAGCGCATCACCGTACATGAAGAAGTCGTTCACACAACGATAGAAATCCACCATTGCTGATGGCTAGTGCTTGCGTGAACTGGGCTGCGCACACCACGCAATCAGCGCGAGCAGGGCAAGCTGTATCGGCAAACGCAGCCACAGCGCCCATAACGGAATAGGAAACAGCTCCGGCTGTTGCAGCATGTAGATGTGCGCCGGCGTCACGGCCACTGTCAGCGCAAACAGGCCCAGCGCTGCTGCCCGGCGTGTGACAGCCAGCATGATGCCAGCCGCGCCCAGCAGTTCAAACACACCGCTCACCAGCACGGCAACATGTGGCCAGGGGATATACGGCGGCACGATACGCATCTCGGTAGCCGTGGCAGTGAAGTGCAAAATGCCGCCGATAAAAAACCATAGAAAGATGAAAACGATGCCGGCATATTTTGCCTGGCCGACCTGCCGCGGATGCACCGGTGTCAGCAGCTCCATCATTCCACCGTCCACAAGCTCATCAGCAAGATCATCCCTCTCCAGTATAGGCTCAGCTTAACACCACTCAAGCCTTCATGTCCTTGATGGGGGGCGCAGCAGGATCGGTAATCGGACGGGCAGCAGAATCGGCGGGCGTCTCTTCAATATCCGTACCGCGCGTAGCGTCAATGCTCATCGTGCCCGTCCACGGCGCATGCGTGGTATCCAGCTCTTCCATGCCGCGCGCTGCCAGCGGCACGCGCGCGTCCAGGAACTGGGTCATGGCGATGCGGCATAGCGTTTCTATCTCCAAAGACTCGCTCTTTTGCCGCGATACCGCAAACGTGACCGGTATTGGCAGATGCGCGCCGGGGGCAGCGTTGATGGTGGCATCTTCCGCCGCATGTACCTCGATCACCATTTCCGCGCCCCGGGCGCCTTTTACATCAAGAAAGCATTGTGTCAGCGGCGAGCAGTCAACGTTGTAACGCATGGGAATCTCCTGGCATGATGTTGCAAAAGCGGTTGCAAAAGCAGTTGCAAAAGCGTTGCAAAAGCGCATGTCTAGGCATGCGCAGACTACACTTTGCAAATCAGAATCATCAGGCAATCTGCCGTATGCGGATATAGGATTAGTCCTAGAAAGCGGTGGGAGAATGGGACTAGCTGCAATAGCTGCCGAAGTAGAGGCCGGATTAGCGCCGGCCTTCCTACTTATCCGGCTTATCCACCGTCAGCAGCACATCGGTATGGTGGTGCCCGGTGAAGCCGGCAAACAGCTGCCCGCTGAGTGAGACCTGCTGGCCCAGCTTTGGGCGCAGTACGTCGTACAGCGCCTGGTCCAGCACAAGCTGAACTTCCTTCACCGATGCGAAACCGCTTTCCTCCCTCTCTGCATCTTCCACGGTGCATACGGGCTGGGCCAGCGTCAGATAGAAGCCCGTTTCTGCTGCATCGCCATCCTTGATGCTTTCAAAGTTGGGAGCGCCGGGAAAAGTCTGGCGATGCAGCTTGCCGGTGAGCGTGACTCTGGCGGGCTCGTAATGCAGGCAAGCCGCGAATGCCGGTATAGAAATGCTGAGTAATGCGGATAGCAATAAGGGAATACGCATGGGTGCTCCGGTGGCGGCGCTCTGGGATTGCCTGCATGCAGGCCAGTGGCATCATTCTACCGCAGCAGCACCGGCCTTCGGGTTCGCTGTATGCAGGCAGATATTACGATATCATGATGCATGCCCACATTCTGCACACCCTACAGGAGAACACCATGACCCGCCTTATCCGCGCCCTTCTTCTTTCCGCCGCTGCCGCCTTTTGCGGCCACGCCGCGGCTGCCGGCAATGAGCCCTCCAAGCTGATCACCGACAGCATCACCGTCAGTGGCAATGTGGAAAACAAGCTGACATTGAAAGTGGATGACCTGCGCGCCTTTCCACCGCAGCAGATTAGCGAGGTGCAGCTGCTGGGGCGCGGCGGCGCCAACATGGGCAAACTCAGCAATGTCAAAGGCGTGCGGCTGCGTGACATCCTGGAGAAGGCAGTCGTCATCGCCAAGGACCATAATGATGTGAAAAAGACTGTCATCATCGCCAGCGCCAGCGATGGCTACAAGGTCGTGTATTCGTGGACTGAAGTATTCAACTCGCCGCTGGGCGATGGCGTGCTCGTGTATTTTGAAAAGAACGGCGCGCCGCTGGGTGATGACGAAGGCCGCATCGCGATGATATCAGCCAAGGACACCAACACCGGCCCACGCCATGTGAAGTGGCTACAAACGCTGGAAGTGAAAAAGATTGCTGATTAGCCGATGCGGCTTATTGATGCAATTGCTACGGCAATAAAAAACCGCCGAAACTGATTTGAACGGAGCGCAACATCCCCTCTCCCGTGTGCGGGAGAAGGTTAGGGTGAGGGACGTAAATTTAGATCAAACGATCTTCCACCGGCGCGCCCATAATCAAACAGCCGATACAGACAGCGAACCTGATTTTTACCGGGACGCGCATGTTAAAGCCCTAGCTATGCGGCTCCCCTCACCCCAGCCCTCTCCCGCACGCGGGAGAGGGGGTGTCGCGAGTTCTGAAGCCAACGCCTACAAAATAGCTGCAAACGCCGGAAGTGAAAATCGCTGATTAAGAATTGCGGTCTAGCTGCCATTGCTGCGGTAAAAACTCATCCGCATTAGCCGGAACGGAGCGCTAAATCCCCTCTCCCGCGTGCGGGAGAGGGGTAGGGTGAGGGGCGTAAATCTGGATCAAACTATCTTCCACCCGCGCGCGCCCACAATCAAACAGCCGATACAGACAGCAAACTTGATTTTTACCGGGATGCGCATGTAAAAGCCCTAGCTTAATGCGGCTCCCCTCACCCCAGCCCTCTCCCGCACGCGGGAGAGGGGGTGTCCCGAACTCCCGGAGCCATTGGCCGCCTTAAACTTTTACGCCACTGCGCGGCCCGGCACCCACGACTTGTCCGCGCGCAGCCGCCTCACCTGCAACACCACGCCTATCAGGAACAGCAGGAAAGCGACGCCGGTAATCTGCTGCAAACCTTCCGCATCCGGGCTGGAGAAGATGGGGTTACCCAGCGGCAGCCGCGTGGTGCTTTCCGTAATGCCGGGCACCATGTGAAAAAAGAAGGTCAGTGAATAGCAGATGGTCTCAACATAGACTGCAGCCTTGCCGAACAGCCTGCTGCTGCCGGCCAGCGCGGCCACACCCAGCACCACCAGCGTGATGATGCCCAGCGCATGCGGCTTGCCAAAGCCGCCGTGGGCAAAGATGCCGAAGCCTGTGACGCAGGTGAGCACGGTGGCCCAGATGTACACCTTGCCGGTGGTATTGCCAGGGTTGATCCTTTGTTCGCGCACAAGCGCCATGATGCCGGCGACCACGGCCACCAGGCTGATCAGTGTGTGGATGATTCCGAGAGTTGACAATCCGAACATGGCGTACCTCTTAAAGGTGTGGAAACAGCGGTGGAAACGACAGTAGAAGCAGTAGCAGCAGTAAAAGCGGCAGTAATAGAAACGGCATTAGAAGCCAATGGTGACATAGGTAAATGCAGCGGTAAATCACACCTTTGGGGGAGGCTGGCCGGGTGCGCTGCGGCCCGGTACTTTTGCTGAGCGGCACTGTGCTTTCCTCGCGCGGCGCCTGATCTTTTTATTTTTCTGCGCCTGCTGCCATCATTCTTTTACAAACGCCAGCATATCGGCATTGACCTTGTCTTTATGCGTATCCGTCAGCCCGTGCGGTGCGCCTTCATAAACAATCAGTTTGGAATCTTTCACCAGTTTGGCCGATGCGCGCCCTGCCGCATCAATGGGCACGATCTGGTCATCGTCGCCATGGATGATCAGTGTGGGAATATCGAATTTTTTCAGGTCTTCCCTGAAATCGGTTTCAGAGAAAGCCTTGATGGAGTCATAGGTGTTTTTGTGGCCGCCCAGCATGCCCTGCATCCACCACGCGTTAATGATGCCCTGCGATGGCGTCGCACCCGGGCGGTTGTAGCCGTAGAAAGGGCCGCTAGGGATGTCCATGCACAGTTGCGAGCGGTTGGCGATCTGCGCGGCGCGGATGCCGTCAAACACGCTGATCGGCAGGCCCAGCGGATTGTCTTCCGTTTTCAGCATCAGCGGCGGCACTGAGGAAATCAGCCCGGCCTTGGCCAGCCGCTTGGTGCCATGGCGGCCAATGTAACGCGCAACCTCGCCGCCTCCGGTGGAGAAACCGAACAGCACGGCATTTTTTACATCCAGCAAATCCAGCAGCTGGGCCAGGTCGTCCGCGTAATGGTCCATGTCATTGCCGTCCCAGGGCTGGCTGGAGCGGCCATGGCCTCGCCTGTCATGCGCGATGCAGCGGTAGCCCTGCGATGCGAAAAAAATCATCTGCGATTCCCAGCTGTCTGCATCGAGCGGCCAGCCGTGGCAAAACACAATAGGCTGGCCCGCGCCCCAATCCTTGTAATAGATTTCAACGCCGTCACTGGTGGTAAAGGTAGACATGGGGATAGCTCCTGTAAAGGTGCGTGGGTGGGTGTGTTGCATCAACTGGCTGGTCGCGCAGCACGCATGAAGCGATGCATGAGAGCATGCATGGTAAGGCGCTCTTGACTGGCGCCTGAAGCTTTGCTGCGTTGCGGCCCATCTCAGTGTAGTGCTTTTATCACGAGATGGAAGCTGGTCTGACAATATAAGTTGATGCAAGCGACTTCATTGCAGACATGCATGACGCGGGCATTGCCGCTACCCAGGCGGAAAAGGAAATCTGCCTTGCTGGAACGCTTATTGCACCGCACCATTAGCCTTTCCCACCTCAAGGAGCTGCCATGTCAGATGCTGCCGCGACAAAGTTTTCTCATGTGAAACTCGCCGATACCGCCTTTGAGAGTGGCGGCCTGCGAGACTTCTTCCAGTACCGCGACTTGGGCGTAGCCGAAGCCACCAACGGCAAGGTCATCGCGCACCTTGTCAGGGCAAATAAGGCACCAGAAACGGGCACCGGCTGGCACCGCCATGAAGCCGATTTCCAGATCGTCATCATGACCAAGGGCTGGGCCCGCTTCATGTATGAAGACCAAATCACATTGGTGGAAGCCGGCGATGTCGTACACCAGCGGCCCGGCATACGCCACTTCCTGTTCGACTATTCGCCGGACATGGAGTATCTGGAAATAGTGAGCCCGGCGGATTTCAAGACCATCGACGTGGAAGCAGTGTGCGACACGCCGCCTGTGACGCCCTGGAAGTAAGCCAGGTACAGCAAGCAGCAGCTAGAACTCGGCATCCAGTTCGCCGATGTCATCTTTCTCCAGCTTGGCGGCATCTACCCACTCCTTAACATGCGGCAAGGCCATGATGTGCTTGCAGTAGGCGGTGCAGCGGGCATCCAGCGCCACGCGATAGGTGAGGAAGCGGGTAACGACCGGCGCATACATCAGGTCGGCCATGCAAGGCTGTTCGCCGAACAGATAGGGGCCGCCGTAGCTTTCCAGGCATTCATGCCAGATGGAAATGATGCGGTCTATGTCTGCCTGCGCGCGCGCCCACACCTTGAAGTTCTTGAACTTGCCCTTGAGGTTCATCGGCAAGGCCGAGCGCATGGCAGAGAAACCCGAATGCATCTCGCCGCAGATAGCGCGGCAGTGCGCGCGGGCGGCGGTGTCTGCCGGCATCATGCCGGCCTTGGGTTTGATCTCGTTAAGGTATTCGGCAATGGCCAGCGTATCCCACACCTTGATGCCGCCATGCGTCAGGCAAGGCACCAGCATGGACGGCGCCAGCAGCAGGATCTCTGCGCGCATAGAGGGATCATCCGGCGAGATCACCTCCTCCTCAAAAGGCAGGCCGGCAAACTTCACCAGCAGCCAGCCGCGCATGGACCACGAAGAATAATTCTTGCTGCTGATGGTAAGCGAGGCTTTGGCCATGGTGCGTTTCCTTTCGGCGAGGACACATTCGTGAGGGGCAATCACAATGAACGCAAGCGCCATGCCAGAAACGCAAGCACGCGCAGGAAGCACATTGCAACGCACTGGCGCGCAAGTTGCTTTGCACAGGTATGCCCTACCCTCCAACAAAAAGACGGGACCCCAGATGAACTATCAAGCCTACCAGGCCTATGTGGACCTGATGTCGCCGATGCGTTTTTTTGCGGAAGCCGCGCGCATGCCGCTGGCCGACCCCGCCTTTGCCGGTTGCCAGGCCATGCGCAAACTCAGCGCCTCGGTCGAAGTGTTCCTGGCGGGCAAGGTTACGCACAGCCGGCCTGATTTCCAGATACGCAGCGTCATGACGGGAACAGGTGCTGCCGCGACTGAAGTGCCGGTGCATGAAGAAGCCGCGCACGTAGCACCCTTCGCCACGCTGCTGCACTTTAAAAAAGAAGGCATCAGCGGCCAGCCGCGTGTGCTGATCGTGGCGCCGATGTCCGGCCACTTTGCCACGCTGCTGCGCGAAACCATACGCACGATGCTGCCCGACCATGATGTCTACATCACCGACTGGCACAATGCGCGCGACGTGCCGCTGTCCGCCGGCCGCTTCGGCCTGGATGAATACACCGAATACGTGATGGATTTTCTCAGGATCATGGGCCCCGGCGCGCATCTGGTGGCCATCTGCCAGCCCTGCGTGCCCGCTTTGGCCGCGGCCTCGCTGATGGCGGAAGACCGCGATGCAGCGCAGCCGCGCAGCCTGACGCTGATGGCCGGGCCGATAGACTGCCGCATCAACCCGACCAAGGTCAATGAGCTGGCCACCAGCAAACCCCTGGACTGGTTTAAAAAAAACCTGATCAGCACCGTGCCCTGGCGGCACAAAGGCGCGTCACGCCGCGTCTACCCCGGCTTTTTGCAACTAGGCGCCTTCATGAGCATGAACCTGGAGCGCCACATGAACGCCTTCAAGGGTCTGTATGCCGATCTGGTTGCCGGTGAAATGGAAAAGGCCCAGCACACGCGCGCCTTCTATGAAGAATACTTTGCTGTGCTGGACATGGATGCCGAGTTCTACCTGGAAACGATACAACACGTGTTCCAGGAATACGCGCTGGCGCAAGGCAAACTGCAATGGCGCGGCCGCACCGTCAACCCCGCCGCACTGCGCCGCACCGCACTGCTGACGGTGGAAGGCGAAAACGACGACATCTGCGCCTTAGGCCAGACCATGGCCGCGCACGACCTGTGCAGCAGTATCCCGCCCTTCCTCAAATCCCACCACATGCAAGCCGGCGTCGGCCACTACGGCGTCTTCAGCGGCAGACGCTGGAACCAGCAGATTTATCCTATTGTGCGGGAGATGATTTATTCGGCGCCGTGATGGGTCCATCATACGCAGATAGTAGGTGGTCTGGCTTGCCGACATCGGCAAGCCAGACCCGCATTGATAAATAGTCTTTAGGAAAGTGCGCCCTCCCTTTTCCCTACCCGTATCATCGCCACCAGCAACAAGGCGGCAACGGCAACAGGAAAAATGGCAATGAAGCAGACCAGTTGCCATCCGTACCGGGCCAATAGCCCTCCCGACAGCAGCGAGCCCACCATCACACAGCCAAAAATGATGAAGTCATTCAAGGCCTGCAGGCGTGTTTTTTCTACCGGAGCCTTGACATCCACAAGCATGGAAGACGCGCCGATGAAACCGAGATTCCAGCCAGCACCCAGCAAGACAAGCGATGCCCAAAAATGAGTGAGGCTCAATCCCGACATGCCGACCGTGACAGCCGCTGTGGTAAGCAAAAAGCCGAGCATCACGACTTTGGGCGCACCAAACTTTGAAATGAGCTTTCCGGTAAAGAAGCCTGGCCCATACATCGCGATGACATGCCATTGCAGCCCCAGGCTGGCCGAGTTCAGCGGTAGCCCGCAACGTTTCATTGCCAGAGGCGCCGATGTCATCAGAAAATTCATCAACGTATAGCTGACTGCACCACACGCTATGGCAAGAATCACTTGCGGGTGCCTGATGGCTGCCAGCAGGTTGCCGCCGGTTTCTGACATTTTTGCGGCCGGCTTCGGCAAACTGACGCCGTACAGCACGGCGGCGGATATAAATGCGACGATGCCGCTGGCAATATAGGTCGCCGCGAACTGGTGCAAGGGGATATTGTCCATCGTATGGATGACCAGTTGCGGCCCCACAACGCCTGCCAGCACGCCGGCCGCCATGACAAATGAAAGTGCATGGGCTCTGCTCTCCGGCGGCACGCTCTCGGTCGCGGCAAAGCGGAACGTGAGGACGATGGCAGCATATGCGCCGCCGAACGGCATGGCGACACAAAACAAGGCGAATGAAGAGCGCATGATCGCCAAAGCGCCAATCACTCCTAAAAGCACGCCAAACAATGCCCCCAGCAGGAACACGGGGCGACGCCCAAAGCGATTCGCCAGCGCACCCGCAGGAAGGGTGGACGCCGCCATGCCCGCAACAAAAATCGATATCGGCAGCGTGGATAAAATTTCGGTGGGCGCGAGGGCATTACCGACCAGCGCCCCCGTCGCATAAACAACGGTTGCATTGGCGCCGGCCAAGGCTTGCGCAGCCGCAAGCCGCCACACGTTGGCATTCAGGTGTTTGCTCATGAATTCATTTCATTTTTCAATGTTTCTCATGCTTGGTCGGATGCCGCAGAACTCACATCGTGAGAACAATGCGGAACTTGGCTTCATTACGCATCATGCGGGCGTATGCTGCCGAAGCATCTTCTAGCGGTACCGTTTCTATCTTTGCGCGGATATCTTGCAGTGCGCTAAAAGACAGTGCATCTTCGCTTTCTATCGTGCTGCCAGTCAGCGAGCCAATGATGGAGACATCATTCTGTATCAAAGCAAATGGCGACACTTCGATAGCCTCGCCGGAGACGCCCACCATCACCAGGCGGCCATGTGGCGCCAAGCCGGCAATAAGAGGGGAAACCGCCTTGGGATTGGTTACTGTTGATATCAGCACTTTTGCCCCGCCCAGTGCCTGCAGCGCTGCTGCAGCATCGCCAGCCTCGCTATCGATGTAGTGATGCGCGCCCAGCAATTTTGCGGCCTCTTCCTTTTCCTGACCCCGGGCTATGGCGATAGTACGAAAGCCCATCTTGCGTGCAAATTGCACGGCAAGGTGGCCGAGGCCGCCAATACCGTGAATGGCAACAGTGTTTTCCGCCTGCGCTGCTGATTTTTTCAATGCCTTAAATACCGTAAGGCCCGCGCATAACAGCGGCGCGGCTTCTACCGACTGCAGGGAATCGGGAATGGATACCAGGGCATTGGCGTTGGCGATCATCCGTTCAGCATAGCCGCCATCATGATGGATGCCTGTCCATTGCTGATTGCTGCACGAAGTAAAATTGCCTCTGCGGCACTCGGCGCAGCTATTGCAATGCCCCGCAAGAAAACCCACGCCGACACGCTGGCCGATCTTCCAGGGGCCGGCGTTTTCTCCCAGCGCCTCAATGCAGCCTACAATTTCATGGCCGGGTACGCGCGGGTAGTCAATATCGACTACGCCGCCCTCTACAGTGACGGCATCGGTGTGGCAAATGCCGCAGGCTTCCACCCGGAGGCGAACCTGCCCTGCCGCCGGATCAAGCACTTCTTTATTGACGATGTCGAGCTGCCCCGGCTTGCTTACCTGGGCGGCCCTATATGTTGCGCGATTCATTTTTTCTCCTGAGTGTGCAGCAACCTGATTGTTCATGGCCAGATCAGATTGCGAAAACGAGCGGCATGCCGGAACAGGCATTCTTTCTCCGATGCTTGTTCCAGCGCTCCTCTTTTTATAATTGAAATGGCCTACCAGGAAATTTCCAGCGGCGTTCCACGCTCAAGCGCGGTGAGACGCGAACCTGCGCCTAGCTTGGTGAACGTGTCGGCGAGCTGGTCATGGCTTTCCTTGTTGTGAACCCAGCCTTCGTTATGCACGGCCACCAGCGTAGCGTCTGGAAATGCCTGCGCGGCTTCCAGCGCATCTTCACTCCCCATGGTCATGTGGAAGCGGCCGCGCGGCTCAGCCGCGCCTGTGTAAAGAATCACTGTCTTGGGCGTGAAGCGGCGCGCGACTTCAGCGGTTCCCTCATACCAGACGGTATCGCCGGTGATGTAGATCAGGTCGCCAGGCTGCTCTACCCCCAGGGCAAAGCCAACAACGTCGCCGGAGTAAGGCTCAATGCCAACTGGGCCATGGCGTGCCGGTGTCGCCGTAACAAACAGGCGTTTGCCGCTCTTTCCCTCAAAGGTCCGGGTCTCGAAAGGGGCAAGGCCAAGGGAATTACCGCCAAGCCGAGCGGCGCCCGCGTTTGTTGTAAAGGTCGTGCCCACGCCCGGCAGCATCGCCCTGCCTGAATGGTCTAGATTATCAAAGTGATGGTCATGGCTCAGCAGCACGGCATCAAGCTGGCCTATCTCTTCCACCGATAAAGCCGGGCCGGTTGTTTTTTCAAAGCGCACCGGTTTTTCCTGATACAGGCCCGGCGGATCAAAGGTTGGGTCGGTAAGAAGACGCAGACCGTCGAACTCGATAAGAACTGTCGGGCCGCCGATTAGTGTCAATTTAATATTTGATTGCGCCATGATGAACTCCTGTTGTTGGATGACAGGAGAATGATAAGCACTTGTTGGCCGTTAAAAAATACACTAATCTCTCTCAATGACTGATCAAATTCGCACAGCCCTGGACTGGGAAGATGTCCGTATTTTCGTCGCACTGGCCAGATATGGCAGCTTGTCGGCTGCCGCCAGGGCGCTTTCCGTAACGCATGCCACCATTTCCAGGCGCATCCAGGCCCTTGAGCAAACCCTGGGTGAAAAGCTGGTGGAGAGAAGACCGGAAGGCTATGTGCTGACCCCGGCAGGCACCCATGCGCTAGGGCCGGCCAACGACATGGAAGCGGCAGCGGCAAAGCTGATACGCGGCGGCCCCGACGACATGCCAAAGGGACTGGTGAGGATAAATGCGCCGCCGAGCCTGACGCAGAGTTTTCTTGTTACGCGGCTGGCTCAGCTTGCAATGGACTATCCTTCGTTGGATATCAATACAACGACTGACTTTCGCAATGTCAGCCTGGAACTGCATGAGACCGATATCGCCTTGCGGTTTGGGCGGCCCGAGGATGGCGACGTCATCGCCAAGTTTGTCATGTCCATCGGCTTCGGGTTTTACGCAACGGATGAGTGGTGCAGACGAATCAAACAAGGCGCGGCACCGGAGTTCGTCGGCTTTGACGAGAGCAATGCGCATTTGCCGGAGGCTGTTTGGCTGTCACAGCGCTTTCCACGCGCGCGCATTTCATTCCGCGCCAATCTGCAATTGGCGCAGGCCGATGCGGCCAAAGTGGGTGCCGGCATCGCCATGCTGCCCCACTTCATAGGAAGGGCAGACAGCACTCTGATACCCTGCCCGCTTGAACATAATCCCCCCGCCCGCGAATTATGGTTAATCACCAGGCGGCAAGACCGCCGTGACCTTTCGATCAGAACCGTGACAGAGTTCATCACTCAGGTAGTTACAAACGAGCGAGCCTTGTTTGAATAACTCTGGCCGACAGATTTATTATTGTGCGGGAGATGATTTATTCGGCGCCGTGATGTGCCGTTATCAGGCAGCCCGGCTGCTAAGATCGATCAAGCTAAAGCAGCATTGATAACAGCTTCCACGTGATGGCCGTCGGGGTCTGTCACAAAAGCAGCGTAGTAGTGCTGCCCGTAATCAGGCCGCAGTCCAGGCGCGCCGTTGTCGCTGCCGCCTATACGCAATGTATCCGCATAAAAAGCATCCACCGCGGCGCGAGACGGCGCTGCAAACGCCAGATGAAAACCAGGCCCGGGAGCCGCCGCATTGGGCCGGAGTTTCAGGCATAGCATATCCTTGTCGTCCTCGATGCCGTAGCCCACGACGGTGTCATCCTCGAACACTCGGCGAAAGCCCAGCGCGCCTAGTGCGGCATCATAAAATGCTGCAGACAGGGACAGATCGCGGACGCCTAGGGAGATGTGATGGAGCATGTGCGGCTTTCTTGAAAAAAAGATTATCAGATACTGGTTGCCGGATAGCGCAGGCTCCATGTATCCGGCTCACTGTATCGCGCCATTTTGGTCTGGCTGCACCAGAAATTTTTCTTCTGGTTCCGACACAAGCCAAGCGGTGGAGCTGGAAGGATACATTTTAGCTCTCATTAGCATGAATGGCGTTTCGACCAAACGAAACAGCAAGTATCCGCCCAGAATACCTGCCGTCATGATGATTGCAATACCCAACATTGAGTCTGTATCGATTCCCATTGCGGCCAAAGGCTGGATGGCCAGTTTGAAGATCGGCTTATGCGCAAGATAAATGGCGTATGACCATGAGGCTAGACTCGCTGCGCCTGGCACTCGCATCTTGTGCAACACTGAAGATGTGCTCAGCGCCGAAAGCGTCAGCATTGCAAAACTTGCCGCCAGCAACGGATATCCAAACGTAGAAAGAAGAAAGCCAAAGCCATATCCCGGAACACCAAAAAAATTGTAGAACAACCCCAGTGTCACTCCAGTTGAAGAGAGTCCAAGCCAAAATAAAATGTTTCCCTTTTTTAGTATGTTTTCATATACGGGGAAATGAAAATTCTTCAGCATGGCAATGGCTATTCCTGGCAGTAATTCATCGAAGCGGGCAAAGCTGGAATAATAGATATGCTGATAGTAGTCGTAGCCACTCATTGCGCTTCCACCACTCTCCCACCACGCCACGCCTCTGAACACCATGCCTGCGGCAATAGCGGCGGCGATGACCATCCATGCCAGCTTTACGGAGTTCCTGAACCTTGCAATCAGCAATGCAACGACGGGTAGAATGATATAAAACTGCTCTTCAATACACAGAGACCAGGAATGTGTGAAAGTCTGGCCAGGGCGAAGACCAACATTTTGCGTGAAGGTCAAAAACTGCCATAGCGGTGCCGTTTCCTTATTGCCCAGTTCGAGTGGAAACATAAAATAAATAACCAGAATGAAGTAATAGTTGGGCAAGGTCCGCAGAAAGCGCTTCATGTAGAATTTTTTCAAAGAAAAATTCTGGCCAAGCGCTAACGGAGAAAAAATCTGGTTTCCAATCAGGTAGCCGCTCAGCACAAAAAACAGGTCAACGCCAGCCCAGCCTATGCCAGTCAAAAAACCGAAGGTATTTTTATCACTTACCACCACCATGTAGTGATATGCCAATACCAGAATAAGTGCGGCAGCGCGTAAGGTATCAAGCCCGGGCAAGCGAATCTGTGACTTGTCTTCCATCATGTTACTTCTATCCTTTTTGAGTTCATTACACCGTGCATTGCGTGGCGTTTTGCGACCACGAACCGATTGTCAGGCAACGCGGCATTGGTGTCCCGCAAAGAGTGACGAACGCCGTCAAAGTGAGGATGAACGCGGATGCGGGGCTGGTATACTGCCCAGCAATGAAATCATCGACTCCCTTTCCAAGCTGGCTACGCATCTTGCTGACCCACTTCGCACTCTGGACTTTGTTGTGCGCGCTGGCTGGCGTTACCACGTACGGCGATGCTGACCACGATGGTGATACGCGCAGCTATTGGCTGATGACGCTGGGATGGTGGTGCGGCTACGCGGTGATGATGGTGCAGAGCTATGTTCTGCATATGTTTTACCGGCGCTATCCCGACAGGCTGGCTACGCCACGCCGCATTGCCATCGGCTACGTCATCTACATTGTCCTGTGCTGGCCCGGTGCAATGCTGGGCCTTGCGTTCAGGCGGTGTTTCAAATTCAACCTGGCGCCGACACTGCAGAATGCCTGGCACTACTGGCTGTCGATGGACAAATTCGAATGGTTCGTTGATTTTGCTTTGCTCACAATGGCCTTTGGTGTGGTGACGGCGGGCCTGCTATGGCACCAGCGCCAGCAACAGACCAGCGAGCTGGCAGAGGTCCGCTTATCGCTGGAGCGGCAAAGGCTGGCGGCGTTGCGTGGGCAGCTTGAACCACATTTCATGTTCAACACGCTCAGCGCTATCGGCGCGATGGTGCGCACGGACGACAAACCCCTGGCGCTGGACGGACTTTCCCGCCTTGGTGATTTGCTTCAATATGCATTGTTAAGCAGCGAACGCGATTGGGTGAGCGTGCAACAGGAATTGCAATTCGTCCGTGATTATCTGGATTTGCAGCGCCTGCGCTTCGGGCCGCGCCTGCAGGTTCGCATTGAAGGCGCCCAGTTATTGGGGGACGACATTGAATGCCCGCCGATGCTGCTGCAACCGCTCGTTGAAAACGCACTACGCCACGACCTTGAATGCCATGAAGATGCCAGCGACATCAGCATCATTTTCACCCGCGACGGCGAGCACCTGCTGGTGCAGGTCAGCAATCCAATGCAGTCTGGCGTTGCGCCTGCCGCCGGGCTGGGCATAGGGTTACGCGGCATCAGCGCACGCCTGAATCTGGCCTATGGCAGCGCGGCATCGCTCATTGCGAACAGAGTGGACGACCGCTTCGTGGCTGAGTTATGCATCCCGTGGCGGATGGCGGAATGAGTGCATCACTAAAGGTACTGATAGTCGACGACGAAGCACACGCGCGCACCAACTTGCGGCTGGCGCTGGCGGCACTGCCCGGCTGGGAATTGGCAGCAGAATCCGCCAGCGCAGAGGCGGCGCGTACCTGTCTGAAGGCCGGACGTGTGGATGTACTGTTGCTGGATGTACAGATGCCAAGGGAATCCGGCTTGGAGCTGGCGCGTGAACTAAGCCGCCTGGACATGCCGCCGCTTGTTATCTTTGTCACCGCGCATCGCGGCCATGCGCTGGACGCATTTGATGTGCACGCGCTTGACTACATCGTCAAACCTGTTGATGAGCGCCGCCTGCAACAGGCACTGGAACGCGCCAGCGCATTGCTGGACCAGCGCGCAGCCTATGCAGGCGCCCTACGCCAGTTCACCGATCCTGCGCCCGGCTACTGGAGTGACATCGCAGTGCGCTCGCTGGGACGGATAGACCGGGTAAGCCTGGCCGATGTGCATTGGATAGAAACCGCCGGCAATTATGTGGAGCTGCATCTGGCAGATCGCACGTTGCTGCATCGGAGCACGCTGACAGAGCTTGCACGCTATCTTGATCCGAAAGAATTCGTGCGCATTCACCGGCGTATCCTTGTGCGGCGCAGCCAGATGTTGAGATTGCGCCAGCTACAGAGCGGCGGCTATATGTTGACGACGCACGGCGGCAACGAGCTCTCCGTCAGCGAAAGTTATTTTGCGGTGACCAAAGCGGCGCTGGGCAAGTTGTGAACACTACAAAAGCCTGGCTTCTATCTTTCTTTAACTGGCTTTAACAGATTGTCGCCAGCCGCAGCAAGGCACTATCGAGGGATTAACCAAGCTGCGCGGCGAGGGCTTCCCGAGCAATTGCCTGAGTATCTCGATCCGCGTCGTATAAGCATTCATTTGCGATTTCGGCCGGAAGGCTGGAGATTTCGACCAGCCATTTAACGGCGATACTCCTACAAAAGGAACACGGAGTCGTACGGTATGTCCACTCAGCAAGCCCTCTAAGCTCTGGCGAATCATCGTGATGCCAAATTTTGAGTGCGCTCAGTCCCAGGCTATGTGCGTCATCTTCTGAGGGCGATAGTTTTTCCAGCGCTGACATTATCAATACTTCGTCACCCAAGTGATAGTTTTTGCCAAATAGCTCGATCACTTCAGAATCAGTCACCGGGAATCCGGTTCGCAGCTTCTTGCGTCCATATTCGCCTATCTTTTCGTCGCAAACTTGGGCAAGTGCCTTCAATGCTGCATGGCGCAAGCGTTCGTCCCTATCTTCTGCCAACGCCCAAATGCGCGGATGCAAGGTCGGTAAAACTGCCGTTCTGAATACCCACAGCAGGCGTAGGCAAACTTCCGGCACGGTCGCCGCAATCATGTGCCGCAATACTATATCAAGCTCACTTTTGGTTGCCCAACGTCCAAATGTGGCAAAAAAATAAGGACGCGAGCTTTCGCCGGATTCGGCAGCGGCAAGAATTTTCTCAATAGGATAATCTTTCCGCACGCGCTCGCGCGCTTCATCTTGTTGAAGCTCCCTGGATTTTTCTTCTTCAGATTCCTTGCTCGCTATGCCTTGAAGATGCATCTGTAGATATGCAGCAATTGCCTCTTCTTCCGTGGCGAGTTGCTTCAAGCTTGCGAGCGCCTCATCGTAACAGTTAGCATCTTCTGTGAGACAATCTAGATCATCTACCATCTCTTCCGAATCACTCATAAGGATGCGGCCAAGACGACGCGCCAATTCAACCACGGCCTGCACACCATCAAGCATGACGAGCGCCCGGGTTCCAAACTGAGTATCGGCCTTAAAGTCCTGCCCCCATACAAAATTACGAAGACTGGTTGCGGCATTTCCATCCCCGTCACAAGCCATCAAGCCGGCGAGATCACAAAACTGTTCCATGCTTCGATGTTCAACGTCGTTGTCGAGCATAGCAAGTATCGCGTTGGAAAATTTGTTGTAATGAGCCGAGCCTTTGAACATGCGATACAGCCAAGGTGCCCTATCATCTTCACAGTGCGGATCGTATGCTTGGTTCTCAAGGCAGCCCTCAAGGACCAAGTCATCGATACCTTTAAGCCCAAATGCCATTGTGTGCATCAGAGCAGAACCGCGTCCGTTCTTTATCGCTTCAGAAAATTCACTTCGGGTCAGTTTTTTTGTCATTCTTTGTTTTTGATTTTAATGTCCAAGCACAGAATCCACATCGGCATACTTGCCCAGCTCTGTCTGCACGTCAGGCCGATGCTTGTATTTTTTCTTCAGCGCAGCCCTTTCTTTTTTCGCTGTCCTGCAAAATTTATTAACGGCATCCGTTATTTCTTTTTGACGAAGCTTGTCGTTGTCATCCCACTCACCTGAAAAATGGATGCAAGTCTCCGCATCGCTAACAAATTGTCTGACGTCCTTGGGGAAAGGTTTTCCGGCCAAGGCACTTTGAAACACCAGGCTAAGAAATGCGCATATAAAGATATTTTTCACTTCCCGTCCGATGACCAGTGAGGTTTATCGACTGCACCTAAATAAAATTTGATCACGCCATAGCCTTTGCCAACCGCCGCTAAATCCGTATTCATTCCATCTCTCGGCGTAGTGGTGATTTTTTTGGTAGTTCCAGCCTTTTCAACGATATTCAGGTCCCCCTGCCAAGAAACGTTCATATCGACAGCCTCGCCAATTGTGTGCATGGATTTCAGAGCCGGTGCAATTTTCAGTGTTTGCATTCCGTATCCGTTGACCATGTCTTTGGCCGCCGAAAGTGTTTTTGCATCGTCGCCATGAACCCACTCAATCGCAACACCATTCATCGGAGGAATATCCTTTGGCTTAGTTCCCTTATTTACGATCTGCCAGCACCAGTGCATTAAATAGGCACGCTCCGGGGGACGCAAGGTCGCGCTGACGGTAACTGTGCCTCCGGCAGTTTTAATCGCGGATTGAAAAGCACTAAATTTGCTTTGGAATGGCTGGGTTAAATCAGTAACTTTTGAGCTGCCTGGGAACCGGCTGACCCATTGCGAGCCGCTCAGTTCTTTGGGTGGCCCACCAGGGGGCGCAGGGGTCACTCCCGCTGCAGGTGTGGGCTGGTTCGGTGCTGTGGCCATGATGATAAGCCTCCCTCTTTACTATCATTGCAGCGTCGCCACTGCCATCAACAATCAGTGTGAAGTCATCGCCTAAAATGACGATTCCGCCATTGCGCCTGGGACAACTCACTTTGCCTGCTAACCGAGCGATTGGCTTTCCAAGGATATCCGAATGCCTTAATTCTTCAATGACTGTTCCGCCATATGATGGTGGATATCCCATCGAGACAAATAGCCTCGCCAGATCATGTTTTTAAAATTGCATTAATCATAATAGTACAATTTTAAAACTTTAAAGAACTGGATTTTTGTCAAACTATTGTGATAACGGCAATTATTACTCAATAGATAGCGCATTCATTCCAGCGAGCCACCCTCCAACCAGCGCTGCACGCGGCGGACTTCGTTGTCGGTTGCGGCAGCATCCGCCGTCCTCGGTAACAGAATGTCGGGCTGGACGCCTATCTGGTCGATGGGCATGTCGGGCAAGCGCGACGAACGGGACGTGGCATACAGCAAGGCGCGGTTACCTGACGGTAGCAGGTGGGGCCGCAGGTTGGATACATCCAGCTGGCCGCTGCTTGGCCGCCCCAAAAGTTTAACGCTCTGGCTTTGCCGCACCGTCAGCAAAAACTGTTCACAGCTGCTGCCGCAGGCTCGATCAATCAGCACGGCAATGTGTTTGGGGCGGTGTTTCTCCAAGTTTACGGCGACGCCATAGCTGATCGCCGTTGCGCCTTTGGCGAGCGTGTAATGTCCGGCTGGAGTGTCGCGCAACGCATCAATGACCGGAGCAAGAAACTCATCGCATGAAGCCTTATCACCCGTCACCGAACAAATCGTTTCCTGCGCATGCAGGTTCTCCGGGGTTGACAGCCATTCCGCGTTTTGAACGGCAAATCCGCCGCTGGTGAGCCATGGAAGCAGCGGACTGTAGCTACTGTCGCTGCCGCCGTTATTGCTGCGCACATCGACAATCCAGTTTGGATGCTCCTCAAGAGCCGAACGGTTTTTCTTGAGCAGGCTTTCTATGTCGGCCCTGTAGCTGTCGCGAAAAGTAGGCAGCGTCAACAGTAGGGTAGTTTTGCTGAGCACCTTCATCGTCGATAAAAACGGATCTGCAGCGGCTTGGGTAGCCTCTTGGCCGGCTTCCGTTTTTTCCGGACTGGAGCTGGCCGCGGGAGCCGCCATATTCCTTGGCCACGGCCCTAGCGATAAATGGCCTGGGCGCCAGGCCCTTAAGTAAGTGGACAAGGTGGCGTCGCAGGATGCTCTATCAGTGACAGCGGCAGCATCCTTACGGGCCAGCTTCAATGCCGCATTTATCGCAGCGCCGTGGTGCTGTCTGGCGGCTGCCGCCCCGCTGTCATTGATCGGCAAGAATGCCGCCATATCTTCTAAATCATTCGCACAGGTGGCGGATGGCGTATCGGCTGCCACGGCGTTTGAAGCAAAAATACCTGGAATGACAAACGCTGTGATTGCGAAAAAATTGAGGACATTCTTTTTGTTATTCAAACCGGTTCCTAGCGATATTAAGAATCATGAGTTGTTGTTAGCGCTGAAGCATCGCCTTCGCATCGTCAAACCCCACCGGCGCAGAGGTATGCTCGTGGACGATCTTCCATGCATCCGCTTCCAGCCTGAGCACCCACGTCAGCCGGTTCTGCATGGCTCGCAGCTCTTCTCCTTCGGCCGAGATGCCGGCATAGGTCACGATGGCGCTGGCTGTTGCCAGATCTTGCCCCACGGTGATTTGTATGTCGTCCATTGTTACCCTGACCTTCTCCGCGCCCAGCGAAGCGAACCACGTTTCCACCATCTTGCGCCAGGCTGCGACGCCTTCGTATGACCATACGCCCCAGGTGTCAAAGACGCGCACTTTATCGTCATACAGGCGCATGAAAGCGTCGGCGTCTTTGTTGAACACTGCTGCCTGGTAGGCGTCCAGCATGTGACTGACCGGATTCTGGGGCTTGTTCATTTTTTCTCCTGATCTAGCGGTTCCGCTTCAGCCATTCATCCACGACGTTGCCCATGTTTTTGCTGGTGCCATCTTTGATCCAGGCCATGAAGTCGCGATCAAATTTAAACTCAGGGCCGCATTGCAGCACCATGAAGCGGCGCACGTTTTGCGTGCTCTTATAGGCGCCGTCCACGCGAGTGGCGCGGGTGATGGGATTGCCATGCCAGTCGAAATCCATTGATCGCTTTCTTCAGGAGGGCTATGCAGACAGAGTTTTGTTGCATGTTGCCATACAAACATTGTCAATGCAACACTGGAATGGGTATGAAGATTGCGGATCGGCAGCGTATTTTTTCAGCGTGCAAGAGCTGCGGCATGAAAAGGCTGGCTGCGGTCGCTGGCCCAAAAAAAAGTCCAGCCGCGCTGCTCAAAATGCCCGATGCGCGTCGCAATCAAGGTCATCGCCAGACTGGCGGCTTGCCACGAATCGATGCCGAATACAGTCCGCTCTTCGGGATCAAGAAAATCTATCCACGTCGCGCAGGCCCAGTCAAAGCTTTCCCTCGGGACAGGGGCCGCTACTCCCACACGGATGGCTGCGCCTGCGCCTTCCGGTGATACGGCATAAAAACTGCGTTCTATGATGAGCGTGCTTTGCAAGACGGTTCTCCCTGTGGCGGCGTTGTAAATTTCAACGGATGGACAACATACCATGCGAGTGCGCGCCATGGTACTGCCATTTGGATGACCTCAGCCTTCATATGCGCTGCCATAAAAAATGCCGCCCGACTTTGCAATGGGCGGCATTTCCGTAAAGGCGCTTAAACTACCGCACCGCATTCATATTACTTTTGTTTGCGGCGGCGTACTACGCCCATGCCAGCAAGGCCCGCACCCAGCAGCGCGAGGGACATAGGTTCCGGCACATCTGCAGGCGGCAGCACGGAGCCAAAGCCGTCAAGATAGGCATAGCCGGTATGTGCGGCTGGTTCACAGTCTGCAGCCAGCAGCGACAAGGTGAAGTCGTGGCCGGACAGGCTGGCGTCTATGGTCAGCTGCTCCAGTTGCCATTGCGATGTATAGAAAAAATCGCCGCTGGTGGAGAACCTGCCATCCACTCCGCCGCCGCCGTTGCCTGCGTTGTAGACGCGGCGGATGACGTCTGTATTGGCGGTATCGTCATGCAGCACGATCATCATCAGTGCGGATTCGTCGTCGGAGTGGCCGCCGTTTTCCAGTACGGCTTTCCATGCAAAGAAAATGTTGGCATCCGTGTAGTTAGTCACTTTCTGGCTGATGACGGATGCGTAGCCGCCGGAGGAGGTATCTTCGGCACGGTAGGAATAATTGCCGTTGTACACGGTGCTGCCCAGCAGGTTGCCCAGCAACGGATCGACGGTGCCGGCGGAGATGATGGAAGAGTGGTTCGTATTAGCGGCGTTGTACAAAGAGCCGCCTGGCAGGAACAGGCCTGGAGCCATGTTTGCATTTGATGTGACGCCGCGATATCCAGCGCCTGTTGCCCAGCCGTTGGTATTACCATCTTCAAAGCCGCCATTGATAAAGGGGCTGGCAAAGGCGCTGCCTGTGGTCATAATGGCCATTGCAAGCGCCAATGTAAGTTTTTTCATGCGGTCATTCTCCAGATTTGAAAGTTAATATTTAAACAATACTGCACAGGCTATATAGCAAAGCCTATGCCAAAATAATTAATTTTTTGAAATCAATGGCTTGGAGAATTGTCATTAATATATCTATACTTTTTGTAAAGTATTTCGACATATTACGTTACATTTAGTTACGTAATATTGAGTGGAATTTAGCCAGCCGAGTCGATTTTCGCAGATGGAAAACATCTGTATGTAGGGCTGGCTATCTGCGGCAAAAACCTCGCTGCTCGCCGCCTCAGCTTGCCATCAACGCGCTCCAGCCCATGCGGGACCAGGCGCCCGGTGGTGCCGCGGGAGCCGGTGGTGTGGGCGGCGCGGAGGGTGTGTTTAATGTGGGTGGCACAGCCGGCGTTGGCGGAACCGGGGGCACTGGCGGTGTTGCGCCGACGGCGTGGCCGGGCGTGAAGGCGACGGCGCCAGCTTGGCGGTCGCGGAAGATGCCATCCATGAAAAATCCCAGGTGCTTGGCGCGCAATGAGAACAGGCCGCGGCCATGCACAAAGGCGATGAACTGCATGCGGGTGTCAAACACATAGGCGCGTGCTTCGTCATACCAGCCTGTGTGGGTGCAGTTGCGGTCGAAGATGGGGGTCATGAGAGGTGGTCCTGTGCTGTTCTTCTAGAGGGACAGTGTATATGGGGATGATGGTGTCGCACAATGGTGGGGGTGTTGGGTGTGGGCGAATCTGTGCTGCTTTATATTAATTGCGGCCCTCTATCTGTTGGGATTGCTGGCCGGGGGTAGCCCGACGGCTACTTACTTTATTTTGCTTCGCCAAAATAAAGTAAGCAAACAAAAGGCGACCGCAGACTTGCCCTACGGGTGATGGGCAAGCCCATCACATTTTGCGCACTGCCAAAAATGGGAAATGGGCGAAACTCGCCTCCCCTTGCAGGGCGCATATTCGCTTGCAAGCGAATACCGTTCCGCAGGCACGGAGCAATGCTCCGTGAAACCCCTGCTACACCTCAAACAACACCCATTTCTGATCCATTTTCGGCAGAGCGCAAAATGCTGCTTCCCCAGCGGATTTAAGGTCAACTACAACTACAACTGCAAAGCAACTGCAACATCGACCTAACCCGCTTTTAGGTAGTTGGATTTTAAAAAAATGAAAAATCTAGAAACGGTAGCCTGCGCCCACGCCTATCATCAGTGGGTCCACCTTGACTGCGCTGGCTTTGGCTCCGGAGATGAAGACGTCGCTGCGGATCTGTACCTTCTTCACGTCGAAGTTAAACGACCAGTGCTGGTCTACCTTGTAGTCAAAGCCGGCCTGCAAGGCCAGGCCGGTGCTGCTGTTTTCCAGAGATCCTGCGCCGCCTAGCAGGTTGACGCTAGAAATTCTTGTGTAGTTAACGCCTGCGCCTACGTAGGGGTTGAACTGCGCATCTGGCAGGAAATGGTATTGCGCCAGCAAGGTCGGTGGCAGGTGTTTGAAGCTGCCTATGCGCTTGCCGTCCAGCGTGACATCATGTTTTTGAGGATAGGTCAGCACCAGTTCGGCCGAGATATTCGGCGTGAAAAAATATGAGATATCCAGCTCGGGTATCGTCTTTTCTGACACGCCCAGCCTGTCTGCCGCGCCTGTGCCGGCAATCGGGTCAGACTTGTCTGCAGGTGACAGGTGTACTGCGCGCACCCTCAGCATCCATGGGCTTTCCTGCGCATCTGCGGCATTTGCGGTGTTTGCAAAGAGCGACATAGCTACTACGCCCAGCGTGGAAATCATCACTGCTTTTTTCATTTTCACTTCCCTCATCGTTCGTCATTGGTATGAGGAGAAGTGTAATGATGCAGCGCGATAGGGATCTTGATTTGCATCAAGACCCTGCTTGACCTAGATCAAGAAAAGCAGAAGAAGGAATGGCGTTGAGAGGGACGCAGCAGTTCAGTTGAGCGTGTTGCCTGATTGCTTCATCAGGCGGTAGGTCGTCATCAGCCTTTGCATGATCTGCTCGGCATTGGGGACCTGCCTGTTCAACACGAGGAAGAATTCAGCGCGCGCCATTTCGCGGGAATCGACTGCATCCAGCCCGTGGATATTATTCAGTGCGAACTCTCCCGGCGTCTGGTAGTCCAGCACAAAATCTGCGCGCCCGGCCAGCAGCATCTTGAAGGCAGCTTCATGGGTGAATGCATCCGTTACGCGAATCTTGCTGGCGGGGTTGTTGATGCGCGCGGCCATGCCGTCATAGCCGTAGCCGGACAGCAAGATCAGCGACCTGCCCTTAAGCTCTTCTATCGTTTTTGGCAGCGCGCGCCCTTTGAGGCTATACAGGTTGATGCTATTGATCAGGATTCTTTCGGGGCCGTACAGCACATCGTTAACACCTCGCGGGCCGACAAAAATACCGGTCTTGCCAGAAACGATATTGGCCTTGATGCGGTTTAGCGGATAACCTGCGATGGTGTAGCGGATGCCGGCCTGCTTCAATAAATTTTCCACCATGTCTACCATGGGGCCGCGCACCGGGCCGTTGTCATCCACGATGGAATAAGGCGGGAAATTGACGAAGGCTGCTTCCACAACCAGCGTGGAACTGGGGGCGTTGGCCGGGCCGACCGTTGCCGCTGAAGCAGCATCGGTGCGGGAAGCTGCTGCGGCATCACGGGTTACAAAACAGAAGCAAACGGCAAGCACCATGCAGCACAACAGAAACCCGGCGCGCGCCGTGGATTTCATTGTGTGCACAAACAACAGTGCATCCGATTGTAGTACAGCTTTGTGCATTGCCCGTTCCGAGATGTTTTTTTTGAGCTGCCTTGTTGGAGCCGTTTTTTGCAGCCGCTGAGAATGCTGAGAAAGCCATGTTGCCTGGAATGGAGTCGATGCTTTGTCGAGGTCGCCAGCTCTCTTTGCTACAGCAAGATGACAGCACTGCGTTTTAGAATATTACCATTAGCGAATTCCGCACAAACCCTGTTGCCATACCGCCTACGAAAAGCGGCGGTAAAAGTTGCCACGTAACATGGGCCAACTTGCCGTGATTGTAACTCTACAAACACGGCAGTACTGTCAGCAATTGTCACACGCTGCCCCAGTTACCCCGGCCACCCCAGTTACATCACTCACATCGGACTACAAAACAAGGAGATCAGCTTGGGCAAGGCAGCGCCGACCGTGGACAACCTGCTGGAACAGATACGCGTGCAACTGACAGACGCAATTGCCGCCAAGGGCGTGGCGGAAGGCGCGACGCTGACCGGAACCGTGCAGGCCGTGCTGGATAGCCTGAAGGCCAGCAGGGACTTCAACGCCACGCTGGTGGGCCTGGCGCAGCAATTGTCCGCACTGGGCAATAACCTATGGCTCAAGCATCTGAATACCGATGCGCAGGGTTATTCTGTAGTGACGCTGACGCCTGGATCATTGGTCTGCCAGTTCAAGCAGGTGAACAAGCTGGTCAGCGTGGGCGGCGCAGCCACGGCGCCTGGCAACGTAATTGCGCGCGTGGTTACGGCCACCGTCGCCAGCGGTGCGGCTGCGGTCAGCATCAGCTAATTAGCTGAGGGAGCGCTAAGTAAGTCCGACACCCAACGGTAACGATAAAACTTTGAGTTTTATCTGTTGGTGGTTCGTAGCAATAAATCTTCTACCTCAGCACCACTCCCCTCACCCCAGCCCTCTCCCGCACACGGGAGAGGGAGTTCTACCCGCACATCAGATGCCATCCCCTCTCCCGCGTGCGGGAGAGGGTTAGGGTGAGGGGCGTAAATTGAAGATAAAGAAGTGTCGGCGTTGGAAATAAACTGCGGAAGATAATAAAATCTCCATAGGAAAGCTCCGATGCAGTACCACGCATATCATCATAAGCCCTTGATATTTAAGATTTGATTTTGCGATTCCAGACTTACCTTAAGCTTAATCAGAGGTTCCAGAATAAATAGATACGAGCAAAACGGCCCGCCATGCATCACGCATGGCGGGCCGTTTAATTTTGAGTTGAGCGTTTAGCACTTGATGGGCTAACCGCTGCTAGCTTACTTGACGTAAGTTCCCACGCACACCATCGTGTCGCCGGCGCCGCGTTCGCAGTAGGATTTTTTCAGTTCATAGCCCTGGCTGTTAGGATTTGTAAATTTATACGGACCATACCAGCCCTTGCCGGATTTTTTCACCAGATCAATTTCGCCCTTGATGAAGGCATTACCGTCGCCGTCTTTCAGCGCGATCAGGTTCTTGCCTACCATTTTAGGATTCGCGCCCTGCGCCAGGCAGTTGCCGTCAAAGTCGTACACGAATACATACAGATCGCGGTCCTTGAAAGCGCCGTCCGGGTGTTCGGTGAATACCTTGTAGGCTTTTTCAGGGCCGGCAGATTTGATCAGCGCCACCGCTTTTTTTACCATTTCCTGCGCTTCCGGATCTGTGCCACGGTCTGCCGCAGCGTGGGCGACAGGGGCTGCCATTGAGATAGCGAGGCAAGCGGCAGATGCTGCGAGAGAAAAATATTGCTTCATTGATGGTCTCCGAATTCGATTTAAAATTTTTTGAGTAGTTGGGACAAAGTCAGTTCCTGGCGGCGGCTTCACAAAAACATGTGCTGATATGTAACGATATGTTTCCATGTGGCACCATCCTATTACAAGGAATTGAAAGGCACAAGCTTGACATCTAAATTGTTGTTTTGGATTACGAATGAAAGTGCATGGCTCTTGCCTGCGGGGCATAAACCGCAAGCAAGGGCTGTTATTCCGCCCTTTGGAATATGCAATACGCGCTCTTCGGCGCTGAATCAATTCTACCGAACTAAACAGGCTTGTCAGGGTTGTGATAAGTACCATCGCCAAAAGGCGCGGCCTTGAATTCCACCAGCAATTCTGCCTGCCGTGAAAATGCCTGCAGCTGCGGATACGGCGCCACCGGCACCACGTCCGCTATCATCTGCAGCAAGAAGTGCCATGTGACCGCCACCGACACGCCGGCCTGCGTCATCGCATCACTGGTCACTGCCAGTGGGTTAGCCTTCAATTCGGCTTCCAGCAGATCCAGCGCCGCCAGCACCTGGCCGGACACGCGGTCTACCCAGGGTGCATGCAGCTTTTCCGCAGGCCGCATATTGCGCTCGTACACAATCTGCACGCCCTTGTCCAACGCAGCTAGCGCCAGGCCTATGACGCGCAGCGCGTGCTGCCGTTCTTTAACGACGGCAGGCATCAGGCTCTTGCGCGGCGCGGCCAGCGCTTCCGCATAATCAATGATCAGCGTGGATTCCATCAGCACCTCACCGTCATCGCACACCAACGTCGGCGCCTTGACTACAGGATTGATCTCTTTGAACTGCTCAAAGGTGCTGAACACCGACAGCGAGCGGTGCTCAAAGCGCAGACCCAGCAATTGCAGCGAGATCGCCGTTCGGCGGACGTAAGGTGAATCCAGCATTCCTATCAATTGCATGACTGCTCCCAATAAATGAACAAGATGATCTACTGATCGTGCAAATAATACAATGCATTGCCGCATTCTGCTCTACCCACCTGCCAGACATTTTTGTCCAAAGCGGGGATCAGCTTTCAGTTCCAGTAAAGTCTTTGCCAGCAAAGCGTTATCTTCTTTTTTGGCGATGTCGTACGGCGTTGCGCACTGGTTTTGCGTGCTGGCCCGGCCGTTAACTTCGGCGCCGTGCTCCACCATAAAACTGGCTTTGGCCGGAAGCGCCTGCACGCAGGTATTCCAGTTACGGTCCGCCACTTCTTTGGTCATCCATTTATAATCCGGCTTTCCGCAATACCTCGCCAACACCAGCAGGCCGCTAGGCTGCGCAAGGCTCACAGCGGCATCAGGATCGGCTCCGTGCTGCAGCAGCAGTTCGGCCATCGTGAACTGGCCCACCATCACCAGGCTCAGCAATGCCGGCCTTCTTCCGGGTTCAGTGCGGTTGGGATCGGCACCATGTTCCAGCAGCACCTGCAGCATGCGATAGGACATATCGTCCGACTCTGCATAGCCGGGGCGGCCTATCGACAACACCAGCACGCTCAACTCCACGTTCTTCGCCGATGCGCCATGGTTCATCAGCAGTTCCGTCATTTCCAGCCGCTTTTTACTCTGCACGCCGGACGCCAGGCTCACTGCAAAGGTATTCGCGCCGCCTTGGGTGATGTCCACTCCTTTGTCCAGAAAAAACTGTATGGTCTTCAGCTTATCAGCGTCCTTTGCCTTGCCACCTTCGCTGTAGACATAGCTGTACATTGCCGTACTCAGCAAATGAAACGGCTCTACCGTGTTGGGGAAAACCGCCAGCAGGCTCTTCAGCTTGTCCAGATCACCCTGCCTGGCCGCGTCGGTCAATCGTTCTGCCGGCATTTTCGGCGTCAGCGCATCCACTGCCATCAGTGATCCGCACAGCACAATGCCGGCAGGCCCATCGCACAGATGGCCATCGTTGGAGGCACGGGAAGATGGAGCAGCAGCAGACAAAAAAACGGCAGCCAGCAGTGCCGCCGCGTTGCGAGAAACTCGGGAAGGCTTGCGAAAATTCATCATCAGGCGTAACGGCACATAGCTAAAGTGAAAGAAGATAAATTGCTCGTAGAGCAATAAATATACTTTACACTATGCCAAATATTTCCGGTGAGAATTATTTGGTCCGTTGTTGCCGATAGCGCCTCAGTTGGTCTTTACCGCACTGGCAGGCACATCCATAGGCTTGGGCGGCAGGCTGTAATAGCGCATCAAAGTCTTCGCCTGCTCCGGCGTCAATATCCGCGGCCGCGCCTGCCTCAGCGCCTCATCCTCGGTATACATCGAGCGCAGCAACAGCACGCGGTATACATCAAGCTGCTCTACCTCGGTCTTGCAACGGAAATGGCAATACGATTTGTAGGCCTTCAGTATCTCTTCCCACAAGGCCAGATTGGCGTTACGGTCCGGATCGCGTTTGTACAGATCCACCGCCTGGTCGTAAGAGATGCCGTCTATCTTTTCAAACGCATCGGTGATGGTGTGAATGCGCTTGAGGAAAGCGGGTGCGAGTTCTATTTGCGGTGCGGGCGGGAGTGAAGGTTTGGCGACAGTGAAAGCGGGTGCGGCTGGGGCAACAGGAGCCAGTTGGGCGGAGGCCAGGGTTGGCGATGCAAAGGCAGCTATCGCCAGGAGTGCTGATAAACGCATGGTGTTTTTGGATGATGAGAATGGGTGGGAAGCTTGAGGCTTATGGTACGGTAAGATAGCACAGGCTGTGTTTGCTTCAATCATTGCGTGCCACTTGGAATATTGTCTCGCACGTCAAGGCAGTTGAAGCACTCTTCAATTGCCGAAAAACTGATTTTGTAGGTTGAACAAGCGCTTCATTTGCCCAACATTCTTCGCGTAACCACGAGTCGTTGAATGAAATAATGCCTTCTTTTTTTGGGAGATGTTGGGCTGATGAAGCTTAAGCCCAACCTCCGAAATTAGTTTGCTGCTCATTGTGAAATGCCTTCGTTATCCGAATGTCGCTATTCATTGATACTTACATCATCCAAAAACGCCCAATCTTCATCCATATTTCCCACTGCAATTTCTCGATGAATCGAAGAATGCGGCCAGTTCGCTGCTTTTTTTACGAAGCCGTGCTTCACCGGATTGAAGTGAATGTAGTTCACATGCTTTTCCAGATCACCGTCATCTTTGATCTGATGTTCCCAATAACGGCGCTGCCAGATACCGCGCTCCCGTTTTACCAACCGGCTATCAGAAACAAGTTCTATTTTCGGCAGTGCTTTTGAAAACGCATTTTTGATCATGGACCAACGCACCGAAAAATTAGCGTCGTCTTCAGGCAATTTCCAGATCGCGTGCAAGTGATTTGGCATCACAACCATCGCGATGATATCGAAGGGCTTTGATTGTTTGGTTTTGCGAATGGCGCTACGCAGCGATTCGATATGGTCTACAAGGAGCCGGCTTTTTCTATCCGCCAGATTGACGGTAAAAAAATAAGTGGCGCCGGGGATATCGGATCGTCGGTATCTCATTGTGGCAATAATAGAGTTTGGAACGACACTTATACAAAGAAGCCCGGGGTAGATAGGGCATCTGAGCGAGCCACCACTCTGAATTGGTAGGTTGGGCTAACGCTCTATCAGCCCAACATCTCCAAAAACAGACAGCACCATTTTATCCAGTAGCCGGTGGTCATTTGGAGATTGTTGGGCAGATGAAGCGTTTGCCCATACATGGACGCCTCCCCTTTGCAAGAACAAATCTTCAAGTGTTGATGTTGACATAGTCGATTGCAGCCATACATTCGGTCTATGTTGCAGCGCATGTAGGGCTGCTGACGCATGAGGAAATTCGCAGGT
>JAYSKH010000393.1:0-26482 GCA_043726505.1 Undibacterium sp. | reverse complement strand
GCAGGTCAGAAAACGATGTCGGTACTGATAGTCGATGACAATGACATGACGCGTGAGGTACTGCGCGTGATCCTCAGGCACGAAGGTTATATCGTCGTCGGCGAAGCAACCGATGGCGATAGCGGCGTGGAAATGGCGCTACGGCTGCAACCCAACATCATCCTGCTGGATGTCGTCATGCCCACGGTGAGTGGCCTGGATGTGCTGAAAAAAATCAAGGAAGCGCTACCCAAAACCATCATCCTGATGGTGACGTCCAGTAAGGACAGGGATACTATTACAACGGCGCTGCAAAGCGGCGTCAGTGGCTATATCATCAAACCTTTCAATGCCGGCACTGTCATGGATGCCTTGCAGCTGGCAATCGCCAAGGCTGAAAAGCAGGCGTAGCCAGGTCTGGCCAGGTCTGGCTAATGCCTGGAGCAATTGTCCCCACCCTGCGGCGTTTTTGCTGCGTTGGTTCCTGTTCTAATTCTCATTGTGGATATTGATGAAACCCTCCTTGCCAAGCCAGGCTTCTGCTGCCAATCGCCTTAACCCCGATAGTAATCCCATCGTTCTCGTGTTGCAGGGCGGCGGCGCGCTGGGCGCGTATCAGGCCGGCGTGTTCGAGGCCTTGCATGAAAACGACCTGGTGCCTGACTGGATAGTCGGCACCTCCATTGGCGCCATCAATGCAGCGCTGATCGCCGGCAACCCGCAGGAAACCCGGCTGCAGCGTCTGAAGGAATTCTGGCAACGGGTATCGCCGGGCAACGGCATTGACATGGCCAGCATGCCGGATCAGGCAAGAAAAGCGAATATCTCGGTAGCGACGCTGGGTACCATGATGCGCGGCGTACCCGGCTTCTTCTCACCGAGGGTGTTCAGCCCTTTCGCAGCCGGTTTCCCCGTGCAGCCGGATGACGCCAGTTTTTATGAGACACGGGAGCTGGCGGGCACACTGAAGGAACTGGTGGATTTTGATTACCTGAACGCAGATGGCGGCATGCGCCTGACGGTGAATGCGCTAAAGGTCACCTGTGGCGAGCTGGCCAGCTTCGACAACCGTGAGCGCGATCTCGGGCCCGAGCATATCCTCGCCAGCGGCGCGCTGCCGCCCGGATTTCCACCGGTACGCATAGACGGGGATTTGTATTGGGATGGAGGACTGTATTCAAATACGCCGCTGGAAACCGTGCTGAACGACCAGCCGCACGCTAACGCACTGTGCTTCATGGTGGACCTGTGGAGTGCGCACGGTGAAGAACCGCGCACGCTGGATGAAGTGCAGACGAGGCAAAAGGACGTGATGTTCGCTTCGCGCTCGATGCGGCATATCGATGCCTATCTGGAAACCCACAAATTACAGCGGGCGCTGCGCGACCTGTACAAGCGCCTGCCCGCCAAACAAAAGACCGCGTCCGACAAGCAACTGCTGTCAGCGCTGGGCTGCGATACGACCTTGCATATCGTCAGGATACCTTACGCGGGACAAGACTGGCACATGGCGGCCAAGGACATCAACTTTTCGCGCGGGTCGATAGAGTGGCGCTGGGAGCAGGGCTACCGCGATGGTAGCCGCGCCATCAAGCAGGCCGGGTGGCTCGCCAATGTGTCGGAAGAAACCGCGGTCGTTATCCACGAACTGGCGCCGGAACAGCGATAGCTAGCAGTAGCTAGCTATCGCGGATGCTTCGTCGCTACTGCATTTTTCTCTATTTCTTCACCGGCTTGTCGGTCCTAGTTTTGCCGGGAGGCGGAGCCTGCGGTTTGCTGGAGGCTTCCGCCAGCAGGCTTGCGCAGGGGCTGTCACGCCCCGGGCCTACCGCTACCAGCGGCACTAGCGCGGCGATCGGTGCCAGCACTGCCAGCGCTACCGCGCCACCGGCCTTCATCGCCAGTACACCTTTGTCCAGGCTCAGGTTCGGATGTTTAAAAGTACCCGTTACATACAACGGCGTGCGCAGCGAGATCAGCCGCAGGCCCTTGCTGTGTGGATTGATTTTCAGATTCAGCTCTTCCTTCGCAAGGCTCACCTGGCCTTCGACATTTGTAATCGATTCCTGCGTATCGACGACGAAGGTACGTGTTTGCATCAGGCCGCTGGTCACTGCAAAATCGCTGGCCAAGCAATTGATTTCTATTTGTTTGTCGCCCGACAGCTGGGTCAGCACGATATTGCCGATGTTCAGCCCCATTTCTTCCAGCAGCAGTTTGCTGATCGAGCCCTGGTTGATCAGTGCCTTCACTTCACCGTTGGAGTTGCCCAGCAGGCCGGCGATGGAACTGCCGGTCGCCGACAGCGATGCATCACCGTTGACTTCACCCAGGCTGGCTTTCATCGCTTCGAAGGAAGGAAACAGGTTTTTCAACTTCAAATGGCGGGCGCTGACCTTCATTTCGGCCTTGATCACATGCTCGCGGCCATCCAGTTTGATATTGGAACTGAAGTTGCCGCCGGCAGCGCCAAAATTGAGCGGCGTCAGCGAGATGACGCTGTCTTTCAGGTGCACATTGGTAACCAGGTTATCGATAGGCAGATCTTTGCTGCGGATAATCTTGCTGCCGGTGAACTTGATGTCCGCGTCCATGCTGCCCCAGCGCTCCGTGTTGAACTTCTCAACCGGCAGTACCTTGTCCGCCGGCTGCACCGGCGCCGCGCCGCGGTTCTGCTTGCTGGCATTGGAATCGGCGCCAATCAGCGGACCGAGATCATCAAACTGCAGCAGCCTGGATACCAGCGCGCCGCTCAGCAGCGGACGAGCCAGCGGCGCGCCGTCTTTCTGCGATGTGTATTCCAGTGTTCCCGCTAGGTCACTGGAGCCTACCTTGCCGGTAAATTTGTCATAAGCCCAGTTGCCGCCGCTGTGGTTGGGACGCCCCGTCAGATGGCCTTCGGTGGAGAAGGGCGGTGTTTCCGGCAGTACCACGCCCGTCAGCGCATACAGCCTTGCCATGCTGCTGCCTGCCAGATGCAGACGCATGTCCACCGCCGCCAGGTCGCTGGGATTGGTCAGCGTGCCTTTAACCTGCACCTTGACGGATTTGCCGATCTGCATATCGGCTTCCAGAGGAAACGTCGCATTCAGCTTTTGCAGCGACAGCACCCCGCCGGCTTTGCCACTGCCACTGACTTTTTCCTGGTTGAAGCTACCGCTCAGCGTCCAGCCTATGCCATACAGATTGTTGCTGGCGGCTGCCTGTTTGTCGTCCAGCGTATCGATATCGGCGGTAATGTCCGCGTGTTTGACGGCATCCTTCAGTTTGACGACGCCTTTGGCGAAGACGATTTCATCCAGAGCGAGTTTCCATTCAGAGGGCGTGTCGCTAGTCTTGAAGCCCCAGTTGTTCTGGGTGGGCGATAGCCGCTCCAGTGATACGTTCGGCGCTTCCAGCTCTAGTGCTGGGATGGATATTTTCTTTTCCAGCAGCGGCAGCGGGTTCAAAGAGAAATGCACGCGCTGTATTTGCGTCATATAGGGCGCAGATTTTGCCCAGTCAGGATTGGCGATACGGATATCTTCCCCCGACAGGTGCGGCCATGGGATGTAGTTGCGCCAGCCGGCTTGCGGCGTGGGTGGTTTATCCCACGTCAGCGCCAGGTTGCCATTGATGGAGAAGGGCCGGCCGATGGCGTCCGATACGCGGCTGTTCAGCCAGGGCCTGGCGCGGTTCCAGTCGTAGTTCAGGAACAGCACGATAGCGATTGCGAGCAGTGCGGTCAGGCCGAGCAGGGTCCCGCCTATTATTTTCGTTGTTTTTGTCATCAAGTGATTACGGGTGAACCCGTCGTTTTATTTCGTTAGCGAAGCAGGTGGCCGGTGCCGAACAGGCCTATCAAGCCGATGATGATCAGGTAGATCGCCACGATGAAGTTTAACAGGCGCGGCACGACCAGTATCAATATGCCGGCAATCAGTGAAACCAGTGGAGTCAGTAAAAGATTGATATTCATATGCGGTGCTTTCTAAGGGAGGAGGTGGATGGCCGGGCGCCGGGATTTCGCTATCCATCTGCCACGAGGAGCAGCAGGCAAGGACGCGGAACATGGGAGAAAGAATACATCAGGACAAGTGATTTTTATGTGCGTTGGCGTACTGAGGGAGAGCACGTTCCGCTTTATAAAGTGACATCGCTACGGATTTAAAAAAAAGTACGGTGATTGTGGTGAGTATCGATGCAACGCAAGAAAACTAAGAACAACTTAATCCACGGAGTTTGATGATGAAAACACTGACACAACAACAGAAACAAGCGAAAAAAACAGAGATGAAGATGATGAGCACTATCAATAGTGGATGGCTGAAAACCGCCTGCTGCGCTGGCTTGGTGGCGATTAGCCTGGTCGGTTGCGCCAGCAAGGAAAAAGTGCCGGCGACTTCCGATGTCGCTGTCAGCAAGGCGGCGGTGAGCGATGCGACAGTGTCCGGTGCTGCCGAATACGCGCCGGTAGAAGTCGCTTCCGCGCAGGATAAACTGAACCGTGCCAATCGCGCGCTGGCAGCCAAGGATTACACCACTGCGCGTGAACTGGCCAACCAGGCGCAGGTTGATGCGCAACTGGCGCAAAGCAAGGCCAGTTCCGCCAAGGCCCAGGCTGCGGCCAATGCGCTGCAGGACAACATCCGCGTCATGCGTGAAGAGTTGGACCGCAGCGCCAGCACTAAGTAAGCCAAGTAAATACATCAGTTGAAGTGCATCGACTGAGTTGATGCATGACGCGAACAAGTAAGCTTAATAAAAATGGATGAAGGCGCTTCCGCGCTGTCATCTTCAAAATCGAAAGGGATTCATCATGCGAAGTTTTAAATTTTTACCTGCCCTTATGCTGGCCGCCGGCGCGCTGCTGTCCGCCTGTAGTTCTGTTCCACAGACAAATGGCGCACTGGAAGATGCTCGCCGGGATTTTGCGATGACGCAAAGTAATCCTACCGTGGCCCGCCTTGCTTCCGCAGAACTGAAAATGGCCAGCGATGCTCTGGACCAGGCGAACACGGCATGGGCGCAAAAGGAAAGCCTGGCAAAGGTAGACAACCTGGCCTACGTTGCCAAACAAAAGACAGCCAATGCCCGCGAAGTAGCGAAGCAGAAGTCAGCTGAAGAGTCCATTGCAAATTCCAAGCAGCAGCAGGACCAGATCCGTCTGCAGCAAAGGACGATGGAAGCCGACAAGGCCAAGATGGATGCCGATGCTGCCAAGAGCCAGGCTGCCATGGCTCAGAGCGAAGCTGCCAATGCGCAGCGCCAGCAGATGAATGCCGAAGAACGCGCACGCCAGTTGCAGGCCGAGCTGGATGACCTGTCCGCCAAGAAAACCGAGCGTGGCCTGATCATTACGCTGGGTGACGTGCTGTTTGCGGTGGACAAGGCTGAGCTGACGCCGGACGGCATGGCAACTGTGCAAAAACTGGCGCTGATCCTGCAGCAGAATCCGCAGAGGGTGGTTCTGGTAGAAGGCCATACCGACAGCACAGGCACTGCCGCGCATAACCAGTATCTGTCTGAGCGTCGCGCCAACTCGGTGATGGTGGCGTTGATGGGCATGGGCGTCAGCCGCGACCGGGTTGCTACCCAGGGCTACGGCATGAAATATCCGGTTGCCAGCAACGATACTGCCAGCAACCGCCAGCTGAACCGCCGTGTGGAAATCGTCTTGTCTGAAGACGACGGCAAGATTGCCCACCGCTGATTTGAGGGTAGCGTAACCGGGAACCGGTTTTCGGCTCTCCAATATGAAACGGCCTGCATATGCAGGCCGTTTTCTCATTTTTATTTCATCACCGCAGCTTTGCGGTTTTATAGGTGCTTACTGACTACTTGCGCACCTTGTCGCCGCAGCCGGGCTTGGAGCAGTAGCCGTACAGCGCCAGCGCATGTTCGGAAATCGTGAAGCCGTGTTCCTTGGCAATAGCCTGTTGTCTTTTTTCTATCTCTTCATCGTAAAACTCTTCAACGCGGCCACATTCCAGGCATACCAGATGGTCATGGTGCGAGCCTTCATTCAGTTCGAAAATAGCCTTGCCGGATTCAAAATGATTGCGGCTGAGTAAGCCTGCCTGTTCAAACTGCGTCAAAACACGATAGACTGTTGCCAGGCCGACATCCATGTTTTCGCTGAGCAATATCTTATAGACATCCTCGGCGGTCAGGTGGCGCACGGCGCTGTTTTGAAAAATTTCCAGGATTTTCAGACGCGGCAGGGTTGCCTTGAGTCCGCTGGCTTTCAGGTTTGGAGTGCTATTCGTCATGTTTTCGGTCAAAAAAGTACTATCTGCTTTATGATATAGGGTTTTAGCACTATTGCTCAATAAATTGAGGTTATCCATGCGATTGTTGTTCTCAGAAACATCCCGAAGCAAGGCGTTGCGAGCAGGGCTGCTTATTGCGCTCGCTCCTGTACTTCTGTCCCTGGCTGCATGTGCCTCCAAAAAGCCGGTAGAGATACAGACTACGCCGCTGAACGGTGCTTCTACAACCCAGGGCAATGCTCCCAAACCAGATTCTATCACTTCGATGCAGCCTCTGACCGCTGCTTCCGAGAAGGGCATCGCCAGTGGAGCACAGGTGACGGCGCCTACCGGCATTTACAAGGTGCTCAACTATGTTTCTCCCTACCGTATTACGATTCAGCAGGGTAACTTCGTTTCCCAGGAAATGCTGGCGCAGCTGAAAGAAGGCATGAACCGCGAACAGGTCCGTTTCCTGCTGGGTACGGCTCTGCTGACCGACATGTTCCACGAAGACCGCTGGGATTATCCTTTCCGCATCCAGAAACCTAACGGCGAAGTCATCACCAGCCAAGTCAGCGTGTTCTTTAAAAATAATACGGTAAGCCGTTTTGACGGCGGCAACCTGCCGACCGAAAAAGACTATCTCGCGCACATCACTAACGCCAAGATCGGCGAACGTACCGAGCTGGCGCCGAGCGTAGAGAAGAAAAAAGACACTAACGGGGAATAAACCATGGCAGCGTTGAAAATAGCCGTGGCAGGCGCATCCGGCCGGATGGGGAAAATGTTGGTGGAAGCTATTGCCAACGCCGACGATATGGTGCTGGCCGGTGCGCTGGACGTTGCCGGTTCACCGCATCTGGGTAGTGATGCCGCGGCTTTCCTCGGCGCGCCCGCCGGCGTGCTCATTGTGTCCGACCTGTCGCAGGGCTTAGCGGATGCGGATTTCCTGATCGACTTCACTCGCCCCGAAGGTACGCTGCAGCATCTTGCCTATTGTGCCGAGCACGGCATCAAGATGATCATCGGCACCACCGGCTTTGACGATGAAGGCAAGGCGGCTATCGCCGCCGCTGCGCAAAAAACCGCGATCATGTTCGCGCCGAATATGAGCGTGGGCGTCAACGTGACGATGAAGCTGCTGGAAATGGCCGCCAAGAGTTTTTCGCATGGTTACGACATCGAGATCATCGAAGCGCATCACCGGCATAAAGTGGATGCGCCTTCCGGCACCGCGCTGAAGATGGGTGAAGTGATTGCCGATGCGGTGGGGCGCGATCTCAATGACGTTGCCGTCTATGCACGCGAAGGCGTGACCGGCGAGCGCGATCCTTCGTCCATCGGTTTTGCAACGATACGCGGCGGCGACATCGTCGGCGATCACACTGTGCTGTTTGCCGGCATTGGCGAACGGGTAGAGATCACGCATAAATCTTCCAGCCGCGTCACCTATGCGCACGGCAGCCTGCGTGCGGCGCGTTTCCTGGCAGACAAGCAGACCGGCCTGTACGACATGTTCGACGTGCTGAACCTGCGTTAAGCTGACCGTAATGACCGTAACATGACGGCCACCAGATGAATTTTTCAATTTCGTCGTACTGGGCGCAGGGCGACGCAATCAGCCACATGGTGGCTTACCTGTTGCTGGCGATGTCGCTGGCAAGCTGGTTTACTATTTTGTCCAAAGCCTGGGCAGCATGGCGCGTGCGCCGCAGCGCTGGTGTGCTGGACAGTTTCTGGAAAGCGCCGACCATGGGCGACGCAATTGCCATGGCCAACGCCGCCGATAGCGATAATATCTATGCGCCGCTGGCGAGTAAGGCCTTGCATGCGGCCGACCCGTCCACCCAGGCGGGATCGCTGAGCGCCGGCACGGCAGCAACCGACCTGATTACGCGTAGCCTGCGGCAGGAAATGAACCGCATCACCGTCAAGCTGGAAACCGGTCTCACGCTGCTGGCATCGATAGGCTCAACGGCGCCTTTCGTTGGCCTGCTGGGCACGGTCTGGGGCATCTATCATGCGCTGACCGAAGTATCGGCTTCCGGCATCGTACAGATCGACAAGATCGCCGGGCCTGTCGGCGAAGCGCTGATCATGACCGCGCTGGGCCTGATGGTGGCGATTCCCGCCGTGCTGTCGTATAACGCGCTGAACCGCGTCAACCGTATCACGATGGCCGAACTGGATGCATTTGCCTATGATCTGCACGCACATCTGAGCAAAGCCTTTGCTGCCGATGGTGCCGGCGCCGGTGCCGGCGGCCGGAAATAGGGCGGCGATATGGGATTTGGCCAGTTCAGCAGTGATGGCAGCGGCAAGTCCGGCAAGCATCTGCTGCCAATGGCCGACATCAATGTGACGCCCATGGTGGACGTCATGCTGGTACTGTTGGTGATATTCATTATCACAGCGCCTTTGCTGACCCACGCAATCAAACTGGATTTGCCAAAAGTGCAAGTCGGCGCCGCGCCGGAAAAGCCGCAGACCGTCACCGTATCCTTTGATGCGAGCGGACAGTTGTACTGGAATCAAGACAAAATCGACGTTGCCGCACTGGCCGGCAAGCTGCAGCAAGCCGGCCAGGCGCATCCGCAACCGGAACTGCAGCTGCGGGCCGATAAATCCACGCGGTATGAAATCATCGCGCAAGTGATGTCTTCTGCACAAAACCATGGCCTGGCAAAAATCGGTTTTGTCACCGAACCCCCGACCGGCCCCGCTGCCGGAAAATAGAAAAGCCCACCTCAGGGCCCTTTCCCTAAAAATCAGCCTGAACAAGTTATAATCAAAGGTTCAGAGTTGTTCCCGCAATAAACCGAATTTATCCAACCGAGCCGTCATGCAAGAAAAATACAGCCCATCAGAAGTCGAACAATCGGCACAAAGCCACTGGAAGAAAATCGACGCTTACAAAGCCGTGGAAAACGATCAGCGCTTCCCGAAAGGAAAGTACTACGCCTGTTCCATGCTGCCTTATCCATCCGGCAAGCTGCACATGGGCCACGTGCGCAATTACACGATCAACGACATGCTGGCCCGCCAGCTGCGCATGAACGGCTACAACGTGCTGATGCCTATGGGCTGGGATGCATTCGGCCTGCCTGCGGAAAACGCGGCGATCAAGAACAAGGTGCCTCCCGCCAAGTGGACCTACGATAACATCGAGTACATGAAGACCCAGATGCAGGCGATGGGCCTGGCCATCGACTGGTCACGCGAAGTGGCAACCTGCTCGCCGGAGTACTATAAATGGAACCAGTGGCTGTTCCTGAAAATGCTGGAAGCAGGCATCTGCGAACGCCGCACGCAAGTCGTCAACTGGGACCCGATTGACCAGACCGTGCTCGCCAATGAGCAGGTGATAGACGGCCGCGGCTGGCGCTCCGGCGCTGTCATCGAAAAACGCGAGATTCCCGGCTACTACCTGAACATCACGCAGTATGCAGAAGAGCTGCTGTCTGCCGTCGCTAATCCGGAAGATCCGAATTACCTGAGTGGCTGGCCGGAACGTGTGCGCCTGATGCAGGAAAACTGGATAGGTAAATCCGAAGGCGTGCGCTTTGCGTTCACGCACGATATCCGCGACAGTGCCGGCCAGCTGGTCCAGGACGGCAAGATGTATGTGTTCACCACGCGCGCCGACACGGTGATGGGTGTGACTTTCTGCGCAGTGGCGCCGGAGCATCCGCTGGCAACTTATGCCGCCGAATCCAATCCGGCGCTGGTAGCCTTCATTGAAGAATGCAAAAAAGGCGGCACGACCGAAGCCGAACTGGCGCTGCGCGAGAAAGAAGGCCGCCCTACCGGTCTGTTCGTCACGCATCCGCTGACGGGTGATAAGGTAGAAGTCTGGGTCGGCAACTATGTGCTGATGTCCTACGGCGACGGCGCCGTCATGGGTGTGCCCGCACACGATGAGCGCGACTTCATCTTCGCCAAAAAATACAAGCTGCCTGTCAAGCAGGTAGTCGGCGTGGAAGGCGAAACCTATTCGACTGAAGCCTGGGCAGAATGGTATGGCGACAAACAACGCGGTGTCACCATCAACAGCGGTGAGCTGGATGGCCTGACATATAAGCAGGCGGTGGGCAAGGTCGCCGACCTGGTCGGCGCCAAGGGCCTGGGTGAGAAAAAAACCACGTGGCGCCTGCGTGACTGGGGCGTCAGCCGCCAGCGTTACTGGGGCACGCCTATCCCTATCATCCACTGCGAAGATTGCGGTTCCGTGCCGGTGCCGGAAAAAGACCTGCCGGTGGTATTGCCGGAAGATTGCATCCCGGACGGCTCCGGCAACCCGCTGAACAAGCGCGAGGATTTCCTGCACGTTGCCTGCCCGAGCTGCGGCAAACTGGCCAAGCGTGAAACCGATACGATGGACACCTTTGTCGACAGTTCATGGTATTTCATGCGCTACTGCGACGCGGGCAATGACCAGGCGATGGTCGGCGAAGGCAGCAAATACTGGATGCCAATGGACCAGTACATCGGCGGCATCGAACATGCGATTTTGCATTTGCTGTATGCGCGCTTCTGGACCAAGGTCATGCGCGACCTGAAACTGATCGACGCCAGCGAACCTTTCTCCAAGCTGCTGACGCAGGGCATGGTGCTGAAGGGCGCTTTCTTCCAGAAGCTGGAAGGCGCAGGCAAGAACTATTTCTGGGAACATGAAGTCGATGTCATCCACAACGAGCAGGGCGTAGTTACCGGCGGCCGCCTCAAATCCGACGGTTCGCCCCTGGAATATGAGATGACGACGATGTCCAAGTCCAAGAGCAACGGCGTCGACCCGCAAGAGCTGATCAACCAGTACGGCGCCGATACCGCACGCCTGTTCGTCATGTTTGCTTCGCCGCCGGAACAGACGCTGGAATGGAATGATTCCGGCGTGGAAGGCGCGCACCGCTTCCTGCGCCGTGTATGGGCTTATGGCGCGAAGAATGAACAGCTGCTGGTCAAGGCCGGTGCGTTGCCGGCTGCACTGAGCGCCGAAGGCAAGACGCTGCGCCGCGAAGTGCATACGGTATTGCGCCAGGTCAGCTACGACTATGAGCGCATGCAGTACAACACGGTGGTGTCCGGCGGCATGAAGCTGCTGAATACGATAGAGTCCTTCAAGCTGGAAGGCGAGGGTAATGCCGCCGCCGCGCGCGAAGCGTTCGGCATCTTGCTGCGCAGCCTGTATCCGGTATGCCCGCACATGACGCATGGCCTGTGGCAGGAACTTGGCTATGCGGCCGAGTTTGGCGATCTGCTGGACGCGGCGTGGCCGCAAGTGGACGAAGCGGCGCTGGTGCAGACCGAGATCGAACTGATGATACAGGTCAACGGCAAACTGCGCGGCAGCATCACGGTCGCCAAGGATGCCGACAAGGCCAGCATAGAAGCGGCCGCGCTCGCCAACGAGAACGTGCAGCGTTACGTGGAAGGTACGCCGAAGAAGATCATCGTCGTTCCCGGCAAGCTGGTCAATATCGTCGCCTGATGTCTATCACAAGGAAACCGAGCATGCGCGTCAACCTGTCCAAGTCTTTCCAGTTCGCCAGCCTGTTTGTGCTGGCGCTGATGCTGTCCGCCTGCGGCTTTGCCATGCGCGGTGCGGTTTCCTTTCCGTTCAAGAGTATCTATCTGGGCTTTGCCGATTCGTCGCCGCTGGGCGGCGAGCTGAAACGCAATATCCGCGCCAATGGCGAAACAGTCATTGTCTCCAAGCAGGACGATGCGGAGGTGATCCTGGATGTGCTGTCCGAGTCGCGCGACAAGGTCATCCTGTCGCTGAACAGCCAGGGCCGTGTGCGTGAATACAACCTGTTGTACACGCTGCGTTTCCGCGTCAGGGATAAAGCCGGCCACGAGTTCCTGGAACCGACCGAAATCAGCCTGAAACGCAATATCACCTTCAATGAATCCCAGGTGCTGGCGAAAGAGGCCGAAGAAGTGGTTCTGTACCGCGACATGCAGACCGACCTGGTGCAGCAGATCATGCGCCGGCTGGCCGTGCTGAACATGAGCAAACAGGAATGACCGATGCAATTGCGTTTTGATGCGGTAGATGCCCATCTGGCCAAGTCGCTGGCGCCGCTGTATGTGATCACCAGCGATGAGCATTTGCTGGCACTGGAAACTGCGGACAAGATACGCCGCGCCGCGCGCAGCCAGGGTTTTCTGGAGCGCGACATCCTGACGGTGGAGCGCAGTTTTAAATGGGGTGCGCTGCTGGCCGCCAACCAGTCGCAATCGCTGTTTGGCGACAAGAAGCTGATTGATTTACGCATCCCCACCGGCAAGCCGGGCAAGGATGGCGGCCAGGCCTTGCAGGATTATGTAAGCCATCTGTCGCCGGACAATCTGACGCTGATCACGCTGCCCAAGCTGGACTGGGCCACGCAGAAGGCGGCATGGGTAGGCAGCCTGCAGCAGGCTGCCGTATATATTGATATCCCGCTGGTGGAGCGGGCGCAGCTGCCGTCGTGGATTTCGATGCGCTTGTCGCTACAGGGCCAAAGCGCCGACCGCCAGAGCCTGGATTTCATCGCCGACCGCGTCGAGGGCAATCTGCTGGCCGCGCATCAGGAAATACAGAAGCTGGGCCTGCTGCATCCGCAGGGCAAACTAAGCTTTGAGCAGATCCACGATGCCGTATTGAACGTGGCTCGCTATGACGTGTTCAAGCTCAATGAAGCCATGCTGGCGGGCGACGTGCCGCGGCTGGTACGCATGCTGGAAGGCCTGAAGGGCGAGGGCGAGGCCTTGCCGTTGGTGTTGTGGGCGGTGGCGGAAGAAATCCGCAGCCTGCTGAAGCTGAAATCCGGCATGAATCAGGGCCGCCCGCTCGGCATGCTGCTCAAAGAATATCGTATCTGGGGGCCGCGTGAAAAGCTGATGGCTCCCGCGCTCAATCGTGTCAGCCAGACAACGCTGGAGGCGGCACTGCAGGATGCGGCGCAAGTCGATAAGATGGTCAAGGGTTTGCGCGCCAAAGATTTTGCCGGAGACGCCTGGGACGCAATGCTGCAGCTGGGTCTGCGCATTGCCAGAGGCTGAGGCCATAGCCGGTAAGTAGCGGGCCACGAATCGCCGGCAAGATTGACAGGATTGATCGCTACACCATGCGGGCGCTCACAAGGCGTTGCTGCATCAGAGGGTGACTGGCATACCCGGCCACGCCTGGGCCTGCTTCATAGGGAACACCACAGGCAACGGCAAGCAGCATTGGGTTCGCCAAAAGAAATTGGCATTTATGGACATTAAGACATTTCTTTCAGAGTTAGCAGATGGATATCAAGCAATATATGACCGACGTCGGCATCCGCGCACGCAAGGCGTCGCGCGCGATGGCCAAGGCTGATACTGCCGCCAAGAACCGCGCACTGATGCTGATTGCCGCGGCAATCCGCCGTGAAGCGCCTGCGCTGCGCGCCGCCAATGAAAAGGACCTGGATGCCGCGCGCGCCAGCGGCCTGGCACCGGCACTGCTGGACCGGCTGATGCTGTCCGACAAAACGATTGCCACCATGGCTGAAGGCCTGGAGCAGGTCGCAGCACTGACTGATCCGATCGGTGAAATCTCCAACATGAAATACCGCCCCACCGGCATACAGGTAGGGCAGATGCGTGTGCCGCTGGGCGTGATCGGCATCATTTATGAAGCGCGTCCAAACGTGACTGCGGATGCCGCCGGCCTGTGCATCAAGAGCGGCAATGCGACGATATTGCGCGGCGGCTCGGAAGCGATACATTGCAACCAGGCGCTGGCGACGCTGGTCAAGGAAGGACTGGCAGGCGCCGGCCTGCCGGCGGACGCTGTGCAGATCGTGGAGACCACGGACCGCGCCGCTGTCGGCGAGCTGATCACGATGCCGCAGTATGTGGATGTCATTGTGCCGCGCGGCGGCAAGGGATTGATAGAGCGGCTGATGCGTGAATCCAAGGTGCCGATGATCAAGCATCTGGACGGCATCTGCCATGTGTATATTGACAGCAGCGCCGACATCGCCAAGGCGCTTGCGATAGGCTTCAACGCCAAATGCCACCGCTACGGCACCTGCAATACGATGGAAACGCTGCTTGTAGCGCGCGCCGTCGCGGCGCAAGTATTGCCCGGGCTGGCGGAACTGTATGCCGGCAAGGAAGTCGAACTGCGCTGCGATGCAGAGGCAGCGCAGATACTGGCCGGCTATCCGCACCTGGCTGCGGCGACAGAAGAGGACTGGAGCACAGAGTATCTGGCACCCATCCTTGCAATCAAGATTGTGGAAGACATGGATGAGGCGGTCACGCACATCAACACCTATTCGTCGCAACACACCGACGCGATCGTTACCGAAGACTACAGCCGCGCCATGCGTTTCCTGCGCGAAGTGGATTCCGCATCGGTGCTGGTCAACGCATCGACGCGTTTTGCCGACGGGTTTGAATATGGGCTGGGTGCGGAAATAGGCATTTCCAACGACAAGCTGCATGCACGTGGCCCGGTAGGGCTGGAAGGGCTGACGTCGTTGAAGTATGTCGTATTCGGGCATGGCGAAGTCAGGCAATAGTGCGGCAATAGCCACGTCATAGTAGGTGAGTAAGCTACTGCCTGCCAGACCCGCCAAATTTTGCAGCGCCGCTGCAATGAAGGTTTCATAAAGGATCAATATGCTGTGGATCAAAGCGTTGCACATCGTTTTTGTCATATCGTGGTTTGCCGGCCTGTTTTACCTGCCGCGCATCTTCGTCAACCTGGCGATGGAAAATGAAACGGTGACGACGGAGCGCCTGCTGCTGATGGCGCGCAAGCTTTACCGTTTTACGACCATGCTGGCGGTGCCTGCGATTATCTTTGGCCTGTGGATGTACCTGGGCTATGGCATAGGCAAGGGCCCCGGCAATGGATGGATGCATGCAAAGCTGGGGCTGGTGGTGCTGGTGCTGGGTTATCACCATGCATGCGGCTCGCTGCTGAAAAAATTTGAACAGGGCCGCAATAAGCGCAGCCACAAGTGGTTCCGCTGGTTTAATGAAGTGCCGGTATTATTGTTGCTGGGCATCGTGATCATGGTCGTCGTCAAACCGTTTTAAATCTGTCTGCTTTCCCCATCGTTTTGCCTTGTGTAATTCAGGAGTAATGTATGTCCAAGATTTGCGAGTATTATTTTGCCCCCCAGTCGCCGTGGTCCTACCTCGGTCACAAGCGTTTTGTCGAGCTGGCAAAAAAGTATGACGTCAAGATAGATGCGCGGCCCTTCGATCTGGGTAAAGTTTTCGGCATTTCCGGCGGCTTGCCGCTGGCCAAACGGGCCCCGCAGCGCCAGGCCTACAGGCTGGTGGAAATGCAGCGCTGGAGCGAATTCCTGGGTTTGCCGATGAACCTGCAGCCGACGTTTTTTCCGGTAGCGGCCGATCCCGCAGCGTTGATGATCATCGCCGCCCAGCTGACCAATGGTACTGATGCCGCAATGAGCCTGACGCAGGCGATCATGTCCGGCGTATGGGAAAACCAGAAAAACATCGCAGACCCGGATACGCTGGTGGGCTTGGCGCTGGAATGCGAGCTGGACGGTAAAGCTTTGTTGAAATCCTCGGAGACTGCCAGCGTGCAGGCGGAATACGACAGGTTTACCAATGAAGCCACAGCCGCCAACGTGTTCGGCGCGCCATGGTTCGTCTACCAGGGAGACAGCTATTGGGGGCAGGACAGGCTGGATTTCCTGGAGCGAGCGTTCCAGAAATAGGACTGCAAATACAGCGCAACAAAGAGCATAATCAGCAGCACCCCCGGTTGTTATATCAGCCGGGTCGCAATATCCAGGCAGGGCAATGGTGCCCTTCCTGCCAACACTTGATACACAACGGATAAAAGGTACCCCTATGACACGTTATTCCTATTTTTGCCCCTGCCCGCGCGGCCTGGAAGCAGCACTGGCTGAAGAGCTGGATGAAATCGCGCAAGCCGATAAAACCCTGAAGGTGCATACGCAGGTGCCCGGCGGCGTGCATTGCTCCGGCGTGCTGCAGGATGCCTACCGCATCAATCTGCATTCGCGTATTGCGTCGCGCGTGCTGCTGCGCATGGCGCATGCAGGCTACGTCAATGAAAACGATATCTATGACCTGACGCTAGAGCAGCCTTGGGAAGACTGGTTCGGCTACCACCATACAATACGGGTCGACGTCACTGCGGTAAAGTCGCCGCTGAAAAGCCTGGAATTTACGACACTGAAGATCAAGGACGCGATCTGCGACCGCTTCCGTGACCAGTTCACGCAGAGGCCATCGGTGGATACCAAAAATCCAGACATGCGCATCGTCGGCTTCCTGGACGCGCGCAATTTCACTGTGTATCTGGACACCTCCGGCGAAGCGCTGTTTAAGCGCGGCTGGCGCATGGAAACGGGTGACGCGCCACTGCGCGAGAACCTGGCTGCAGGCCTGCTGCGTACTTCCGGCTGGAAACCCGGCATGCCGCTGTTTGACCCTATGTGCGGCTCCGGCACCATCCTGATTGAAGCGGCGCAGATGGTGGCAGGTATTCCACCCGGCATACGGCGCGAATTTGCCTTTGAGAAGTTCGGCAGCTTTAATGAAGAAGAGTGGCTGGCGATCAAGAACGCCATCAGGGCCAATCCGGTGCCCACCGAGCCGAGTATTTTCGGCAGCGATATTTCCGGCGACATGATCGTCATGACACGTAACAACCTGAACAAGGCGGGTATCAAGTTCGATGTGCCGCTGAAACAGATAGAAGCGCAGGAAATCAAGGCGCCGACCGAAACGCCGGGCATACTGCTGACCAATCCGCCGTATGGCGAAAGGATAGGCGTGCGCGGCGATAGTAACGTGGAGCCGGACGATATGGCCAAGGATTTCTTCAGCGCCTTCAGCACTACGCTCAAACAGCGCTTTGCCGGCTGGAGCGTATTTCTGTTCACGGCTGATCTGGGCCTGCCAAAAATGCTGCGCCTGAAGGAGTCACGCAAAACGCCTTTCTTTAACGGTGCGCTGGAATGCAGGCTGTTCCGTTTTGATATGGTGGCCGGTTTCAACCGCCGCGAAGAAGCCAAGCCGAAAACGGCGGATTAATCCCGGTCCGCTGCCGGCTATTGCGCTGCCCGCCTCGTGCGGCGGCGCATGCTTGCCACGCAAAGTTTTTGGCGTGAAAAAGATTCATTCCGCTTCCTCAGCAGAGGGATGCCGTTTGCGCTATGCTGACCAGCTCACTTGTTCATACTGTTCAGCCGGAGATATCGATGTCCCAAGCACTCACCCTCAAAGACCCTACGCTGTTGCACAACCAGGCCTATATCAATGGATTATGGGTGGGAGCGGCAAGCAGTTTTGACGTCACTAATCCATCCACGCACAAGCTGGTAGGCACTGTGCCCAATATGGGCGCGCAGGAGACGCAGGCCGCCATTGACGCGGCACAAGCAGCTTTTCCCGGCTGGGCAGCAAAGACCGGCAAGGAAAGAGCCGCCGTCATGCGTAAATGGTTTGACCTGATGATTGCTAATGCCGACGATCTGGCCGCACTGATGACAGCCGAGCAGGGCAAGCCGCTGGCCGAAGCCAAGGGCGAAGTGATGTATGGCGCCAGTTTCATCGAATGGTTTGCCGAGGAAGCCAAGCGCGTTTCCGGCGACGTAATGGCGTCCACGTGGAGCGACAAGCGCATGGTCGTGCTGAAGCAACCGATAGGCGTGTGCGCTTCAATCACGCCGTGGAATTTTCCTATCGCGATGATTACCCGCAAGGTTGCACCAGCGATTGCAGCAGGCTGCTCCATCGTCATCAAGCCTGCAGAGCAGACGCCGCTGAGCGCGCTGGCGATTGCAGAACTTGCACACAGGGCCGGCCTGCCGGCTGGTGTCATCAACATCATTACCGCCGATTCCGACAAGTCCATCGAGGCAGGCAAGGTATTGTGCGATAGCCCGGTGGTGCGCCACCTGTCCTTTACGGGTTCAACGCCCGTCGGCCGTATCTTGATGCGGCAATGCGCGCCTACCGTCAAGAAGCTGGCGCTGGAGTTGGGTGGTCATGCGCCTTTCATTGTGTTTGAAGATGCCGACCTGGATGCCGCCGTAGAAGGCGCCTTGCAATCCAAATTCCGCAATGCAGGCCAGACCTGTGTGTGTACGAACCGTTTTTATGCACATGAGTCAATCTACGATGCGTTTGTCGAAAAGCTGGCTGCAGGTGCCAAGAACATCAAGGTCGGCGACGGCTTTGACCAGGGTGTCAGCCAGGGCCCGCTGATCGACGAGCAGGCCGTTGCCAAAGTAGAAGAGCATGTTGCCGATGCGATTGCCAAAGGCGCTACGGTATTGGCCGGCGGTAAAAAGAATCCGCTGGGCTCGCTGTTTTATGAGCCTACCGTGCTGTCCAATGTGCATGACGGCATGCAGATCATGGTCGAGGAAACCTTTGGGCCGGTCGCTGCGGTTATCAAATTCCGTACCGAAGATGAAGCGGTTGCCGCAGCCAATAATACTGATTTCGGCCTTGCCTCTTATTTCTATTCTCGTGATATCGGCCGTGTCTGGCGTGTCGCGGAAAAACTGGAATACGGCATGGTCGGCATCAACACCGGGCTGATTTCCAATGAGGTTGCGCCTTTCGGCGGCGTCAAGCAATCCGGCCTGGGCCGCGAGGGTTCCAAATACGGCATCGACGAATACCTGGAAATCAAATACCTGTGCATGGGCGGCATCAACTGATGGCGGGCTGAATAACACGGGATGATAACAATTAATGATCAGCTGTTTTACCCGCTGAATTTGGGTATATCCTATGGGTATATTCCACGGGTATATGCAGTGTAGTAGCGGTGCGCCGCACCAATCGGCGCACCGGGTTTAGCTTAACGGCAGGTTTGGACGCATATATAAAAAATCGGCGGGCATTGTGTACCGCCGGACTCATTTTTCAATCTACCTATGTCTTCCACTCCTGAACCGGCGTCACCCTCCAAACCCCGGCTGAGCGCCAAGAATGCGCTTGCCACCTTGCTGGCAGCGCTGGCAATGCTGGGGCCGTTTTCGATAGATACCTATCTGCCCGCATTCCCCAGCATACAGTCAACACTGAACGCCAGCCCCATCGAGGTCCAGCAGACGCTGACGGCCTATATGCTGGCGTTTGCGGTCATGATCCTGTGGCATGGCGCACTGTCGGACGCTTTTGGCCGCCGTAATATCATCCTGGTGTCGCTGGCGGTGTTTGCCGTTGCCTCTTTCGGCTGCGCGTCTGCGCACAGCATCCACTATCTGTGGGGCTTTCGCATCCTGCAGGGCGTGTCGGCAGGGGCCGGGGTGGTCGTGGGCAGGGCCATCATCCGCGACATGTATTCCGGGGCTCCGGCGGAACGGCTGCTGTCGCTGGTGACAATGATATTTTCGATTGCGCCGGCCATCGCGCCCATACTGGGTGGCTGGGTCGTCACGTTCTCTGGCTGGAGGACCATCTTCCTGCTGTTGTTCGGTTATACCGTCATCCTGCTGTGGGTTTGCTACAAGCGCTTGCCGGAATCGTTGCCGGTGGAAAAGCGCCAGCCCTTCAGTGCAGAATTCCTGTGGCAAAGCTACAAGATGGTATTCAAGTCGCCGCTGTTCCATCTGAAGGCGGGTACGATTGCGTTTAATTTTGCAGGCCTCTTCCTGTACGTTTCTGCAGCACCGGTCTTCATCACGCAGCATCTAAAGCTGGGGCCGGACCAGTTCGGCTGGCAGTTCGTGCCCTCGGTCGGCGGCATCTTTTTCGGCGCGCTGACGGCTAACCGGCTGGCCGGCAAGATTACCGTATGGCGGCAGGTGAACATCGGGTTTTATTTCCTGATCGGCGCCGCGCTGTTCAATTTCGTCTATCACGTGTTCTGGCCAGCGATGCTGCCGTGGTCGGTCATCACGCTGTTCTTTTATACCTTCGGCATGTCTCTGGTGGCGCCGGGCGCAACGCTGCTGGTGCTGGACCTGTTCCCGACAATACGCGGCATCGTTGCTTCCTGCCAGTCGTTCTCAGTCACGGTGCTGGGTGCCGTGGTGGCAGGTGTCGTGGCGCCGATACTTGACCGTTCTGTGCTGCTGCTGGCGTTCGGCCAGCTGTTTTTTGCCGTTGCAGGCATGACCACTTGGTACATGTCACGCGCTTATGCGCGCATGCTGTCAGGCCGCAAAAACGCGTGGGAAAGCATCGAATAGCACTTCCGCCGGTCCCGTGCACGCAAACTGGAATGCGTTTATCATTTGCCACGGGATGCGTTTTTTCAAAACCAATAATTTCCCAATTGCACCGAAATAAAGCGCATTATTTTTGATGATGCACTTTATTGTTGCGTTGCAAACTTTTCTTTGGCCGGAACTTTTTAGTGGAAAACCGGTCACTGTCATTGGCAAAGATGGAATAAATTTCAATTTAGTTACTTGAAATTTACTTTCCTGGCTGCATTTTCTTAATGCTCTGCACCATTTTTGATTTTTGACTATAATGCGAAGCCGTTTGAATAAAGTTTCTGACAAATTTGTAATATGTTAATGAGATTTCGTTAGTGTGTTTTTTTTACGACATCTGTCAGAGTACCGAAGCAAGCCTTGGACAATTCATCAAGTTGTCACTTTCGGCAGGTATAGTGAAAGTCGTCGTTGGGTCTGTATCCCGGATTCAAGGCTTTTGAGACCTGCAAACTTACTGATGTCGATTATGCAATATTATTTTCGACATGAACCAAATTTCAATTTTTTTTGGAATCTATAAATGAAAAAATCACTACTCGCAGTTGCCTTGTTGGGCGCTTTCTCAGGTGCGGCTTTTGCACAATCTTCCGTAACTATCTACGGTTTGCTGGATGCTGGTATCTCCCGCGATGACAACGGCGCTGCAGCCGGTGCAAAAACAGGCCTGGACAGCGGTCTGCAAAACGGTTCCCGTCTGGGTTTCAAAGGTACTGAAGATCTGGGCGGCGGTCTGAAAGCCAACTTCGTATTGGAAAGCGGTATCAAACTGGATACAGGCGCATACGACCAGTCCGGTACACCGTTCGGCCGTCAAGCATATGTTGGCCTGTCCGGCGACTTCGGTGCTGTGAACCTGGGTCACCAAAAATCGATCACTTACTCCATCGGCGAAGCAGTTGATCCATTTAGCCTGGGTCTGGCCGGTAACATCGATCGTCTGTTCAAAACAGGCACACGTCGCGACAACGCAGTTACTTACTCCACGCCTAACCTGAGTGGTTTCACTGGTAGCGCTCAATACGCTTTCGGCGAAGTTGCTGGCGATACTAACGCAAGCCGTACAGTTGGCGCATCTGGCGTGTACTCTGCTGGTCCTATCTATGCAGCTGTTGCATACGAAAAAGTCAATGATCCAAGCGGTAACACAGCAGTTACTGGCAAAAAAATCTTTGTTGGCGGCGTATATGACTTCGGCGTAGCAAAAGCACACGCTGCATACGAAACAATCAAAGGCGAAACAAGCCTGACTAACCTGACAGAAGCAGAACAGCGCGTTTGGATGATCGGTGCAACTGTACCGTTCGGCGCAAGCTCGTTCCTGATCGACTACACACGTCTGAAAGACGAAAACGTCGGCAATGCAGATGCTAACCAGATCGCTCTGGGCTACCTGTATGCTTTGTCCAAGCGCACTAACCTGTACGCATCTTATTCCCGTACAGCTAACGACGGCAATGCAACATACAATGCCGGCGCAAAAGGCGCGACAGACAAACTGTTCAACTTCGGTATGCGTCACCTGTTCTAAGCTGCGTCAGGCTTTTGCCTGACACGGTTTAAACAAATAAAAATGGGGTAGCCAATAAAATGGCTACCCCATTTTCTTTTTTTGCTTCGGTTTTGCATCCATTGCCTGTGTTGGCGCTAATGTGGCGGCAATGCTGCCGCTAATATTTTGCAACAATTTTATGGTCTTAAATGCTGGTAAGTATCATGATATTGGGGCAATATCTTGTTCCGTAGAGGAAACTCCTCACAGTTCGGCGGATTTGCTGCTACTGTAAAGAAGGCGGCGGGCGGCATTCATGCAGACATCCATCCGGCCGAGGCAGCAGCAGGCGGCAATAATAGATCACACAGGGGCATGATGGTGGGCGCGGCAGAATTGATGGCGAAATATGCATTCATCCGGGATCGCGTGCTGGCGCAAGGGGTACGCATGCCTTCCACATTTCACGCGGCCAGCGCCGGAGACCGTCTGTGAAAATACTTGTCGCCGATGACGAACCCATTTCGCTGTTGTATCTGCAGGCCGCGCTGGAAGAGTGGGGCTACGAAGTCATTACCGCAACCAACGGCAACGAAGCATGCGAAATATTGCAGCGGACCGACGCGCCTGTGCTGGCCATCATCGACTGGATGATGCCGGGCATGGACGGTATCGATGTCTGTCGTGTCGTACGTGAGAGTGTCAGGGATCGTTATGTCTACATGATCATGCTGACCGGCAAAAGCGAAACTGAATTCATTGTGCAGGCGATGAATGCCGGCGCCGATGATTTCATCAGCAAGCCTTTCAACATTGATGAGATGCAGGTGCGCGTGCGGGCAGGCCGCCGTATTGCGGAGCTGGAGCAGAAACTACGCATCAAGGCCAGCCACGATGCACTGACTGGTCTGTTCAACCGCGGCGCCATTATCGAAATCCTGCAGAAGGAATTGACGCGGCATCAGCGGAACAGGCATTCATTTGCGATCATCTTCGGCGATCTAGATCATTTCAAACGCATCAACGACGATTTCGGCCACGTGGCCGGAGACGCTGTGTTGTGCGAAGCGGCGAGCAGGATTTCTTCCGTGTTGCGTCCTTACGACTCCCTTGGCCGTTATGGCGGCGAGGAAGTGCTGATCGTGCTGCCGGGTTGCGATGCAAACGAGGCGATAGAAATTGCCGAACGCGTCAGGCTGGCGATTTGCAGCAAGCCGGTTGCCACCGATGTCGGCGATGTGCCGGCTTCGCTGAGCATGGGCGTGGCCGTCATTGCACAGGGCCAGCAAATCAGCTTCAATGAGCTGATCCATCTTGCCGACGCCGCGCTATACATTGCCAAGGATAAAGGCCGTAACCGCGTTGAACTGGCTATTTAAGCCTGCGCAGTCCAACCGCTAAGCGTAAATCCTCGTATATAGCAATGCCAACGACGCCAACGACGCGATAGACCGCCAGTCATACTGGCTGTACTATGCAAATTGTCTATGCTTTTACTGGATTGAGACCGGTGTTTTATTTGATCCCTGAACCGACATCTGCCGAGGTGCGCCGATAAATGGAAATGTTCATTACCAATGAGGATGTCATCCAGTTGGAAGGGACATTGGCTGCTGCGCCGGAGGCAGAGCGCCTGCCCGTGCTGATTACGCTAGCCTGGCATTTACGCCAGCGCGATACGCGCAAGGCGCTGGCGCTGGCCGCCGAAGGCGATGCGCTACTGGCGCGGTCACGTTTGCCTGAACATTTGCGGCATAGCATGAGCGCCCGTTTGTCGCTGGTGCATGGCGAAGCCCGCTGGCTGTTTGCTGAACTGGAGGATGCGCAGAACCTGGCCGAGCAGGCTGTCCATGAGTTCGAGCGGCTGGGCGATATTGTCGGTACCGCCGACGCCCACTTTTTGCTGGGCTCCATCCTTCTCAGCCGCGGCAACCCGCCGCGTGTCGTCAGCGAAATGGAAGCTGCGGCGGCCTGTTCAAGACAGGCCGGCGATATTGTGCGCGAAGAGCTTGCAGAAGGCGGATTGGCATTTAACGCCGCCGTCAAGGATGTGCATGATGCGGCGGCACGCTGGGGCAACCGCTTTTATGCCGACCGTCCCGGCCTTAACCTTGCGCTGCAGGTCAGCGTGCATGAATTCCTGTCTCAGATTGCCGGCTTGTCCGGCGACTTTGCCAAGGCGCTGACGCACGGTATGCAAGCCTATGAGGCCGCACTTGCAACCGGCCAGGTTCGCCGCGCCATCCATACTGCCGCCAATGTCGGTGACGCCTTCAACAGCCTGAACGACCATCAGGAAGCACTGGTGTGGATGCAGCGCAGCCACGACCTGGCACGGCCTACCGGCTGGCCCGCCAGCATAGGTCTGTCGCTGACCCAGATGGCGGAAACGCTGCGGCGGCTGGGGCGCCTTGCCCCCGCGCAGGAGTTGCTGGAAGAGGCGTTGTCGCTGTTGACGCCGCTGGTGGGCTCGCGCAATTATCTGATGGCGCTGCGTTACCAGGGAGACCTGGCACTGGACTGCGGCGACTTTGAGTTGGCGCTGAACAGCTTTCAGCAACTGAAAAACCGCGCCGATGCCTTGTCGCAAATGGATTTTCAGATAGGTTCACGGCGCGGGCTTGCGCATGCGCTGTCGGAAATGGACCATGCCGAAGATGCGCTTAAGGCCGCGCAGGAAGCGCTGACGCTGGCACAGCGCAGCAAGGATAATTTCCGTCAGATAGACGTACTCAAGGTGCTGGCCGCCATCCACGCGCGCCATCATCTGCCGCCGCCGGCGCAGATGAGCGAAGCCAGCGCACCGCTGCATTACCTGCAGCAGGCGCTGGACGTCGCCGCCGTCATCAAGGGCTACACGATACCCGGCAGCTTGCTGGATGCCATTGCCGATGCACATGCTGCCCTCGGCGATTTCAAGCAAGCCTTTGTCGTAGGCCGCCTGGCAATTGCCGCACGCGACAAGACGCATAACCAGGAAGCTAGCAACCGCGCCACTGCCATGCAGGTCAGCCACCAGACCGAGCGCATGCGCGCCGAAGGCGAATATCACCGGCAGCTGGCCATTGCCGAGGCGGAGCGCGCCGAGGTTCTGCAGCAGACCAGCGCCAGCCTGGAAAGGCTCGGTGCGATAGGGCAGGAGATCACGGCCAACCTGGATCTGGCGGCGGTGTTCCAGGCACTGAACCGGCATGTACATGGCCTGCTGCATGTGACTTCATTCGTCATTTATCTGATGGATAGCGACAGGCAGGCCATCACGTCGGCATTCAGTGTGGAAAATGGTGTCCGCTTGCCGCCGAACAGCGTGTCGCTGTCCAATTCGGAATCCAATTCGGTCCGCTGCCTGCGCGAACAACAAGAGATCATGATCGACATCGATCCTGGTCAGACCAATCCCAATCTGGTGCCGGGTACCGAGGCCACGCTGAGCCTGTTGTTTGCGCCGCTGACGATTGCCGACCGCGTACTAGGTGTCATGACGATACAGTCTTCCAAGCAATATGCCTACGGCGAGCGCGAGCGGCTGATCTTCCGCACGCTGTGCGCCTATGGCGCGATTGCGGTGGACAATGCCAATGCTTACCGGCTGCTGAAGGAAACGCAGGCGCAACTGGTGGCGCAGGAAAAGCTGGCCGCGCTCGGTTCGCTGGTGGCGGGTGTTGCGCACGAACTGAATACGCCAATAGGCAACTGCCTGCTGGTCGCTAGTACGCTGGCGGAAAATACGCGGCAGCTGATGTCCAAACTGCAGGGCGAAGGACTCAAGCGTTCCGACCTGAACGCCTATTGTACTGACGCCCAGACTTCATCGGCCATCCTGATGCGCGGGCTGACCAGCGCGGCGACGCTGGTCAGCAGTTTCAAGCAGGTGGCGGTAGACCGCACATCAGAGCAGCGGCGCGTGTTCGATTTGCTGCAGGTCATGCAGGAGATTGTCGCCACGCTGAACCTGCGCATAGGCCATTCCGGCCAGAGCATATCGCTGGATATCCCACCTGATATTGCCATGGACAGCTATCCGGGTTCGCTGGGCCAGGTCATCACCAACCTGATAGACAATGCACTGCTGCATGCATTTGACAGCAGTAAGCCGGGCCATATGCAAGTGTCGGCCGCGCTGGCCGACAATGAGCGTGTGAAAATAGAGTTCAGGGATAACGGCGTCGGCATTCCGCAGGAAAACCTGAAACGCATCTTCGATCCGTTCTTCACCACCAAGCTGGGGCAGGGCGGCAGCGGCCTGGGGCTCAACATCTGCTACAACATCGTCACGTCGATACTGGCGGGCGACATTACTGTGTATAGCGAGCTGGGCGCCGGCAGCACTTTTGTTGTCGAGCTACCGCTCAAGGTGCCTGAAAAGAGCGAGTAGGGTTTTCACGGAAGCGACGGATCTGCTTCCTATCGATTCCAGGCAAAAAAAATCGGGGCGAATGCCCCGATTTTCTTTCAAGTTCTTACCCGTTCAGATATCAATTGAGGTATCAACTCAGCTATTAACTCAGCTATCAACTCAAATGTCGGCTCAGGGAGCGCTCTTGTAGGTGGTAAAGAAGCGCCAG
>JAYSKH010000392.1:0-2252 GCA_043726505.1 Undibacterium sp. | reverse complement strand
AGTTGGCATACACGGATACGTTTTTCATCGGCTTGAAGACCAGGCCTGCCACCGGCGTTACTGCACTTTTATTGTATTTGGCGTTTTCCGCGCCTGTTCCATAGTCATAGCTGTAGTCCTTGATGGTCTGGTTACGCGCGCCCACGGTCAGCAATACCGTGTTGTCTACAAAGGACATGGTATCGGCAATGGCGTAGCTGGACAGGATGCTTTTGTGCGTTGTCAGCGGGGAAGCCAGGTTGCCGCCGGTGAAGAAATTGGCTACCGGTTCCGGCGAAGACACGGGCCTGTAGATGTTGGTCGGCAGCGTGTTGATGAAGTCGCTCAGCGCGTAGGCATTGCGTGAATCCAGCCAGAAGCCGGACAAGGTGCCGCTCAGGCTGTGGCTGACGGAGCCGGTTTGCAGCTTGCCGCGCAGGCCGACTTCACCGGTGCGCACGGTATCCTTGCGTTCATTGTCGAAGCGGTAGGTGTTCGCTGTGCCGTCGACATTAGTGACGCTAGGCGCTGCCAATGTATTGGATTCACGGCCGGAGCGGGCGCCGAAAGCGGCCCACGCAACGATGTCATTGGACAGGTCCATTTCACCGCGCAGTGTGCCGAAGGTATCGCGTTCGTTCGAATAGCTCCATGGCTCGGCAAAATTGCTGGAGCCGTCCGGCGCCTTCGGCAGCGCGATGCGGGTGTCTACGGTGACGCTGGGGCGCGGCGCAGTCAGCCTGTGATTCTGGTAGCCGACGTCGGCGGACAGGCGGAAATCGCGGCCTTTGTAATCCAGGCCGACAGACAGTACGTCCAGCTTGCGTTTTTCAGCATCGACAGAAGTATCGCCTTCGCGGTGTGCAGCGTTGATGCGGATACCGGTGCTGTTATCCGGGCCGAAACGGCGGCCGATATCGACAGCGCCGTAGATCTGGCCGCCGCTTTCCGTGCCGGCCGTGATCTGCGTCAGCGGTTCATTGGTGGCGCGCTTGGGTAACAGGTTGATGGCGCCGCCTATGCCGCCGCCGCCCGGCGCTGCGCCGTTGATGAAGGTGTTAGCGCCGCGGAAGACTTCCACGCGCTCCAACAGTTCAGACGATACGTACTGGCGCGGCAGCAGGCCGTACAGACCGTTGTAGGCGAGGTCGTCGGAGTTCACGGCAAAGCCGCGGATCACATACAGTTCCTGGAAATTGCCGAAGCCGCGCGCCACGCGCACGGAAGGGTCATTCTGCAATACGTCTGCCACGCTGTGCGACTGCTGGTCCTGGATCAGCGCTTGGGTATAGTTGGTGCTGTTGAAGGGGGTATCCATCACGTTGACATTGCCGAGCAAACCCAGACGGCCGCCGCGTGCAACCTGGCCGCCTGCGTAGGCAGACGACAAACCTTCCTTGGACGCATCGGCAGAGGCGCTGATGGTGACTGTCTGTGCTTGTGCTACCGGGGTTGACTCTGTTGGCGGAGCAGTTTGTGCAGTCTGTGCATAAGCTGCGGAGTTGACCAGCAAAAATGCCGCCAGTGCGACAGGGGAGAGTTTGAATTTATTCTTTTGCATGATAGTGAGCCATGGATGATAATGCGAATTATTATCATTGTATCCGCCTGGACTTGTTTTTGGCTAGTAAATGAGAGCGATTCCTATTAATATTCTCTTTTCAAGGTGTGAATGAATGTGAATTGCAGGCTTTTGCATGATCACATTATCAAGACGCCAAGCTTTGCTGATCAAATACTGAACATGACACCAATCGCCATCCGCCGCTGGGCCTGGATCCATAAATGGAGCAGCCTGGTCTGCACCATCTTCATGCTGCTGCTGTGCCTGACGGGCTTGCCGCTGATCTTCCATCATGAAATTGACCACGCGCTGGGCAACGGCATCGAAGCGCCGGAGCTGCCGGCCGGCATGGCGGCCTCCACGCGGGCCAATGTGGATGATGTGCTGGCTGCGGGCAGGGCGCTGTATCCCGGCAAGGTCATGATGTATATGTCGCAGGAGGCGGATAACGACCGCATCTGGAACCTGACGCTGGGCGATACGCCAACCGACATCAACTACAAATCCATCGCCGTGGATGCGCGTACCGGCAAGGTCATTGCCGAAGCAAAGACGGAAGGCACGCTGATGACCTTCATCTTCCGCTTGCATACCGATTTGTTCGTCGGCCTGTCCGGCCTGCTATTTCTCGGTTTTATGGGCTTGCTATTGCTGGTGGCGATTGTTTCTGGCGTGGTGCTGTATGCGCCTTTCATGCGCAAGCTGGAAT
>JAYSKH010000391.1:0-3488 GCA_043726505.1 Undibacterium sp. | reverse complement strand
GTTGCTGCTGCCTTGTATTCCTGCACAGTGCCGCTGACCTGTACGTAGTCGCCCAATTTTACAGTTGTGGCATTACCTGGAGCGTAGACGAAGATGCCTTCCGAAGTTTTTGGATCATTATCTTCAAAGGGTTGTTGTATAAAGAAACCATTCAGTTTGCCGACTGCCTGGAAGTCACCGACAACGACGCCGCGGACTGTGGTTGTCTGGCCTGCGAACGCGCTGGTGGCGCCTGAGCCTTGGACCACGTCGATATTACGCAAGGTGTTAGGTGCTGCCGGGCAGGCTGGCAATGCGCCTGGCGGAATCAGCAAGGCTGCCGTTGGGGTTCTTCCAGTTTCACTATCGGCGGTGCTGCCGCCACAACCGGCCAGCAAAGCGGCCAGACTTGATGCTATTAACAGCCCCGCAAGATTGGCGCGTCTACTCTGTTCCTTCATCATGTTTTTCTCCTAGTTTGGTGGGTGCGACCCGGCGATTCTAGGTTTGCAAAATGACCATAGCGTGACAAACCGGCTATTTTTTAAGGTTTACCGCAAACGATTGCGCAAACGTAATGGGCAGATGTGCAGAATATGGTTTAATGACAACAAACTCGAATATTATTTTGTAATAAATTTCCATATAGAAATAATATTTCCATGTGGAACTAATTTGGAAAATTAAATGAGTGAACAAGAAAGCCTCAGGCTGGATCTTGAGGCTATCCAAAATGCGCTGCGCGTGCGCCGCTTGCGGTCGATGAAATGGCTGGCGGCCGGCTTTCTTTTTGCCGCGATTATCTTGTATGGAATCGCCCAGTTTATGTTGGCGAAACACCTGGGCTGGGCCTACGTGTCGGCTTTTTCCGAAGCGGCGATGATAGGCGCCATTGCCGACTGGTTTGCCGTGGTGGCGCTGTTTCGCCATCCGCTGGGCTTGCCGATATGGCATACGGCGATTATTCCCAACAGCAAAGAGCAGATCGCTGCCAACATCGGTAGCTTCATCACTACCCATTTCGTCACCTCGGAAGGCATAGTTCAGCGTGTAAGGGATACCGATCCGGCAGGCAAGCTATCCAGCTGGCTGTTGCAGCCGGATAGTAGCGCCAGGCTGGGCAAGGTGCTGGCGGAAGCCGCGGCGATGGTGGTGGGAGCGCTGGACGACGAAGGCATGCGCGGTTTTGTACGTGACAGCATCAAAGGCCGGCTGGAGCACATTGATGTTGCCAACATGGCGGGCGATGTGCTGAACGCGATGGTGCAGGAGCGCCGCCATCAGCATCTGCTGGATACCATGCTGGCTGCCATGTCGGAAAAGCTTGAGGATCCGGCCAATCAGGACAAGCTGCGCACGCTGATCAATGAAGTGCTGGATCTGGATAGCGTGAAGATACTCGGCATAGAAGTCGGCGGCACCATGCGCAATCTGGCGGGGCGCGGGGTAGGGCGCATGGTGAGCAGCTTGCAGACCAAGGCTGCGGAAGTGCAGGCTGATCCGCAACATCCGTGGCGGGCGCAGTTCGACCATTACGTAGGCGACTTCATCCTGCATCTGAAGGCTGACCCGGTCTGGCGCGGCAAGATAGACCATGCGCGGCTGACGGTATTGTCGGACCCGCAGCTGAACCATTACCTCGAACAATTATGGGATGAGGCAAAGGCAAAAATGCTGGACGACATGCAGCGGCAGGACTCTGTGGCGGCTGGTTATCTGGGCGACTTGGCCTTGTCGCTGGGCCGCAAGCTGGCGGCGGACGCAACACTGCAATCATGGATCAATGAAAAGATTTTTACCAATATCCCGCCGCTGGTAGAAAAATACAGGGACAAGGTAGGCACCTTTATCACGCACGAGATTGATAAATGGTCAAAGGAAGAGATGACTGGCAGGATAGAGCTGGCCATCGGGCCGGATCTGCAATTCATCCGCATCAACGGCACGCTGGTGGGCGGGCTGGTGGGCCTGCTGATCTACAGCGTCACGCATTTGCTGCGCGGATAGCGCCGTTTCCGCTGGCCGTTACGTCATTCAGCCATTCAACTGCGATCGTTAAAGGCAGAAATATTCGCCACCTTGAATATTTTGGACAGCGACGTCAGTTCCTTGTGGTGCAGCTCGGCGAGGTGGGCGATGCACTGCTGGCCGAGGGCCGTCAGGCTGACCTGTACCTGGCGCCGGTCTTCTACTGAAGCAGCGCGGATTACCAGCCCCGCCTTTTCACAACGCGATACCAGCGCAACCACGCCGTGGTGCTGGGCTTGCAGGCGCTCTGCCAATTCTCCCACTGTTGCCCATTCCCTGCCGGGGTAACCCTTGATGTGCAGCAGCAATTGATACTGCAGCGGCGTCAGCCCTTCGTTTTGCGCGATGTCTTCGCTAAAACGCAGGAAGCGCCGCAGCTGATAACGGAATTCAGACAAGGCTTCAAAATCTTCCTTGTTCAGTTTGGACGTATTGGTCATAGGCCTGGAATTGATTTTCTGCTTGAAAACATTAGAAAAAACTATATCATGTTGTGATGCATTTTTAAATGGTGCATCCGGCGTTGCATTAGGCATCACGTCAGGTTCGGCCTGCAGCTTTGTGCTCAAACGCTAATGCGAATATCATGATGATGAACTTTCCGACTGCAGTGCAGTCGAAGTTCGCTGTTACCTGAGCAGAATCATAATCTGCCGTACGGCGCTTAAATAAATCCGCAATAAGCCCGCACCGGAAGACCGTTGCGGAAGGGTTTATTTAGTGCTTGTTATTATTATCATGTCCCCAAGGAAAATAAAATGAAAAAATTAACTACGCTTGCCGGCCTGCTGTCTGCAGCTGCCCTGTTGAGTGCGTGCAGCACGGCGCAAAAAGAAGCTGAAAAACCGGTTGCTGCGCAAGAGACGGCAAAACCTGCTGCCGCTGCGCCTGATACGCGTACCGTGGCAACGGTGACTGCGCCTTCCGTTGATCCGCTGAATGATCCTAACAGCCCGCTGGCAAAGCGTAGCGTTTATTTTGATTTTGACAGCTATGTCGTCAAGAGCGAATATGACGGCGTCGCTGACGTGCACGCAAAATACCTGACAAAAAATCAGAAGAAAGTTCTGATCCAGGGTAATACCGATGAACGCGGCGGTAGCGAATACAACCTGGCGCTGGGCCAGAAGCGTGCAGAAGCATTGCGTAAAAAACTGGCTATCCTGGGCGTGCCGGAAGCGCAGATGGAAGCTGTTTCTTTAGGCAAGGAAAAGCCTAAAGCCGGCGGTTCCGACGAAGCATCGTGGGCTGAAAACCGCCGCGACGATATCGTTTACACAGCAAACTGATCCAGGTCTGATCTGACAGTGAGCGGCAATGCAAATTTGGCTTTTAAATTGGCCTTTAATTTAGCTTTTAAATGGCATATAAATTTTAATCAAATTAAGCAGGTGTCCGCAGAAACTGTTAAGCTTCGGCACACCTAAGAAAATGCGTCCCTGTGGGACGCATTTTTCATTCAGATTCCTCAAGTCTTTCAA
>JAYSKH010000390.1:0-6402 GCA_043726505.1 Undibacterium sp. | reverse complement strand
CAGGCTGAAGATTGACCGGGCCTTTGTCAACGAGATCAAGGATGCGTCCAGTGATGCGAGCATTGCGAAGATGGTCATCCAATTGGGCCAGAACCTGGGTCTGTCGGTGATTGCGGAGGGTGTGGAGAGTGAACTGCAGGCGCAACGGCTGCGCACCTTCGGCTGCCATCTGGCGCAGGGGTATTTGTTTGCCAAACCCATGACCAGGGAGGATTTGCATGCCTGGTTGGAAAAGCAGGCGCTTGCCGTGCCAACGCCAGCGCAGCTTCCGCAATAGCAAGTACCTAGCAAGCCACCGTGCCCACAAAGGCGCCGCCGCAAGGCTGGCGCCTTTTTTATTTCCGCTACACAGCACGCGCAACCCTGATGCTGAATGCCGCGAATTAAAAGAGTATATTAGCTACTGCATATATTCATCGTCTACGTTTGCTGGCAAAATAAGTGCAGCACGAATAGATCTTTTTTCTCCTCTTATCGGATGAACCCTATGAGCACTCAACTGAACACCGAACACTTCTGGATGCCCTTCACCGCCAACCGGCAATTCAAGGCCAAGCCGCGCATGATGGTGGCTGCCGAAGGCATGCATTTCACGACGGACGACGGCCGCAAGATACTGGATGGCACTGCTGGCCTGTGGTGCGTGAACGCCGGGCATGCACATCCGAAGATTGTCAGTGCAGTGCAGCAGCAGGTGGCGAAGCTGGACTTTGCGCCGACTTTCCAGATGGGCCATCCGCTGGCATTTGAGGCGGCCAGTGCGCTGGTATCGATTGCGCCGCCAGGACTGACCCGCGTGTTCTTCTGCAACGACGGATCCGAAGGTGTAGACACTGCGCTGAAGATTGCACTGGCCTACCACCGCATGCGCGGTGACGGCCTGCGCCACAAATTGATAGGCCGTGAGCGCGGCTATCATGGCGTTGGCTTCGGCGGCATCTCGGTGGGCGGCATTGCCGGCAACCGCAAGCATTTCGGTCCTGCGCTGCCGGCGGTGGATCATCTGCGCCATCCGTTGAATATAGAGAAAAATGCTTTCAGCCGCGGCCTGCCGGAACATGGCGCCGAGCTGGCCGATGAACTGGAACAGCGCATACTGGCGCTGCACGACCCTGCTACCGTTGCCGCGCTGATCGTTGAGCCGCTGCAAGGCTCAACCGGCGTGATTCTGCCGCCCAAAGGTTATCTGCAAAAGCTGCGCAGCATTTGCGACAAGTACGGCATCCTGCTGATTTTTGATGAAGTCATCACCGGCTTTGGCCGCCTGGGCAGCGCTTTCGGCGCCACGCATTTTGACGTAGTGCCGGACATGATCGTCTGTGCCAAGGGCCTGACCAATGCAGCAGTGCCGATGGGCGCCGTCATCGTCAAGCAGGAAATCCACGATGCCTTCATGGCAGCTGCGCCGGAAAATACGATTGAATTCTTCCACGGCTATACCTACTCCGCGCATCCGCTGGCTTGCGCGGCAGCTATCGCCACCATCGATGTCTACAAGGAAGAAAAACTGTTTGAGCGCGCCGACGACATGGCTCCCCACTTTGCCGATGCAGCACATAGCCTGAAGGGCCTGCCCTTCGTCAAGGATATCCGCAACCTGGGCCTGGTGTGCGGTATAGAACTGGACAGCATTCCGGGCAAACCGGGCAGCCGCGCGTTTGACGTGTTCCTGAAGTGTTTCTGGGAGCAAGGCGTATTGATACGCACAACCGGTGACATCATTGCGCTATCGCCACCGCTGATCATAGAGAAGCAGCAGATCGACCAGCTGTTCGGATCAATCGCCAATGTCCTGAAAGCCCAGTAAGTAGAACTTTGTAAGTTCACTCCCTGTGCCCGGCAGCAGCCGGGCGCAGGAATCAGAATTTTTCGTAACCCAGCAGATAGCGCCACTGGCCAGCCGCCAGCGAAGACATCGGCATGCGCCCGATACGGATACGCTTCATCGCCACTACCTTCAGCCCCACCTTTTCGCACATGTGCTCGATCAGCCCCACCGGCGGCGTCTTTAGCGCGAAGCGTAGCCGAGTTTCATTTTGCCAGCTGACCTTGATGGGCGGCAGGGCCTTGCCGCTGAACTTCAGTCCATGGTTCAGCAGTGCCAGCCCATCCGGCTGAAGATCACCCTGCACTTCAACGATATATTCGTACTCTACCTTGGAAGCATCGTCGACCAGTTTGCGGGCCACATGCCAGTCTTGCGTAAACACCAGCAAGCCGCTGGCCATTGTTTCCAGCGTAGCGACAGCTTTCAGCCCCACCAGATGCTTCTTCAGGAAGCGCAAACCGGAGCGGTCACCGGCAGCCAGGTTGGCGGAGCTAATCAGCGCCACAGCAGCATTCACGCCGTAGTCGCCGGCAGTGCTGGCCAGACCCGCAGGCTTGTGCAGCAAAATAGTTACCGGCTCTATTTCCTGCAGCCGCGCACCGGGCAGCAGCTCTAGTGTTTGCGCGGCTTCTACGCGATAGCCGGCTTCTTCAATGAGGGCGCCGTCAACGGTGACCCATCCGCCCTCAACATAGATCTCGGCTTCACGCCGCGAACAGCCAAGCTGGAGGGAAAGTTGTTTGGCAAGGCGCAGGGTTTCGGTCATGGATAAATAAAATAAAAGGGTTACATCACAACAGCGGACAGCCACGGAAGTAGTCTAGCGCACAGATAGGCTATACATCTTCTTTCAGCGCCAGCAACTCGTTGAACACCAGCGCCGCCAGTACCACTCCTCCGCCGGCCAGGGTTTCAATGGCAGGCACTTCGCCTGCACCCAGCCAGGCCCAGATCGGCCCCAGCAGCACTTCCAGCAGACCCAGCAGCGAAATCTCCGGCGCCGACAGATGGCGCGACGCGCCGACCATCAGCATGCACGGAAACCCCAACTGCAGCACGCCGAGCACGGCCAATATCCCCACATCATGCGGCGACGCCTGCAGCGGCATTGCCAGCGGCAACATCAGTGCGCCGGAAATAAGGGCACCCGTCAGCACTGCAGGAACCAGATCCAGCGACTTGCCCGCTTTTTTCAATACGATTACGTTGACCGCCATTGCAATGGGAATGCCGGTCGCCACCAGCATGCCCGCCAGGCCGGTGGCGTCCACACTGGACATGCCGCCGGCAAACATCCACACCATACCGGCCAATGCGACGGCTATCGCCAGCCACGTGCGCAATACAATTTTTTGGCGCAGCACCAGCCAGGCCAGCACCGCCGTCAGCAGCGGCGTCACACTCATGACGATGAGCGTATTGGCCACGGTGGTCATTGTCAGCGCGATCATGAAGCAGCAAAACATCACCGCCCACATCACGCCGGAAATGAGGCCAAACCAGCCCGCGTCAAACAGCTTGCCCAATGCCCGCGACCTGTGTTGCCACAGCATGGCGCCGGCCACAAACAGCGCAGCAAACAGGCTGCGCCAGAAAGTCACCTCAAAGCCGTGCGCAGCATGCAACTGCCGTGTCAATACACCGGCAATGCTCCACAGGCTCGCGGCGGTTACCATTAAAAAAAGCGCTTTGCGATGTGCTGCGGGTGACGTCATCTCGGAGTCTATCGTTTTATGTGCAAAGGCAAAAAGAAAAATCCGTTTTACCTCACCGCGAACGGCTGAGCAAAACGGATTTTTTACGCAGCAGGCCCTGTCCAGGCCCGGCTGCAGCTGAAGTAGCTACTATTACGCAGCGTCGCGCGACGCTTTTTTGCGCTCATGTTCTTTCAGGAAGCGCTTACGCAGGCGTATGCTCTTCGGTGTGATTTCAACCAGTTCATCATCGTCGATGAATTCCACTGCGTATTCCAGCGACATCTGGATAGGCGGTACCAGACGCACCGCTTCATCCGTGCCGGAAGAACGCACGTTGGTCAATTGCTTGCCCTTGATAGGGTTCACAACCAGGTCATTGTCACGGGAATGGATACCGATGATCATGCCTTCATAGACTGGGTCGTTATGGCTAACGAACATACGGCCGCGATCCTGCAATTTCCAGATCGCGTAGGCAACGGCAGCGCCGTCGTCCTGCGAGATCAGCACGCCGTTACGGCGGCCACCGAGTTCGCCCTTGGAGTTATCCACTGGTGCGTATTCATCAAAAATGTGGCTCATCAAACCAGTGCCGCGTGTCAGCGTCATGAACTCGCCCTGGAAGCCGATCAGGCCACGTGCTGGAATACGGTATTCCAGACGTACACGACCTTTGCCATCCGGTTGCATGTCTTGCAGATCGCCACGACGACGACCCAGCTCTTCCATGACGCCGCCCTGGTTGACTTCTTCCACGTCGATGGACAGCATTTCAAACGGCTCGTGGCGTACGCCATCAACCATTTTGAAAACCACGCGTGGACGGGATACTGCCAGCTCGTAACCTTCACGGCGCATGTTTTCGATCAGGATCGTCAGATGCAACTCACCGCGGCCGGATACTTCAAATGTTGTGTCGTCACCGGTGTCTGTTACGCGCAAAGCCACGTTGGCTTTCAGCTCGCGGTCCAGGCGGTCACGGATCTGGCGGGAAGTGACAAACTTGCCTTCGCGGCCGGCCAGTGGGGAGTTGTTGACCATGAAGTTCATGTTCAAAGTAGGCTCATCCACTTTCAGCATTGGCAACGCATCAGGTGTGTCTACCGCGCATACGGTGGTACCGATGCCCAGCTCTTCAATACCGTTGATCAGTACGATGTCGCCGGCAACTGCTTCGTCTACCAGTACGCGTTCCAGGCCTTTGAAATTCAGTACCTGGTTGATACGCGCCTTGCGTGGTGTGCTGTCAGGGCCGTCCATGATGATAACGTCTTGCAGCGCCTTGACGCGACCACGTGTAATACGGCCGATACCGATCTTGCCAACGTAGGAGTTATAGTCCAGCGAAGAAATCTGCAATTGCAAAGGACCGTCTGGATCGTCGTCACGCACAGGAACGTGTTTCAGCACTGCGTCGAACAGTGGGTCCATGTTGCCTTCACGCGCCTCGGCGTCCAGGCTGGCGTAGCCGTTCAGTGCGGAAGCATAAACAACCGGGAAATCCAGCTGCTCGTCGCTTGCGCCCAGTTTGTCGAACAATTCAAAAGTCTGGTTCACTACCCATTCAGTACGCGCGCTTGGACGATCAACCTTGTTAACCACGACGATAGGCTTCAGGCCCAGCGCCAGTGCTTTACGTGTGACGAAACGCGTTTGCGGCATAGGGCCGTCAACCGCATCCACCAGCAGCAATACGCTGTCTACCATCGACAATACGCGCTCAACTTCGCCGCCAAAGTCGGCATGGCCCGGGGTATCAACGATGTTGATATGCGTGCCTTTGTACTCTACCGCGCAGTTCTTCGCCAGAATCGTGATGCCACGTTCTTTTTCCAGGTCATTGGAATCCATGACGCGGGAATCGACTTGCTGGTTCTCACGGAAAGTACCGGATTGACGCAGCAACTGGTCAACCAAAGTGGTTTTGCCGTGATCGACGTGGGCGATAATGGCGATGTTACGTATAGCGCGTTTTGTATTTGACATGATAGCGATAGAGAAGGGGTGATCCAGATAACCCCGGATTATAGCATGTTGCGATGCAAGAAACCTAAAACATCAATAATTTCAATGAGTTAGTCTGTTTTTAGTTTAGCTGATTATCTTTTTGGCAGATCTAACCGCCTTGCGCCGTGGCGATCAGCCTTTCCGGCGCCAGGATGTCGTACTCCTGCAACTGTGCCGATCCCAGCAATTGCCCGTCACTAGTGCGATAAACGCGCACCCGCCCTTGCTGTCCGGGCAACTGGACGGCTTCTTTGCCCAGCGCCAGCCGCTGTCCCTGCAAGAAACGTTTTGCCAGCACATCGTCCAGTGCAATGGCGGGAAAGCTGGACAACAAGGCATCCACCGGCGCCAGTAGCGGCAAACGCTGTTCTTCCGGCAATTCCGCCAATGCGTCCAGTGTGATGGATTGCTGAAGGATAAGATGCCCGACCTGGGTACGGCGCAAAGCCTTCAGGTGAGCGCCGCAGCCGAGCGCATTGCCAATATCTTCGCCCAGCACGCGGATATAAGTACCTTTGCTGCAACGTACGTTCAAGGTCAGGAAAGGCGCGTCATAGCTGACCAGCTCCAGCAGATGGATCGTCACCGCCCTCGCCTCACGCTCCAGCGTGACGCCAGCGCGCGCATATTCATACAGCGGCTTGCCGTCGCGCTTCAGCGCGGAATACATAGGCGGAACCTGCTGTATATCGCCCCTGAACTGCTGCAGCACTGCGTCGATATCGGCCAGCGTTGCCGTTACCGGTTTGTTTTCAATGACATCGCCTTCGGTATCGCCGGTGGTGGTGGCAATACCGAGATGGACAACGGTCTGATACGTTTTATCCGCTTCCAGCAAATCCTGCGAAAACTTGGTCGCTTCGCCAAAAC
>JAYSKH010000389.1:0-13482 GCA_043726505.1 Undibacterium sp. | reverse complement strand
GGCCGTTCTTGAAGCTGTGTTTATAGACACCCTGCATTTCTGCCATTAATTTGGATGCGGGTGCGTTTGCTGCATCCGCTGCATGGGCTAAATTGACTGCCGGTGCAGACGCGGCGATGAGTAACAGCAGGAGCGGAAGTTTCATCGGGAGCTTTCTACGGTGATTACAAAAGTCGTTTTAAGGAAAACTTCCTGGTTTCAGCAGCGCGCGACTGGCATCTTTCCACGATAGCGTGCGGTATTCATCGCGGCAAGGGCGTTCTGCTTCGGAAAATATGTCCAGCACGATGCCCAGGCCATCCTTGGTAGGGAAAACTTGCGGGTAAGCGTTGTCGCCGGTGGCGGTGCACTGGGCATCTTTGCACTGATATCTCTCTGCCACTCTTGCCCAGCAGTCGTTATCATCGCTGGCGGTATTGCCTTCGTCCAGATATTGCTTCAGCGCCTGCGCCACCAGGCTCTTGTCGGTCTTGGCGTTGAAGGCGGTGTTGGCATTGGGCTCTACCTTGTAGATGTGTTTAAACTCTACCGGGCTGCCAGTCTGCAGGTCATAGGTGCGTACGCCGAAGCCGGAGCTGGGATGCGCGCCGCCGCTGTAGCCGCCTGCGCCGCCGCCGATGGCAAAATAACGCTCGTTGGCGAAATAGACGGCATTCTCTTCTTCAAAATCACCGCTGGGCCGTGCCTGTGCGTACAGCGCCGACGTGATTTGTTCATCAAAATCTTTTTTCAGCGTAGCGTTGATCTTTGCCATGGCCGCAGCGTTGGGTGCAGCGGTCAGCACGGGCATGTGTACGCCGGAGCGTTTGTCGGTGATGATATGCCAGCGCACGAAGCCGCTTTTTTCTTCCTTGCCGGTGCTGGTGGGGCCTGCCACGCGCAGTGCTTCCGTCCACCTGTCGGGAGTGTCTTCCGCCGGCGTGCCTGCTACGGGCCTGGTGTCTGCCGGTGCTTTGGCAAGCTCTACCTGCAAGGGTTTGGCCGAAGGTGTCTTGCGCCACTGCGCCTTGGCGGCATCATCGGTAAAGCTGATGCTCCAGTAGCCGCTGGGTTTGTCGCAGACTTCATCACCCCAAGTGGCCGGGCATTCGATGAACTGGCCTTTGCCGCCTGCGGCCTTGAACAGTGTGATGTCCATGCCTATGCTGCGGTAGAAATAATTGCCGGCCGCGCCGTCAGTGGGGTCGCCCGCGTTGATAAGCATGACGATGTCCTTGCCGGCCAACTTGCCGACGTAAGGGCCGTAAGGGCCGCCGGTAACGGCAAATGCGTCTGGGGACAGCGCGGCCAGCAGCGCAACGGAAGCCATTGCTTTAGCCGCAGAGGAGCGTGCAAGGGATTGGACAGGGGAGCGGGGCCTGCTGCGGGTTTCTTGTTTTGTCATGTCATTCAATATGTTTGCATGGTGAACTGCTTCTGGCGCCGTTTAGTGTTTCGGCCTGTCGCTGATATCGATATAGCCTGCCTCGCCGGGAGCTGCCAGCAGGCCTAGCAGTTTGCCTGCGCTGGATACGCGCCAGACATGGCCGGCATAGGTATTCTGCACATAGCTGTCGCCAGGTTTGAGGTCGGCGTAATGCTTGCGATGTCCGTTGAAATCGAGCCAGTCCACCGACACATCGGATTGCAGGTGATTGATGAAAAAGATCGTGCCAGCGGCGTTTGATACAGATGGCGATGCTTTCGGTGCAGCCTTTTTCGGCAACCATGCCAGCGCTTTGCCTTGGCCGCCCTGTGCATTGTCCGCCGGCCAGACGAACTGCCCGGCTTTTGCCGGATCAAACCCGGCAAGGTGCGTGCGCTCGCTGGCAGGGCGTTGCGCCATGCGGATGTAGCGCCATTCTCCGTCACCAAAAGCCTCTTTCAGCAGCACGGATACTTCCGGATCGTAGACTTTGAGTTTGGCCCGTGTATTGATGTCGTTGTGCTCGCCGTCCGCCCCGCGTGCGCAGTCAAACCAGGCTTGCGCGACGGAGGCCCAGTATTCAGTACGGTTGGTCATTGCATAGGTATGCTGCCATAGGCCCTTTTCCCTGGCGTGCTCATAGGCGGCAAGCAGGCGGCGGTCAAAGCTGGGGTCCAGCGTTACCATGCCCATTTCATAGACGGTATGGGAAAATTCGTGGATCAGGATATTTTCTTCAAAATAGGGATCGCCAGGCAGGTTCAGCAGGTTTTCTTCACCGGCGCTGGTGGCGGGGCGTGCCGGGGTTGCACCCAGGCCGCGTGCGCGGTGATCCCAGTAGGCCTTGGGTGTCATGTCGCGGTATTCGGGGATATCGGTCGTCATCTCAGCAGGCGCCATCACAACGAAGCGCACTTTCTGTTGCGCAATCGCCTGCAAAATGTCGGGCCGCTGGCCAACCATGTGGCGGATCAGGTAGGCGGCTTCCTCCACCGCATAATCAGATACCCTGGCCGAGGCCACCACAGGCAGGCCGCCCACATCAATGTATTTCACGTACACCGGCGACAGTTGCAGACTAGCCGCCAGTTGCGCGGGCGGTGCGCTTAGGGTTTGCGCATGCAGCGGCAAAGCCACTGCCGTTGAAGCAAAAACCATTGCAGCAAAACTCAATGCGGGCAGCAGACGCGGCGGAGGAAACTGGATCATGAAAGAAGGAGATAGAAGGCGTTTGGAAAAGCTTATGCTGCCACGAAGGAATTGGCAAAGCAATAATTTATTAAGGCGATCTTGTAACGGCATGCTACATGGCGCGAAGTGCATTGCCGACGGTAATAGAGAAATTGCAGGGAGCTGATGGCATGGATGCCGTGGCCATGCCTTGCTACTGGATAGCCTGGACGTGAACCGTTCATCCGGCAAGGCGCTGAGCAGGTGGTGGTGCGCAGCGAAGGGATAGGGATATGATTAGGGCATGAGCAGCGCATGAGCAGGGCATAGATAGAGGTGATGCCCTTGCGTGGACTCACGCAAAGGCATCCGTATGCCGGATAATTAACCGCTTGCCTTCGCGGCAGTTTGCAGTTGGGGTAGCAGTTCTTTAAGCACCATCCGCAGGCTGTCGGCCATTACGTGCATCATGGCGCTGTCATGCGATGAAATTTGTGAGCCGCTATATTCTGCATCTTCATCAGTGACTACCTTTTCTATTTTTCCTTGCCAGATTGTCTTGCCCTCGCGCTCCAGCGTAAAGTTGATCGACACCACGCCTGCTGCGCGAAATACGAACATCGCGGGCTTTTTTGTATGCCCGCAAAATGCATCTATTTCAGCTTTCAAATGAAACGCGGAGTTTGTGTTTTCTTTTGCGCTGACTTCCTTGAATAATTTTGCTGCAGACAGTTCGCTCAGCAAATGCCTCTGGATCGCGCGGGGTGCAGCTTTTTCCCACACATCATCATATTTGCAGCCACCCCAGCTTGTTCCTGCGAAGGTGTTATTTGCATATTGCGGCCTCATGTCAGTAGGAAGGTCAATTGCGAGCTGATAAGGCAGCGTATCGCTTGCGGCAAAGTTTGTGGACCCTCCTGGAAAAGGAATCTTGCTTAGCCTGTTCAGTTCCGCCGCGTTGGACGGAACAGGTGTTCTGACTTATATTTTTTCACCGACAAGGCGATGGCTGGCTTCTTCTTCCACCCAGATAACGGAATGCGCTTCGTCCAGGTCGCCTTTGACGACATAAATTTTATCTTTTTCAGGCGTAAAACTGACCGTGCCGGAGATTGAATCCACGTGATATAACATGGCCTGTACAGGCGCGGAATATTCGGTGTGCCCAGTAATTTTGAAAACGCTTGCTTGCAGCGGCACCTTGTTTTCCACCATGTTGGGCACCAGGCTGTCTGTGCCTCGTCCGGTATTCGCAATACGCGTTTGCACAGCGCTATTAAGTACCGGCCGGCCGTTAATCTCATCAAGATAAAAGAAGTCCGCTTTCCGTGTGCTGTAGGGCGTTACCGAATCCTTGATCAATGCTGTCGGCCCCGAGTAATTTGCTGGCACGCTTGGGCTGTAAGCGGCACACCCGCTAAGGGAAATACCAGCCAACACAAAAAGAAGTTTAGTTTTCAAGCTGGTTCCTGTCGGTAGAAGCGAGTAAAAAATCAGAGGTGGATTGTCTTGTGCTTAGGCGGCCTGGCTACATACGGTGCCGTACGGAGTGGGTGAGCCCAAAGGCATAGCATTGGGGTTTCCGGATATCAGGGTTTCTGATTTTTTTCTAGCATCGGCTGCTTCATCAGGCTTACCCGTGGCGTCGAGCGCCTTGGCGTAGCGCATGTAGATGTCGGCAACGCCAAGAGGCGCGCGGCTTTCCAGATTTTCCCGTTCTATTTGCGGCACCAGCTCGGCAAAGTTGTCCAACGCGGCTGCAGGCTTTCCTTGCGCCTCATGCAGCAGACCAAGTTCATACAAGGGCAGGTAGGAAGAATGGTTCGCTTGTTGAGCAAGAGCCTTTGATTGGGTGAGGTATTTTTCGGCTTCGGGGTAGTGGCAGGTGACGCCTAATGCGCGGCCGTATTCATAGCTGAAGCGGGCTTTTTGATCATCGTCAAGATGCCCGAGATCGGCATTGACCATGGCCCGGGAAAAATCCTGCAACGCAGCATTCCAGTTACCGGCCCGGATAGCGGCATGGCCCGCCTGGACATAATTTTCTGCAGTGCGCTGATTAATATCAGCGGCACAGCCGCCAAGCATGTAGCAAACGAATATTACCGCCAACCTTGTCAACATCTGATCCCCCTAAGTAGGATGAGTCGCCAGATACGTTAAAAATTACACTTTTATAATATAAATGATAATTTTAATTTTGGCAACTTTTTGAGGGGCCGTTTTTATTTATCCAGGGCAGTTGCCGCTGTAGTCGCGGTAGCGACCGGTTGTGGCTTGGCCCCGGCAGGGCCGATGTATTTATCCAGAAACGCGAACAGCGTAGTGAAGAAGCTTGCCTCGTTGCGGAGGTAATGCAGCCCGTGGCCTTCTTTTTCAAACGTGAGCCATTCCACGGTCTTGTGCTGGTCTTCCAGCGCGCGTTTCATCTTTTTTCCGTGCGAGATAGGAACGCGTTCATCGTCTTCGCCATGCATCAGCAATACGGGCACCTTGATGCGGTCTGCTTGCTTTAGCGGGGATACCCGGTCGAATGCTTCCTTGTTCAGTTTTAGGTCGCCGATACGGGCTCGCATGACCACACGGCTGATCTTGTTTGAGTTCCGGTCGGATGAATCCTCAAACATGTATTCCAGATCAGATACGCCGGCAAAGCTGATGCCGCATTGATAAAGGTTCGGGGTTTTAACCAAACCCCACAGCGCGGCATAACCGCCGTAGCTCGCACCGTAAATACAGATGCGCTTAGGGTCGGCTATGCCCTTGGCGATCAGGTATTCGACGCCGGCCGTGACGTCATCCTGCATGGCGAGCCCCCATTGGCCGAAACCTGCTTCTTCGAATTTACGGCCAAAACCGCTGGAACCGCGAAACTGGGGCTGGAACACGACGTAGCCGTGCGCCGCCAGCAATTGGGCATTTTCATCCCATTCCCAGTAATCGCGCTCCGTGGGGCCGCCATGTATCATCACCACCATTGGCGCGGGCCCGGTCGTATCAGCCGGTTTGGTCAGGAAGGCCGGAATGCTCAATCCGTCCTTGGCCTTATAGGATAGTATTTCCATAGGGCGCATGCGGGCCGGATCGATGGAGGGTTTGGCTCTGCCGAACCGGGTCATCTTCATGGCCGCGACATCCATCACATACCATGCGCCGGGGTCGACATCTGAATAGCTGAAAATCAGTACTCGTTTTGCGGGGTCACCGGACAGCCGGTTGACGTGGTGGGGCAGCGCATTATCTACCGACCGTTGCAGCCTGTTCCATACCGGCTCAAACCAGACTTGTTGCGGCACCATGCCGCCGGTCTGCACGCTCTCAAACACTGGTGCGTCCAGGCCCTTCACATCAAGGATATCTTGCGTGGGGTGTCCCGCCATCATTTCACCTATCTGGCGTTTTTTTGTGTCGTAGTTGAACACGGCATAGGTATCCCGCCCGGCGCGCGCAGAAATGACCAGCGTGTGGTCCTGCTCCGGCACATACATTGGGCTCCAGTAATCATCCACCGTAGAGGATTCCTCCAGCTTTTCCCAATTGGCGGCGGCATCGGCCCGGTACCAGTTGGTGACGGTGTACGCGTCTTTCCAGAAGGCGGAGTTAATCAGTGTCAGCGCGCGCAATGTGCCGCTCTTGTCGAATGCCCAGCCTATGGGTTTGCCGCTCATCGGAAAATCAAGCCGTGTCAGCTCGCCGGTGCGGGCATTGGCAAGTGCCAGATCATGGCTTTTGGCATCGGTGTAGACGATCAGCATCGGCGAATCGGGCTGCGCCGAATCTGCCTTGCGGATCACGTAATCGCCAATGCTGGCAACTTTATCTCCCTTCAGGTTGACTGACTCTGCCTCTATTCCATAATCTACCGCCAGCAGATCGTTAGTCGCCCAGATCGCGGAGCGTGGTTGCTTATTAAAAGACCACATGCCTTCGCTAACGTACCGGCTGGTAATAATGGTCTTGGCGACCATTGTTTCGCTGTCGATCAGCACCACCGAATAGCCGAGGCCATTGAATAGGATGACGGCAATATGCTTCCCGTCGGGAGACAGCCGCGCCGACATGATGCCGTCCGGGTCCAGCGCTTCAGTCAGCGTCAGCGGGCCGGTTGCAAGAGCAGGCGCTTCAGCGCTTGCAGCCTTTTCAGGGGGCTCAGCAGTTGCTGTTTTTTCAGTGGAAATCTTCTCAGCCGCAATCTTCTCCGTCGCGACTTTTTCACTCGTTGCAGCAGCAACATCGGCGGCGGGAGGTTCGGCTGCGTTGGCAGGTAAGTTAAGGGCAATTACCAGACCGGACAGGCTGGCGATGAGGTGGCGGAGGAGGCGCATCACGCAGAGGGCAGGGTTGTGGGTGTTGCAAATTATACATATTAACTGTTGTCGTGAAGATATTTTTTAAAAATAAGACAACATTCCGCAACACTCCGCAACATTTCTTGATACTTCGGTTAGAGATAGGCAGATCGCATGCTTGCGGCTGGCACGGCGCCCAGTCACGCCGCCCTTGGCAAATTCTCATAGCAGAATACCCGATCACGTCCGGCGTGCTTGGCCGCGTACAGCGCCTTATCGGCAGCTTCTATCAGTTCCAGCGACTGGCCGCTGCCACGTTGCGGTAACACTGCGTGCACGCCGGCACTGATGGTGACGACGCCGGCGTCGTTGCCGCTGTGCGGCAGGCCCAGGTTGTGGATGGCGGCGCGGATGCGGTCGGCGACGACCAGTGCGCCCTGCGCGTCGGTGCCGGGCAGCAGCACGCACATTTCTTCACCGCCGTAGCGGGCGGTCAGGTCACCGGCGCGGTAGGGGCCGGCCTTGATGATGGCGCCTATCTGCCGCAGGCATTCATCGCCGGCGGCGTGGCCGTAGGTATCGTTGTATTTTTTGAAGTTATCGACGTCGATCATGACAAGCGCCAGTGATCCTGCGTTGCGCATTGCGCGGCTGAATTCTTCGCTGAGCGCCAGATCAAAATGGCGGCGGTTTGCCAGGCCGGTGAGGCTGTCCTGCAATGACAGCCTTTCCAGTGTCTGGTTCAGCGCCTGCAGGCTGTCCCTGGCCTTGACGATTTCTTCTTCCGCATCCAGCCGGCGGCGTATCTGGCCCACCAGATAAAACCCTATCGATCCCAGCACCAGCAATAGCACGCCGACGCCGGCTGAATGCAGATAGGTGTCTGCGCGCCAGTCGGTGAGGATTTCTTCTTCCGACAGTGCAGCAGACACGAACAGCGGGTATTTGGCCAGATGCAGGAAGCTGTTCTGCCGGGTGACGCCGTCCTGTGCAGACTCCACGGTGAACGCGCCGCTGGAGTGCTGCAATGCATACTTGTATAGAGGCGTGTTGAGCAGGCTTTTGCCGCGTGAGTCTTCCAGCAGCGGGCGGCGCGTCAGCAGGATGCCTTGGTCGGCGCCAAGCACGATAGCGCCTGCCTTACCGATGTTGAAGCTGTCGTAAAACTTGTTGAAATAATCGATGCTGATGGTGGCCAGCGCCACGCCGGCAAAGCTGCCGTCTGCATGAGTAATGCGGCGCGACAGCGTCAGTATCCATTGCCCGGTGGAGCGGCTGCGCACCGGCACGCCGATAAAGGGCAGCGCGGTGGCATGTGTGCGATGGTAGATGAAATAGTCGCGGTCGGCATTGTTGGCATTGGCCGGCGTGCTGGCTTGCGAATGCACGGTCCATGCGCCGTTTTCGTCATAGATGAACAAGCCCGCCAGTTGCGGCAGCTCGGCCACGCGCAGTGCCATCAGCTTGTGCAGCCGTTCCAGGGCTGCGGGGCTGGTGCCGTCGGCCTGTATTCTTTCCACCAGGCCGATGAGGCTGGTGTCGGCGCCCTTGATGGTGTCATCGGCATGCTGGGCAATCGAGCGGGCCATATTGGCTGTGGCGATCTGCGATTCGGCCAGCTGGTTCTTGCGCGCCGCCCAGCTACGCCAGCCGTCGATAAAGGCCAGTGACGCACAGACGAGCACCACAAAGAAAACTGCCAGCAGCGTGATGGGGGCGATGCGTGTGGTCGGGGTGGTAGCGGTAGTGTGGCCGATGGGCGTAGTGGGATCTGTCGACCGCTTCAATTTGCCTTGTGGGCGCATGGGGTGCCGTGAAGTAGGGATACGTTCGGATGCCGCAGCGCGGGAAAAAGCATGGAACACCGCAGGCGGCATTGCTCGACATCTATCAACTAGATGTCGATTATACAAGCAATGCAATTGGGCGTTGCACAGAAGTGTGCTTGCAGGTACGGAATATTGTTACCGGATGTTTATTCCGCTTGCCGCATCCTCACACCGGGCAGCTGTTGGCTGCGCGGTAATCCACTACCTTGATCTTGCCTGAGATGATGTCCTGCTTCGCAGTGTTGATGCGCTTCTCGGCGCTATCGGAAATCAGCCCGCGGTTATCCTTGTCCAGCGCCCAGTCCACGCCTCCTTCTTTCAGGCCCATGCTGGTGGTGCCGGCCTGGAAGCGGCCGTTTTTCAGTTCGGTGAAGCTGCTATAGACGGCGTTGTCGACACGCTTCATCATTGATGTCAGCATCGTGCCGGGGTACAGGTAGTTCTGGTTGGAGTTGACGCCGATGGCGAGCCTGTTTTTTTCCTTGGCGGTTTGTAGTATACCCAGGCCGGTGCCGCCGGCTGCGCCAAAGACCACATCCACGCCGCGTTCAAACTGCGAGCGCGCCAGTTCGCCGCCGCGTGCAGGATCATTCCATGCGGCCGATGTGGTGCCGACCATGTTCTGCGTCAGTTCCACCTTGGCATCCACCGCCTTGGCTCCCTGTGCGTAGCCGCAGCCGAACGCGCGTATCATCGGTATATCCATGCCGCCGATGAAACCTATCTTTTTGGATTTGGTGGCGAGCGCGGCGGCAACACCGGCCAGGTAAGAGCCTTCTTCTTCCTTGAACAGCACGGACTTGATGTTGGGGCCGGTGGCAATGCCGTCTATCAGCACAAACTTCACCTTGGGGAATTCCGCTGCCACCGTCTGCACGGCCTGCGCCTGCGCAAAGCTGATGACGGCGATCATGTCCACGTTCTTGCGCGCCAGGCTGCGCAGCACCTGCTCGCTCTGGGTAGTGTTGCTGACCTGCGCTTCCAGCACTGTTGTGCCGGTTTCTTTTTTGAAGCGTTCCACACCGTCGGAGGCAGACTGGCTGAACGACCTGTCAAACTTGCTGCCGTCATAGACAATGGCCAGCTTGAGGTCGGCGGCATGTGCGCTTGCTGCCGTTGCTGCAATCATTACTGCGCCTGCCAGACTGCCGATATGCGTTAATGTCATTGCCGGTTCTTTCCGTTTGATGGATGGTAGCGGTGCTACCGCAAGCATGGAGTCAATACATACAATACATACATGTCAGGGTGCCACGAAAGTGCGGGCAAGACAATTAAATATGGCGCAGCGATTGTTAAAAATGCGACATTCCTGCATCGTCCACTATGCCTATACTGAGCCATAAAAACAGGAGACAACATGGCTATCACAGGCGGGTATCTGGAAGCACAACTTCCGGCGGGCATACGTTCACGCTTCGTCAATAACAACAACGGGCTGGACATGCATGTGCTGGAAGCCGGCCACGAAACGCCGGGGCGGCCTGTGCTGTTGCTACTGCACGGTTTTCCGGAGCTTGCCTATAGCTGGCGCAAAATCATGCTGCCGCTGGCGGCGGCAGGCTACCATGTGGTGGCGCCGGACCAGCGCGGCTATGGGCGCACCACCGGCTGGGACGGCAGCTATGACGGCGACCTGGCTGCTTACCGCATGCTAAACCTGGTGACCGATATCGTCGGCTTGCTGTCGGCACTGGGTATCCGTTCCGTTGCGGCGGTGGCGGGGCATGATTTCGGTTCGCCGGTGGCAGGTTATTGCGCGCTGATGCGGCCAGACATGTTCCCCGCGCTGGCCTTGCTGGGCGCGCCTTTTGGCAGCGTGCCGTCTTTCCCTTTTGATTCCGCCAGCCGGCCGGCCAGCGGTGCAAAGGCTGCAGGGAGCGCCAAGCCGCCAACGGCCAGCATCCACGATGAGCTGGCAGCGTTGACGCCGCCGCGCATGCACTATCAATGGTATTACTCCACCCGCGCCGCAGAAAACGACATGCTGCATAGCCCGCAGGGGCTGCATGATTTTCTGCGTGCCTACTACCATGTCAAAAGCGCGGACTTCAAGGCCAACCAGCCGCACCCGCTGGCCGCATGGAGCGCAGCCGAGCTGGCAAAGCTGCCGACCTATTATGTGATGGAAAAAGAGAAGACCATGCCCGAGACGGTAGCGCCGGACATGCCTTCTGCCGCAGCCATCACTGCCTGCAACTGGCTCACCGATGAGGAACTGCAAGTCTATGCAGAAGAATTTTCCCGCACAGGTTTCCAGGGTGCACTGCAATGGTACCGCTGCCTGACAGAGGCAAAGCTGATGGCGGATCTGCGGCTGTTTTCCGGCCGTGCTCTGGAGGTGCCGACCTGTTTCATCGCCGGCGCCAGCGACTGGGGCATCCACCAGAAGCCGGGGGAGCTCGCCAACATGCAGCAGGCAATGGGCGAGCGCTTGCTGGGCTGCCATCTACTGGAAGGCGCGGGCCACTGGGTGCAGCAGGAACAGCCGGAAGAGGTGGCCCGGCTATTGCTGGCATTTTTATGCAGCTGTGCTGCCTACGAAGCCTGACGCCGGCCCCGGCATGGCAGCCGTTTACAAAGCACGCTGTTGCAGCCAAGCGCGGTAGCGGCGCGTCAGTTTCTTGCTGCGCAACTGGTCGATGATCAGCGTGACGACGGCGGAATAGTGCTTCAGCGAAGCCGCATCTGCAGCATCTGCTCCCAGCGCCCGCAGGCGGCGTTTGACGAGCGCCATCTTTGCCAGCGCAACCAGCGTCTTGTCCTTCCAGGTCACAGGTTGCGCCTGCGCCGTGCTGTCCTGGCCGGCCTGCCATTGGCGCGGCAAGTCCGGGGCCAGCGCCAGTGCGGTGGCAATGCCTGCCACCGCGACGCCACTGTTCACTACTTGTTCGGCAACCTCCCGGCGGCTGATGCCGCCCGTGGTCATCAGCGGCATGCGCGCGACCTTGGCCAGGTCTTTTGCAAATTCCAGAAAATAAGCCTCCCTTGCCAGCGTGCGGCCATCCGCCGTGTTGCCTTGCATGGCCGGGCTTTCATAGCTGCCGCCGGACAGCTCCACCAGGTCCACCGGCAAATCATTGAGCCATAAAATCACCTGCCGGGCATCCTCTTCCGAGAAGCCGCCGCGCTGGAAATCGGCTGAGTTCAGCTTCACAGCAACGCAAAAAGAGGGTGCGACTCTCGCCCGCACCGCGCGCACAATGTCCAGCAGCAGCCGCGCGCGTTTGGCCAGCGTGCCGCCCCAGGCGTCTTCACGGTGGTTGGTCAGTGGCGACAGAAACTGCGATACCAGATAACCGTGCGCCGCATGGATTTCCACGCCGGTAAAACCTGCCTGTTCAGCCGCGTGCGCGGTATCGGCAAAGCGGCGTATGGTTTCTGCGATGTCGGCCTCGCTCATTGCATGCGGCTGGCTGAACAGCTTGCTATGCTTGCCCATATCCAGCGCCACGGCGGAGGGCGCCCACGCATTGCCGCCCATGGCGGCCATTACCTGCCGGCCGGGGTGGTTAATCTGCATCCAGACCTGCGCGCCTTTGCTGCGCGATATCCGTGCCCATTCTGCAAACGGCGCCAGCGGTGTACCGGCTTCCAGCACTACGCCGCCGGGGCCGGTCAGCGCGCGGCCATCCACCATCACATTGCCGGTAATGATGAGCCCGGCGCCGCCATATGCCCACGCCTGGTATAGCCGGTGCAACGCAGGGCCGGGCAGCTGGCCGGGCTCCGACATATTCTCTTCCATGGCCGCCTTGGCGATGCGGTTGGGCAGGCTGCTGCCGTTGGGTAGCGATACAGGCGTGAACAAAGAAGACAGGGAGGAGCTCATGGATGGCATCGTCAAATAGGGGGAAAGTGCCTATACTACGTTTAAAGTCAACTTGAAGGTCAAGCCCCATGAAAATTGGTGAACTGGCAACAAAGGCCGCCATCGCGCCATCGGCCATCCGTTTCTACGAGCAGAGCGGCCTGCTGCCGCCGCCAGTGCGCGGCGCCAATGGTTACCGCGTGTATTCGGAAGCGGCGCTGGAGAGGCTGCGCGTGATCCAGCTGGCGCAAAACTTAGGTTTTCCGCTGGATACGATACGCTGCCTGTTTGCCAGTGGCCAGGGCTTTATTAAAGAAGACCTTCTCGACAAGCTGGACAATCGCCTGCAGAAAATAGACGAGGCCATGGCCCTGCTGCGCGCGCAGCGCGAAGACCTGCGCGGCCTGCACACCACGCTGCGTGAAAGCTGGGATGCGGGCGAATGTCTGAGTGCTGAAGACCTGGCCCAGAGCATGCTCCGCAAGCTGGAACCTGCGGTCAAAGAAAAGCGGGTGAAAGCGCGCTGAAACAGTCTTAGAATAAAGCCGGAAGAGCGGGGCCTATTGGCGTTCATCCGCCGCTTTTAACCTTGCCAAAATGCAGCGACAGATAAACGCCCAGCGCCAGCGCGCCGGCCAGCACCAGCAGAAAATCGACACTGAACGACATCGCAACCGGGAAGTTCGCCAGCAACGCCAGCCCGACGATCAGGTTGAGAAATCCCCACAGCACATTCACAAACGGCGTGGAATTGCCGACGCCGCGCGGTGTCGCAAACGGGGTAGGGAAGGGCAAACCTTGCAAGCCCGCCGCCAGATGCGGGATGCAGTTGCACAGGAAAGCGCCTGCGAAGAAATTGGCGAGATAGGGCATGGGTGGTGTCCTTGTTGGGGATAGCGGATAGGTGGATTCTGAGTTGCGGCTTCGTTCTATTCTACTTCGGAAAATAGTCTGAGCCCCACATCGCAGCAAGGTACT
>JAYSKH010000388.1:0-6885 GCA_043726505.1 Undibacterium sp. | reverse complement strand
GAATTCGACGTGCTGCGCGACGAGGGCGAAGCCTACGGCCACAAGCTCAACGCGGCCGGCGTCGACGTCACGAGCGTGCGCTACGGCGGCATGATCCATGATTTCGGCTTGCTGAATGTCGTCAGCGATGTGCCTGCTGTACGTTCTGCGATGCTGCAAGCGGGCGAAGAACTGAAACAGCATTTGAAATAAGCGATTCAGCATCACGTCGCAGCTGAATAGCCAGATACTAGCCAGATACTAGCCAGATACTAGCCAGCTAATATCCAGCCCTAATAGCTGGTTATTAGCTGGCTATTTTTAATATCAGCCTCAACCTCGCCGCTAGCTGTTACGCAGGCGAGCGACATTCAACCGCACTGATATTGGATTTCACGTTATTTGGCATGTAACAGCAAGATTTTGTCATTGATGCGAAAGCATGACATTTTATCTTGATCTATGATGGAATCTGTTACCCCATCAGTTACCCCATTATCCACTAACGAAGGAAAACCATGTCTGCTACGCTGCGCCATTTCGCTATCAATGCTGACGATGTCGGCCGTGCCAAAACCTTTTACGAAAGCGTCTTCGGCTGGCGCTTTGATGCGTGGGGGCCGCCGGGGTTTTACCAGATCAAAAATGCAGGAAAAGGCTTGCTGGGAGCTTTGCAAGAGCGCCGGGAACTGGCACCCGGTGTGCGGATCGCGGGCTATGAAGCCAGCATGGGGGTAACTGATTTGCGCGCGACCATGGCAGCAGTGGAAGCTGGCGGCGGCCGTATCGTCATGCGGCCTTTCCGCATTGAAGGCGTCGGCGAGCTGATTTATTTTGAGGATACCGAAGGCAACCTGGTTGGCGCCATGCAATACGCGCCGGACTTCGTATTTCCTTGAGCATGGATGGCGATGGTTACGATGTGCGCTCACTGGCGCTGAGCTTTCGCGTCGGCACTGTCGTCAATGGGCACCGCCATCCTTGGGGGCAATTGGTATTTGCCGCTGCGGGCGTGATGCGCGTAGTAACCGACAGCACCGCCTGGCTGACGCCGCCAACGCGGGCGATCTGGGTGCCGGCGCTGGTGCCGCATCACATCGAGATGGTCACACCCGTATCGATGCGGACCTTGTATCTCGCCCCTGAGCTAGCCGCCTTGCTGCCCACGGCACCGGAGGTGCTGGCAGTGGCGCCGCTGCTACGCGAGCTGATCCTGCATATTCTGGGCATCGGCATGTTGTCGCCGGAACAGCCGCAACAGGCACGCGTCGCAGGCATGTTAATTGATCTGCTGCTGACTGCAGGCAGAGAAGATTTGTCGCTGCCCTTGCCCCGCGATCCACGTGCACTGAAGCTGGCCCGGCATTGGCAGCAGCATCCTGACGACGAGCGCGACATTGCCGACTTGTGTGCAAATTTTGGCGGTAGCCTGCGCACGGTGCAGCGGCTGTTTCAGCGAGAGACGGGCCTGACGGTGGAAGCCTGGCGGCAAAAGGCACGCCTGCTACACGGCATGGCGCGCTTGTCGTCGGGCGCCAGCGTGACCGACACCGCGCTGGCCAGCGGCTACCGCAGCGTGTCGGCGTTTGCCACAGCCTTCCGTAAACAGTTCGGCGTTAGTCCCGGCAAATTCGGGCAAAAAAAAGGAGCCGGTTCGGAATGAGGCAGTGATGCAATGAGGCAATGAGGCAATGAGGCAATGACGCAACGACGCGCCGCCCGAGCACATTCATATTACCCACTCCTTCTCCTGCAGCCTTTTCAGTATCCAGCGTGCCGCCGGCCCGGGCGGCACATCGCTGCGACACAGCGTCTGGAAGCGGTAGATCGCATGCTGCCATTCATTATATTGCAGCACTTTCAGCCGGCCCGCCGCGATGTCTTCCCTGACCATGTGTTCCGGCATGCTCCCCCAGCCTATGCCTGCCAGCAGTAACGCATACTTTGCGTTCAGGTCAGTCATCCTCAGCGTACGCACTGCCACTACGCCGAAGTCGCGGCCTTCCGTCAGACGCGAACGGTCGGTCAGTACCAATTGTTCATAATTGCGCGCCAGCGCCTGCGTCAGCTCTCCTTCATGCAGGCTCAGCGGATGCGAAGGCGCCGCCACCGGCACCAGCCGCGTTCCGGCAAAGGTGTGGCGCTCCATTTGCGCTGCCGTAAATTCGATAGGCCCGCTGACACCTATATCGGCGCTGCCGTCCTGCACATGCTGCGCGATCGCACCCAGCGCTTCCACGTGCAGTCGCAGCGCCACCGTCGGGAAGGTGGCCTGAAAATCCTGCAGCACCTCCACCAGCCATGCCGTGGGAAACATGACGTCGGTCACCAGTGTCACTTCCGCTTCCAGTCCGGTGAGCAGGCCGCGGGCCTTGGCCAGCAGGTCATCCACGCCTATTGATACCTTGCGTAGTTCAGCCAGCACGGCGCGGCCAGCATCGGTCAATTGCGGCCTGCGCGTGGTCTGGCGGTCGAACAACTCAAGCTCCAGCTGCGATTCCAGATTGGCAATGGCATAACTGATGACAGACGTGGCGCGGCTCAGTTGCCTGGCAGCGCCTACGAAGCTGCCTGCGTCCACTACCGCCAGAAAAACCTGGATCTGATCCAGTGTGGGGGCTCTGGGAGTCTTTGTTGTCGCCATAAAGATACCTTATCAAGTATTTAGAACGTTTCGTTCCAAATTATCCCACTTTTCTGAACAATGGATTGGTCCTAGAATCGCTGCAACGCTGAAACAGGGCAAACTGCCATAACGGCAAGCCTCACCCTCCTTCATCCGCTGCCGGACCATTTTGCCCGGCCTATCGCCACCATTTTTGAAAGGCCTATCATGAGCAAGCTTTTACATATCAACACTAGCGTACGCAGCAACGGTTCCATCTCCCGCCAGCTGTCGACCGAATTCCTGAACAAATGGCAAGCCGCCAACGCAGGCGCTACCGTCACGACACTGGATTTGGCAGCCACTCCAGTACCGCATCTGACAGAACAGATGATGGGCGCCTTCTTCACGCCAGCAGAACAGCGTTCGGCTGAACAGGCGCAGACAGTTGCTTTGTCCGACAAGCTGGTCGCTGACCTGAAAGATGCCGACGTTATCGTCATCGGCTCGCCTATGTACAACTTCGGCATCAGCTCCACGCTGAAAGCATGGGTAGACCACGTTGCCCGCGCCGGCGTGACTTTCCAGTACACAGCCACCGGCCCGGTCGGTCTGCTGACAGGCAAGAAAGTCTATGTATTCACCGCACGCGGCGGCGTATATTCCCAAGGCCCTGCGGCTGCGATGGATTTCCAGGAAACCTATCTGCGCGCAGTGCTGGGTTTCCTCGGCATCACTGACATCACTTTCGTGCATAGCGAAGGCGTGGCAATGGGTGAAGAGGCAGCGGCAAAAGCCATCGAAGGTTCGCGCCAGACGATAGGCACGCTGCTGGCTGCTTAAGCAAAACTGATCAGCGGGCAGTAAGCCTGCCGGTAATGAAAAAGGTCCACCTCATACAATGAGGCGGACCTTTTTTATTGATGTACCGAATATCAGCTTTGCCGCTTATGCCGCCGCCGGCAAACCCTTATTGCCCTGCTGGCCCTTGATCTGCAATACCATGACTGCACAGGCTACGCAAACGGCACCCATCAGCATCGATGATGCCGTGTAGGTACCCAGCGAGGAGCGCAAGGTGCCAGACAGGAAATTGGCAAACGCGGCGCCCAGCTGATGCCCTGCTGCTATCCAGCCGAATACGATGGGCGCTGCCAGCCGGCCGAACACATCATTGGCCAGGCGCACGGTAGGCGGTACGGTGGCGATCCAGTCCAGACCGTAGAAAATGGCGAAGATAGGCAAACCGTAATAACCGAGCCCAAAAGCATGTGGCAGGAACAGCAGTGCCAGGCCGCGCAGGCCGTAATACCAGAACAGCAGCACGCGCGGATTGTAGCGGTCCGTCAGCCAACCGGACATTGTGGTGCCGACCAGATCCAGCATGCCCATGGCTGCCAGGATGCTGGCGCCGCCCACTGCGGTAATGCCATAGTCGCCGCACATGGCAATGAACTGCGTGCCTATATAGCCGTTGGTGCTCATGCCGCAGACAAAAAAGCTGATGAACAGCAACCAGAAATCGCGCATCTTCAGCGAGCTGGTCAAGGCATTGATGGCGATCATGAACGGGTTTTTCTTGCTGGATTCCGCCGCCAGCGTTGCTGCATCGGTGTCCACTGTCTGTCCATACATCTTCAGGCCGAGATCACGCGGACGTTCCGGCAGGAAGATCGCAATCAGCGGTATCGTCAGCGCCGCCACACCGGCTACCAGAAAAGCTACCGAGCGCCAGCCGTAATTGCCCACCATGGACGCCATCAGCGGCAGGAACACCATCTGCCCGGTAGCCGAACTGGCAGTCAGCAAACCCATTGCCAGGCCGCGCCGTGTTTCAAACCAGCGGCTAACGATGGTTGCCGCCAGTGTTGTTGCCGCCACACCGCTGCCTGCTCCAACCAGCAGGCCCCAGGTCAGCACCATGTGCCAGGGCAAGTGCATGAAGGTGCTCAGCGCAGTGCCGGCAGACAGCAGGCACAGACCGCCCAGCACGATGGGGCGCACGCCGAAACGCTGCATTGCCGCGGCGGAAAACGGCCCTATCAGCCCATACAGTGCGATGTTCACCGAAATAGCGAATGAGATAGTGGAACGGTTCCAGCCGAACTCCTGCTCTAGCGGCACGATCATCACTGCAGGGGTGGCGCGTATGCCGGCCGCAGCCAGCAGCACGACGAAAATAATCGCCAGCACGAGCCACGCATAGTTAAAGCGATGCCCCGTGCTTGCTGAAATGGATTTTGCGATTGTAGTCATGTGTAAAAACAGTCAGTAGGAAAAAACCCGCCGGTGGGCAGGAGCGACGTTCAGCATTGCTTTGCGTAGAGAATAACAAACTTCGGCATGGCGTGTTTCCATCCATGGTCCCACTGTAAACATGCATTGATGCCAGCGATGCAGTGCCATCAAAAATACATGATGACCGTCATTTTATTTGAATAAATGACGGTTGTCATGTATTATTTTGAGTGTTGCGCAGCGTTGCGTATTGTCCTGAAGAGAAACACATGCCCCGGGTATCGAGAGAACAGGCGGCGCTGAACCGCCAGCACATTGTTGAAACAGCATCAAGGCTCTACAAAGAGCATGGCATCGGTGGTATTGGCGTGGCCGACCTGATGGCAGAGGCCGGCGTTACCCATGGCGGTTTTTATGGCCACTTCGCCTCCAAGGATGCGCTGGCGGCGGAAGCGTGCAGTCTCAGTTTTGAACGGTCGGCAAACAACTGGAAAGAAATCAGCCTTCACGCAAACTCCAAAGATGCCGCCTTCAACAAGATTGTCGGCAACTACCTGCACAAACCGGAGCACAGCACGCTCAGCGACGCCTGCGCCATGCCGACACTGGCAGCAGATGCGATGCGGCAAACGCAAGACAGTCCGCTACGCCATGCTTTCACCGCCGGCATGCGCCGGCTGGGCGATACATTGATTTCCATCATGCCCGACAGCTTCAGCAAAAAGAAGCGCCGTGAACGCGGCCTCGCTTCGCTGGCGTTGCTGACTGGAGCCATCGTGCTGGCCCGTTCCAGCGACGACAAGGAACTAGCAAAAGAGATGCTGGCGGCTGCCGATGCGGCTCTGGCGGCGCTGGCCTCCGCTACCTAGTTCTAGCGCAAATACAAGTGCAAACGCCGCTATAATGAATCTGCCCGCCTGGCACTGAAGCAAGCGTGGCAGCTTGCGGCATTCCTGCCGCCCCTTCAGCGCGGAAAACAAGATGATTACACTGCACACATGGACCACACCAAATGGCCGCAAGATTTCCATCATGCTGGAAGAACTCGGTTTGCCGTACGAGGTCAACCCCGTCAATATCGGCAAGAACCAGCAATTTTCTGCTGAATTCCTGAGCATCTCGCCCAACAATAAAATTCCCGCCATCGTTGACCACGATGCTGAAGGCGGGCCGCTGGCAATTTTTGAAAGCGGCGCAATTCTGACTTATCTGGCGGAAAAAAGCGGCCGTTTCCTCGCAGCTTCCGGTCCGGAACGGTATAGCGCACTGGAATGGCTGCACTGGCAGATCGGTGGTTACGGCCCGATGCTGGGGCAGCTGGGGTTTTTCGGTGTACGCAGCACTGAGAAAGCGCCGCTGGCGATCCAGCGTTTTACCGATGAATGCGAGCGCCTGCTGAATGTGATGGAAACCCGGCTCGCCGCGAGCCCTTACCTAGCCGGCAGCCAGTACACGATTGCCGACATCGCAACCTATACCTGGACGGTAGCGGCGGCGTCCTTCCTGAAGCCGATATTGGGAGAAAGCCTGGCAAACAAGCCGGGCATACAGCGCTGGATGAATGATATTGGCCAGCGCCCGGCGGTACAGCGCGGCATGCTGGTGCCAACACTGCCTTAGAGTAGCAAAAACAAGGCGCGGCAGGTAGACAACTTATGCAGGCCAGAAGCGCATCCCTATGCGCGCCAGCTGGTGCAGTTCTTCGCGGCTGGCGCCGCTGCTTGCCTGCACCGCCATACCCTGGATCAGCGCGGTAATAAATTTGGCCAGTGCGTCCGTGCTTTCCCCTGCGGGCAAATCCGCTTCAGCCTCTGCCTGCTCCAGCCTTGCCTTGATCGTGGATTCCATCATCAGGCGGCGCGTATTGAGTTCTTCCAGCGCAGGGGCTGCCTCCGAGCTGCAGGCAAGGCCCCCGGTGACTGTCAGGCAGCCGGCCGGCATGCCCGGCATGGTTTGCGCATCTCCCATGCCCAGCAACAGTGCCAGCATCGCATCGCGTGCTTTCGGATGCGCCAGCGCCTCGCTGATCATGGAAAAATGCAGCTCTCCATACAGATCCAGTA
>JAYSKH010000387.1:0-10018 GCA_043726505.1 Undibacterium sp. | reverse complement strand
CCTGCACGCACCTTAGCGGAACGCACATGGCTTGCAAAAGCATCCGGCGCCAGCGGTTTGGCAAACAGATAGCCCTGTGCTTCGTCACATCCCCACCGCCGTATCATGTCCAGCGCCTCGCTGGTCTCAACCCCTTCTGCAACAACGCGGTAGCCCAGTTCCCTGGCCAGCACGATCAGCGAGCGCACGATGCGCTGGTCGCGCGGATTTTCATGCACATTGCGGATCAACGACTGGTCCAGCTTGACGACCGTGGCTGGCACTTTTTGCAGATACGAGAAATTGCTGTAGCCGGTACCAAAATCATCCAGCGCCAGCCCCATCCCCAGCGCCCGTATGTCATGCAGTGTCTGCAGCATGGCAGCACTTTCCATCCAGATGCCTTCGGTACATTCAATTTCAATGAAATGCGGCGCAACGCCGGACTCTTCGCAGGCGGCCTGCAAACGCCCGCACAAGTCGGGCTCTTCAAAATTGCGGGCCGACAGATTGATGGCAAGCTTGATACGGGAACCCGCTGCATGCCATACACGCAGCTGCCGGAATGCAGTACGGATCACCCAGTCGCTCAGCGGGCGTATCAGCGCGGTCTTTTCCACCAGCGGGATGAATTCCGCCGGAGAGATGGCGCCCAGCTCGGGATGGTTCCAGCGTATTAGCGCCTCAGCCGACAGGCAGGAGCCATCCAGCAGGTTGTGTTTGGGCTGGTAGACCAGTTGCAACATGTCTTCGTTGATGGCAGCGGGTAAATCATTCAATAGCCTGAAAGAACGCTGGTGGCTGCTGTCATCGGCCTCGCTGTACACAGCCCAGCGCTGCTGCGCGAGCAGTGCCTGGTTAACGGCGGACAAAGCCTTCCTGCGCGCATCGGTCGCTGAACCGGCGTCCACGCCGAATACCACGATGCCGCCAAAGCTCGGCAAGTTCAACGGCACGCCCAGATTGTGCAGGGCTTCCTGTAGCGCTTGTTCAAGGCTGTAGACAAAGGCCGTAAATGCGTCCGTGGCCGAATCCAGCGATAGCAGCGCAAAGCGGGCATCAGTAATGTGATAGATGTTGGCCTTGCCGGCAAACAGGCGCTTCAATTTTTGCGCCACCCCGCGCACCAGGCCGTCATACGCTTCAGCGCCTAGCACGCCGGCGATCTCGAAGGCAGTCGCAGCGTCGGGCATATCTATATAGACAAGCACCCTTTTTTGGCCCGCAGCAGTCTGCGCCAACGCAAACAAATCCTCCGCCAGTTGCAGCTTATTGGGCATGCCGCTGACGGCATCCACATGGCCGACCGCGCGCCGCAGGGCAATATGCGACATCACAAGTGTTGCCATGTTTTCCAATTTGCCACACTGCTCAGCATTGAGCTGCCTGGGCTGCGTATCGGTAATGCACAAGGCCCCGATCGCATAGCCATCGGCAGTAATCAGCGGCGCGCCTGCATAAAAGCGCAGCTTTGCCGGACCGGTCACCATGGGATTGTCGCTAAAACGCGGGTCCGCAACGGCATCCTCAATCACCATGACCTGCGCTTCTTTGATGGTGTGCGTGCAGAAGGACAACTCCCTGGCAGTACCGGTGGTGTTGCCAGTGCCAGCAGCATCGCAGGAACAAAAGCCGACACTGGACTTCAGCCACTGGCGGTCGCTGTCTATCAGCGAGATATAGGCGCCGGATACACCAAACAGGTCTGCTGCCAGCCGTGTCAGTGAATCGAAATAGTCGGACGTATTATTGTCCAGGATACCCAGCTCATGCAGTGCCGCCAGCCGTTCTTTTTCTGAATGTTGCATTATCATGTTGCTTACCTCAAGCGTAGGCTGCCGCGATGCGCAAGGCCTTGCGTGCTGCCTCGGCCACCGGCCTTGGCCTGGACATGCCTGCCTGCTGCGGCCGTTCAGTCTTGAACACAGCCACTGCGTGGTTCAGGTAGCCCGCCTGGTCCTGCAAGGTCTGCACTGCGCCGGTCGCCTGTTCAACCAGTGCCGCATTCTGCTGCGTGACCTCGTCCATCAGCGCAATGGCGCGGTTGACTTCTTCTATGCCCACTTGCTGTTCATTACTGGCCGTGGTGATGTCGCCGACCATGCCGGTCACCTGCTTCACACTGGACACGATTTCCAGCATCGTCGCCCCTGCATGTTCCACCAGCTGCGTACCAGCGCCTATCTTCTCGACGGAATCATCGATCAGTGCCTTTACTTCCTTCGCCGCTGCGGAACTGCGCTGTGCCAGGTTACGTACTTCCGTCGCTACTACGGCAAAACCACGGCCCTGCTCCCCTGCCCGTGCCGCTTCCACGGCCGCATTCAGCGCCAGAATATTGGTCTGAAAGGCAATGCCGTCGATGACGCTAATGATTTCCACAATTTTTTGCGATGACGCATTGATGGAGTTCATCGTTTGAACTACTTCACCCACGATAGCGCCGCCCTTGATCGCGACGTCGGACGCGCTTTGCGCCAGCTGGTTTGCTTCACGGGCATTATCGGCATTCTGTTTCACAGTCGATGTCAGCTGCTCCATTGCGGAAGCAGTTTCTTCCAGCGAGCCGGCTTGCGCTTCGGTGCGGCCAGCAAGGTGCAGATTGCCCTGCGAGATTTCAGAACTGATTTCCGCCACTTCACTGGCAGTGCCGAGCACTTCGGCGACGGTTGTCCTCAGATTGCTGCTCATTTTGACCAGCACGGCCATGATGCTGTCGCGGTCGCCATCACGCAAAGTAACTTCATGGAACAGTTCGCCACGATCCACCGCCTCTGCCAGCGCCTTCACTTCGGCCGGCTCTGCTCCCAGCGCCCGGCGGATATGGCGCGTCACCAACGTCGCAACCACCACGCCTATTGCCAGAGCAGTCACACACAACACCAGCATCAATGCCTGGAACCCATGCGCCAGCTGGCGGGCTTGAGCAGACTCCGCCTCGCTTTTGCTCTCCTGCAGGTTAATGAATTTGTTGATGCTGGCAAGCCAGTCGACAAACGCCGGCTTGGCATCCTGCAGCATCATTGAGCGCGCCTCGTCAATTTTGCCGGATTTACGCAGTTCGGCAATGTGGCTTATCAAAGGTTCGGTGCGCGCCTCATTGGCTTTGATCTGGGCCAGTACCGCACGCTCCTCCTCGAGAACCTGCGCGCCCTTCCCCGCAAAGATGCCATCCAGAGGCTTGGCCGAGTTCTGGTAATCCTGCTGCAGCTGCGCGATGCCGCTGATAACACCGTCCACCTCTGCATCGGACACCAGCGTCACGTCGCGCAATGCAATCGCCCTGTCATGCACACTGCCGCGGAAATTGATCGCATAACGCTGTTTGACGTTATTGACATCGCTGATCCTACTCAGGCTGCCTTCTATGGAGTTCACCTTCATGATGCTGAGCACCGTCAGCACCAGCATCATTGCCAGAATGCTGGCGTAACCTATGCCCAGACGGGCCGCAATACTGATTTCTTTTGATTTCGCTTGCATGACATACCTCTTTTTCATCCAGAATGTTTCTGTGTGGACAGATATTAAAGAGGTGCGTCGTATTAATGAAATTGATTATTAACATCGTTACGATAGCTAAAACGTATTTTGATGCTGATGATCAAACCCAATTTTTCAAAACCCATCAGAGAACTATCAAGATTGCAACAAAAGTTCTCTTTTGACTTATATATCAAAAATCTGTTATCTTTATTTCATGAATAAATTTACAGTGAAAATCAGATGAGCCTAGCCGTCCTGAAAAGCCGCGCGCTGTCCGGCATGCAAGCACCGGAAGTCACTGTAGAAGTGCATTTGGCGAACGGCTTGCCAAGTTTTACGATCGTTGGACTTCCAGAGACTGAAGTCAAAGAATCCAAGGACAGGGTCAGGGCGGCTTTGCAAAATGCACGCTTCGAGTTCCCGGCCAAACGCATCACGGTCAATTTGGCGCCGGCTGATCTTCCAAAAGAGTCTGGTCGCTTTGATCTGCCTATCGCGCTCGGCATCCTCGCCGCATCGGGACAAATCCCCGGCGACACATTGGACCAGTATGAATTTGCCGGCGAGCTGTCGCTATCTGGCGAACTGCGCCCGATACGCGGCGCGCTGGCGATGACTTTTGCGATCTGCAAAAGCGCGAAAGCAGCTTCTGCCGCACCGCCGGCGTTCATCCTGCCGCGCGCCAATGCCGACGAAGCGGCGTTGGTGGCGGAAGCGACGATTTATCCCGCCGACTCACTGCTACAGGTCTGCGCGCATTTTGCCGGTGTCGATGCAGACACCAAACTTGCAAGGCATACGGTAAAGGCCTTGCCTAGCCGCCCGCCTTATCCGGATTTTGTTGAAGTGAAGGGGCAGATGCAAGCCAAGCGCGCGCTGGAAGTGGCGGCGGCTGGAGGACATAGCGTGCTGATGGTGGGGCCGCCAGGGACTGGAAAATCGATGCTGGCAGCGCGTTTTCCCGGAATCTTGCCGACGATGACGGACCAGGAAGCGCTGGAATCAGCGGCAGTGCAATCACTGACCAGCGGCTTCTCTGTCAGCAAATGGAAGAGCCGTCCATATCGCGCTCCGCACCACACAGCATCCGGAGTTGCGCTTGTTGGCGGCGGGGGTACACCACGTCCCGGCGAGATCTCTCTGGCGCATCGCGGGGTGCTCTTCCTCGATGAACTTCCTGAATTTTCGAGACAGGTTTTAGAAGTTTTACGCGAACCGCTGGAGTCAGGACATATTACGATTTCGCGCGCCGCGAGGCAAGCGGATTTCCCCGCCAGGTTCCAGCTGATCGCCGCGATGAACCCCTGTCCCTGCGGATACCTAGGTCACGCCAACGGAAAATGCCGCTGCTCACCGGATGCGATTGCACGCTATCAGAACAAGATTTCTGGCCCGCTGCTGGACCGTATCGACATGCAAATCCAGGTCGGCGCATTGCCGCACCAGGACTTGCTGAAACAGGCCGATGGCGAAACCAGCATCGTGATCAATGCCCGCGTGGAAAATGCATTTGAGCGGCAAATTGCACGCCAGGGCAAAGCAAACAACCAGTTGTCCACCACCGAGATAGACAGCCACTGCCAGCCGGACGCAGCGGCAGAACAGCTGCTGCGCAATGCGATGACCAAGCTGAACTGGTCGGCCCGTGCCTATCACCGTGTGCTGAAAGTGGCCCGCACGATTGCCGATCTGGCAGCGGCGCCGAATATCAATTCTTCGCATGTGGCCGAGGCCATCCAGTACCGGCGGGCTTTGCGGGAGCATTAGCTTTTCGGATGGCTGCGATAGACACGCTACGCTAAGAAAATCTTCAGTGGTATCGCTTCAGGGGTGAGCCAGATGCGCCCCGCTATGTCTGTGCTCGATCATATCCTGCACTTCTTGAATGATCTCTAGTTTGCGGACATTCTTGCCCGGGCATGCGTGCGTTGTCTTTGGGTCTTCCTTGTGCAATTTCATCGTACTGCTATCTAACCCTAGCACCGCAGACAACGATGCGATAGCCGATACCGTATTTTTTCTTACCGCTAGACCGCGTCCGGAATCGAATTTTTCGGTATCGTAGTCGCCAAGCATTTCTATGCCAATTGCAACAGTATTAAAAGACGGGGAATGCACGCCCGATACGGTGAGAGGGGTAAACAGCCATATCTGTTTATCGTCAATAAACAGGTGCGGTCCTGCACTCCATTTCTGATCGTCCCGATAGTAGGATTCCAGATTAAGAATGTGCTCCTTGCTTAGCCCTGCGGGTCTTTGTGCGAGTGAGGGACTGCCGGTATTATGCAGAACGATGAAAGACGGACGCCACGCTGTCCAATGCAAGGTCTGGCAATATGCGTCAAATTCATCAGGAGTACAGCTTTTTCCTACGATTCCTTTCCATGCAGGCACGATATTCCCCTAATTAAATTGAACGGCAACGGGCGTTTAAGCGCCCTCGGTCGGGATAGACAGTCTTGTCTGGAATTCAATGTAGGTGACGACATTCTTGTTGTCAAATATTTAAAATATCTAAATCAAAAGCGGCCTGGAGCCGTAATTCCCAGTGCTCTGTAAGTCGAAGAATCCGGCTCGCCGCCATAATATTTATCCAACGCATCAAGAAACACTTTATTCTCTGTTGCCGCCGCCGCAAACAACGTGAGACAGGAACGGAATTTCATATCATCGGGGCTGCCCAGTATGCGGTGAATCGACCGGCCTTCCACTGCGGTCAGCAGTTGCGTGCATTCGATCAGCCTTGGGCCCAGCACGGGATGGCTCAGAAAGGCTTGTGCCTCCGCCAGTGAGGATATGGCGTAGTACCGCGCGGTCTCGGTTCGGCCCAGTCCCTGTATCTGCGGGAAGATGAACCACATCCAGTGGCTGCGCTTGTGACCGTCGCGCAATTCCTGCAATACCTGCTCATAGACCGCCTGCTGCGCCTCGACAAAACGTTGCAAATGGTAAGGATCCGGCATGCTTGCCTCCAGCGACTGTGTTAATAAGGGGAAGGTTATCGCAGCATTGTATTTACGATGCCGGCAGCTTGAAAAGGGCAGCTTGATAACAATCTAAGGCAAACACCTTTACAGACGGAGCACGCTATGTCGCCACAGGAAACCCAGGTTTTGCAACAATTCCTGGATCAGTTGATAGAAGTAAAGGGCGTCAGCAAGGATGCCGATGCGCAGGCAATGATCGCACAGGCGGTGTCGCGCCAGCCGGATGCTGCGTACCTGCTAGTGCAGCGGGCCTTGCTACTGGACCAGGCAGTGGCCAATGCGCAAAACCAGATTGCCCTGCTGCAAACGGAGGTGGCTGAGTTGCGGGCGGCAGCGGCAAAACCCGAGCGCAGTGGTTTTCTGGATGCCTCCACCGCTTGGGGCAATAGCGCCATGAGCCGCCCCATTGCTGCCGCGCCTGTCACCAACGTCAATAACCCGCCGCCTGCATATGGCTATGCGGCACCTGCGCAGATAGCGGTCCCTCCGCAAGCCGGATTCTTTGGCGGCAATACTGGCAGCATGCTGGGCACGGTGGCGGCTACCGCAGCGGGAGTCGCGGCGGGCGCTTTCCTGTTCCAAGGTATAGGCAGCCTTATGGGGCACCATACTTCTGGCGGCACGCAGGCGCTGGATACTGGTGGATCTGGCATTGAATCGGCCAACCACGCGGCAGCGGCGGCAGGCTCAGGAAGCGACGGATTGATCAGTAATTATTTTACTGACGATGCCGGCAGCAATGATGACTTAGGAAATTTCGACGACGGAGACAACGCCTGATTTCTCAGGACTGATCCAGTTCTACACTCGCCTGTTCGGGCAACTCGCTGGCAGCGGGCCAGCAAGGAAACTCAACGAAGAAATGCGTTTCCTGGCCGGCCCCGATGGCCTGCGAGTAATATCCGATTTCTCCCTGCATCTGGTTGACGATGGCTTGTGTGATCGACAGCCCCAGCCCAGTGCCGCCCTTGGCGCGGGTATCGGAAGAATCTGCCTGTGAAAATTTCTGGAAGATGCGGTGCCGGAATTTTTCTGGAATACCCTCGCCCCGGTCAATGACTTCCACCCTGATCCGCGCACTTTCCCTGCGCGATGCCAGCACCGTCACCTCGCTGCCATGCGGCGAATATTTGCAGGCATTGGACAGCAGGTTGGCCATGACCTGCTGGAACCGTCCTGCATCGACACGGATAATGGCGTCTGCCACGTCTTCATCCAGCAACACAATACGCACGCCCAGGTTTTGCGCGAATGACTGGTTATCGCTTACTGATGATTCCAGCAGTGGCTGCAGAGGCAGCAGCTCATATTTGAAATCCATTTTGCCGGCTTCTATTTTCTGGATATCCAGCAAATCGTTAATCAGCCGCGTCAGGCTTTCGCTGTTCTTGTAGGCGATGCTGATCAGCGGCTTGGCCTTGTCCGACAGATAGCCGGCCGCGCCGCCCAGCACCAGACCGAGCGAGCCGCGTATTGCCGTCAGCGGTGTGCGCAGTTCATGGCTGACGGTAGAAATGAATTCGCTCTTGATCCTTTCCATCTTGCGGCGCTCAGTGATGTCACGAACGATGACGATGAGCTTGCGTTTGCCAGACAGGTAGTATTCGCTGATCGACAACTCGGCCGGAAACAGCTCACCGCCGTTGCGCACGGGTTCATCTTCCAGATGAATCTGGCCGGTATGCACAAACTCGTTGCGGCTCATCGCCAGTTCCAGCAAGTCGTATTTGCCGGGCGGTGAAAACATTCTGCTATGGTGGCCGACCACTTCGGCATCCTTGTAGCCATAGATCACTTGCGCCGCCCGGTTGAAGGCTTCGATATTGCCTTCTTCGTCGATCATGATGATGCCGTCGGCGGCATTCTGAAAAATCGCCTCCATCCTGTCGGAACTGTCCTTCAGCGCGCGCTGCTGTTCGGTCAGATATTGCAGCAGTGCATTCTGGCTCTTGTTGATGTCTTCGGCCTGCTGCTTCAAAGCCGTGGTGATCTTGAGGTCTTCTTCACGCCGCTTGAACATGCTGGCCAGCATGCCGAAAGCCACAATGACGGCAATGATGGTGCCGGACGCCACCATCGCAATCAGCAGGCTGGTCCGCCGCCAGTCCGACAGGTAAAGTTCATCGTCGATGGAAAAGCTGACGATCAGCGGATACTTGTCCACCACTTGCACGGCCTCCATCACCTGCACCGCTTTGCTTCCACTTTCGGCCGCGCTATCACGGATGATGACGTCGCTTTTTTTCTGCTGAACTTGCGCCACCTGATACGCGGCGCTGCCGGTATCGCGTATGCCCATCAGCGCATCCTGCGCCGGCCACCTTGCCAGCAAGGTGAAATCATTGCGTATCAAGCTGATGGCCGCCTGCCCACGCAGGCTCACGCGCTCATAAAAAGCGCTATAAAAAGCGGGCGACACGCCCAGCTGCACAATACCGATGAATTCGCCGTCGCTGCCCGTCAGGCGGCGGGTGATGTAAAAAGTCCACGCCCCGTTGGAGCGGTTATGCAGCGGCCGGCTGACATAGGTGCCCAGGCTGTAACTGTTTTTCTGTTCGGTGAAGTAATCCCGGTCGGCCACGCTGCGCTTCGGCGCAGGATACTCGCGCGAATAATTGATGATATTGCCCTCGTCATCGACAACACCGATCACATCGATCTGCGGCGAGATCGCGACCTTCTCGCGCAGCAGCTGGTAAAACTCGGGAGTCTTCAGCGCCGTTTTCAGATAGGCAGCGTCCGAGATGGAAGAATCCTGGATGCGCTCGACGATGCTGTCCAGCGCCAGGAAAGCCGTGCTCATCTGCTGCGCGGTTGTCTCCGCCAGCATGCGGCTGAACGCAGCAGATTGCTTGCTCCAGTCGTCAATTTCCTGTTTGCGCAACAACACAATGGCCGCAATGGCGATAGCCGCGATGATGATAACCAGAAACGCGCCAAGGGCGATTGCCACGCGGCTGGTCTGCATCCCGGTTCGCTTCATGGACACTCCTCTTCGAGGTGGAATGGTGCCGTTGGGGGCATTAAAATGGCAGCGGCATTGTCACAATAACAGCAAATGCACAGGAAAACTACTTGGCGTTGGCTAAAGAGCAAACGCTGGCATGCAGATGCCTGCCCTGCACGGGCCTCGCAGTAACATCGCGGCAGAGACTCTTTGCTACATGGCGCTATTGGATATTTTTTGTATTTTGTGAAATGATCAGGGGAAACGTTTTTCAATTAAAAAGATAAAGAGACATCATGAAACGACTGCTGTTACGTCTGATACAGGCGATCCTCGCACTACTGGTGCTGCTGATTATCGCCGTTGCCATCAACACCTTGCGCTTCCAGTCCAGACAGCTGGACGTGGCGCCAGTACCACCTGTCAGCCTGGATGAAAATGCCGCGGCGGCCAGGCTGGCTGCATCGCTGCGCTTCAAAACCATCTCCAGCGCAGAAGACCCAGCGCAGAATGCCGAAGAGTTCGACAAGCTGCACGCCTACCTGGAAACCTCATTCCCACTCGTGCATGCGAACCTGAAGCGAGAGCAAGTCGGCGACCATAGCCTGCTCTATACATG
>JAYSKH010000386.1:0-7248 GCA_043726505.1 Undibacterium sp. | reverse complement strand
TGTTCCTGAATGTTGTGCGTGACCCCAGAGCACAGGTAGCGTCAATGAACCGCGCCATTATCCATGACTATGATTCCGGCCTGAATGCGATGTCCTGGCTGGAGGCGCACAAGGCGGCCAGATCGCTGATAGAACGTTTTCCAGACCGGGTGCTGACGATCCGTTATGAAGATTTTCTGAGCAATCAGGAAGCCGTGCTGAAAAGCATATGCCAGTTCTTCGCCATCAACTTCCTGCCTGAAATGCTGGACGTTGGACGCTCGCAGGAGGCGCAGCAAATCTCGCGCATGTCGGCATTGTGGGAGTCAAACGCCTTTCCACCGGTCGCAGCCAACAAGGACAAGTTCAAGCAGCAGCTGAGCGCGGATGAAATAGAGACGATAGAAACCATCGCCCAGGATTTCATGCGCCTGTACGGTTACGAAATGATGAGCGGGGCGCAGGCCGATATTTCCGCGTGCGGCCTACAGCGCGCCCGTGAAGAATCGGCACTGGCACGGCAGCTGGCGTGGCAGACGCTAGAAAAAAATAACTACAGGGATTATGTGCTTAGGCGCGTACGTGCGGATTACCTGGCCAGCCTGAACCGCAATTTGCCTGAGCCGCTGAAGCTGGCACAGTCCACCCACGATACAACGGTGAAACTGACGGTCGCGTAAAAAGGAAGCGGCGGCAGCTATCGACGCTGCCGCAACAAAGTTATGCCGGCTGGAAGGAAATTTTTCCCGTCAGCAGTTGCCAGTACATGACCCAGTCTCCCATGAACGAATACAGCGGCTGCTTGAAGGAAGCCGGCTTGTTCTTTTCAAACATGAAGTGACCTACCCATGCAAAGCCGTAGCCGCATAGCGGCGCGGCCAGCAGCCACATGGCATTGCCGGTAACGAGCGCCAGTACCACGGTGCTCAGCACCAGGCTGGAACCGACGAAGTGCAACTGGCGGCAAGTGCGGTTTGAATGCTCGCTGAGGTAGAAGGGGTAGAACTCAGCAAAGCTCGTATATTTTTTTGTCATGGCTGTCTCCTTCTTATGATGCTGGCAATGCAGATGTAGTGGGGCAATGTGCTTACACGGCTGCAACCATTATGCCTGCAGCCAATACCAGTGTACCGGCAATTCTCTCTGTAATCACGCTATATCTGGGCTGCGTCGCCCAATGGCTGGCCTTGCTGGCCAACATGCCATATCCGAGCAGAATAAAAAATTCCGGAATCATCGAACACGCCGCCAGTATGATCATCTGCAAGCCTACGGGCTGATGTGGATCTATGAACTGCGGCAAGATCGCGACAAACATCAGCAGCGTTTTCGGGTTGGTCAGCTGCAGCATCAGCGCGCTGGCATAAATCCGTCTTGCGCTTTGCGGTTTGCCTTCCAGCCGCGAGATCGTCATCGGTGACGGTCTGCCAAAAATGGCAGACAGGCCAAGATATACCAGATAAGCAGCGCCCAGCCATTTGATCGCCATGAACAATGTCGGCGAGGCCAGGATCAGCGATCCTATGCCGGTTGCCGATACTGCAAAATAAATGGCATTGCCGCTTAATATCCCCAGAGTGACAAACAGCGACGTGCGCCAGCCGCGGGCAATGCCATAGGCCACCACCATCATGACCGCCGGTCCGGGAGACAGCGATAGTGCTGCCTCCGTGGCTGTAAACAACAGCCAGCTTTGCATCGTCATCGCCAAATCTATGCCCTCATGAAACCGTATAGCGCAGACAGCACGGCGTCCGGCTGCTCGGCCATCAGCGAATGCCCGCAATTTTCTATCATGGTGACCGTTGCATGCGGCATCGCCTTAGTCAGCGTAGTGGTTGCCTTGGGCGGCGTCATCATGTCCTTTTTACCCAGCACGAACAGCACCGGGCAACTGACAGTCTGTGCCGCCTGCTCGCCGTTTGCATAGGCATTGCAGGCGGAAAAATCTGTATAAAACACCTTGGCCGGATTGATTGCCGAGATGCGCTGCATCAGCCGCCGGCTGCCGCCCATCACGTAAAAACCTGGGCCGGGGGCGGACGGCTTATGAGAAATGGTCGTATGCGACCAGATGTTGACCATGTCTATCGCCGTCTGTTCTTCATCCCTGGCGGCATTCAGCAGCGTATCCGACACTTTCATCGGATAAGCCGTACCGACCATCGCCAGCTTGATGATGCGTTCCTTTGCCGCTCCACAGGTTTCCAGCGCAATCAGCGAGCCCATGCTGTGTCCTATCAGGCTGGCCTGCTGCACACCGGCAGCATCCAGCAGCGCGAGCAGCCATGCGGACATCTGTTCCACGCTGCCCAGTGCCTCGCCCTTGCTGCGGCCATGGCCAGGCAAGTCCACTGCGAGTACATTAAAGCCGTGGTGCGCAAAATAGCGGGTCTGTAGTATCCATACCGAATGGTCGTTCTGCGCTCCATGAATGAAGACGACCGTCGGCTGCTGTGGATTAAAGTCTTTGCCGCCGGTATAGCAATAGGCTTCATGCCCTTGTACGTTCAATAGCATGTCAGGCTCCTTTCTGTGCGGCCTTGAGCCCGCGCGCCAGATCTTCCAGCAGATCGTCTATATCTTCCAGGCCCACTGAAAGCCGCATTGTGCCCTCGGTAATGCCCGACGCGGCCAGTTGTTCCGCAGGCACGCGGAAATGGGTGGTCGAAGCAGGGTGGATGACGAGCGATTTCGCATCGCCAACATTGGCCAGATGCGAAAAGATATTCAGTGATTCCACAAAGCGCTGTCCCGCCGCGCGGTTGCCCTTGATACCGAAGGAAAATACCGCGCCGCAGCCCTTGGGCAGCAAGGTCTTGGCCAGTTCATAATCGGGATGGGATTCCAGTTCCGGGTAGGACACCGATTCCACTGCCGAATGCGCGACGAGAAATTCCACCACCTTGCGCGTATTCTGCACATGCCTGTCCATGCGCAGGCCCAGGGTTTCTATGCCCTGCAGCACAGCGAAGGCATTGTGCGGGCTCATGACCGCGCCAAAATCGCGCAGGCCTTCGCGGCGCGCTCGCAGCGAAAAAGGCGCTACCGTCGATTCTTCAGAAAACACCATGCCGTGGAAACCGTCATACGGTTCGCACAATTCGGCAAAGCGGCCGGTTTTGTCATAGGCTTGCTGCCAGTCAAAAGTGCCGCCATCCACCAGCAGACCGCCAATGGCGGTGCCGTGCCCGCACAGGAACTTGGTGGCGGAATGGAACACCAGATCTGCGCCATGCTCAAAAGGCCGCAGCAGATAAGGTGTTGTAAATGTAGAGTCCAGCATCAGCGGCAGATAATGCTCATGTGCGATCGCAGCAACTTCTGGAATATTCATCACATCCAGCCCCGGATTGCCCAGGGTTTCTCCAAACAGCACCTTGGTGGTGGGCCGTATCGCCTGGCGCCATGCATCCAGATCACGCGGATCGACAAAAGTAGTTTCTATGCCGAAACGTTTCATCGTGTACGCCAGCAGGTTTTGCGAGCCGCCATACAGCGCGCGCGACGCCACAACGTGGGATCCCGCGCCCGCTATCGTGGCTAGCCCCAGGTGCATGGCCGCCTGGCCGCTGGCGACAGCAATACCGGCAACGCCGCCTTCCAGCGCGGCGATACGCTCTTCCAGCACAGCATTGGTGGGGTTGGAGATACGCGAATACACGTGGCCCGAGCGCTCCATATTGAACAGCGATGCCGCGTGGTCGGAATCCTTGAATACGAAGGAGGACGTGAAGTGAATAGGCGTGGCGCGTGCGCCGGTGGCCGGGTCGGGGGCTGCACCGGCGTGCAGCGACAGGGTGTCAAAGCCTGGATAATGTGGACCGCTCATGATGATGTTATTCTCCTAATTGCAGTGCGCCAATGCTACCATTTATCTGTGCATATTTGACGACGCTGCCTGCACGGGCTGCCAGGAAAAGTTTGCAAAACACGTGTAATATTGTTGCATTGCCTGCCACATAGGCATACGCTAGGCGTGTGGACCCAACACACGCTGGAAGCAGCGCTAGATTTTTTCAGGTGCTTGGGATACATTGCAATGAATACCTATAATAATGACGACGCGAGGAGGAAACATGAAAGTCTCTGAAATTCTCCAGGTTAAGGGCAACATCCTGTTCACCGTAACGCCGGACACCCCGATTGTGGATGCCGTCAACGCAATGGAAGAAAAGGATATCGGCTCCCTGGTAGTGATGGAATACGGCGATCTGGTCGGCATGCTGACCTTTCGCGAAGTCATCAAGGCGATCCACCAGAATAATGGATCGCTCGGCAGCGGCTCTGTGCGCAAGCACATGGACGATGCGCCGCTGACAGTAACGCCCGATACCGAAGTCAACGAAGTGCGCCGCATGATGCTGCAAAAACATTCCCGCTACCTGCCGGTAATGAATGCGCGCACATTGCTGGGCGTGATTTCGTTTTACGACGTAGCGCGTGCCGTGCTCGAAGCGCAGAGCTTTGAAAACAAGATGCTGAAAGCCTATATCCGGGATTGGCCGGTGGAAGAGAATGAAGAATAACCTGGCTCGCTCAGTTCACTGATGCCAGACAGATTCCGACAAAACCGCTCGAGGCGCGCAAGTGCCCGAGCGGTTTTTTGTTTCAACCCCATCCAGGATAAATCATTATGCATATAGCCATTGTAGGGGCAGGTATCTCCGGCCTGACTTGCGCGCGCCAGTTGCAGGCGCAAGGTCACCACGTCACCGTGTATGAAAAAAGTCACGGCGTCAGCGGGCGCATGAGCACGCGCCAGACTGAACTGGGCGGCTTTGACCATGGCGCGCAATATTTCACCGCGACCAGCGAGCGTTTCAAAAAAGAGAGTGCCGACTGGCGTAAGGTCGGCTGGATAGCGCCGTGGGAGGGCAAGCTGGCCAGCCTGGACGGCGGTATCAGCAAGGCTGCCGGCAATGGCAGCAAACGTTTCGTTCCTGTACCCGGCATGAGCTCGCTGGGCAAGCACCTGGCGCATGGACTGGATGTGCGGCTGGAGCAGCAGGTAATGGGTATGGAGATAATGGGCAAGCAATGGCTGCTGTCAGTCAAGGCAGAGAGCGTGCCCGTGAACGCGACCGCGGGTCCTTTTGATGCAGTGGTGCTGGCGCTGCCAGCCGACCAGGCCATCCCCTTGCTGCAACTGGCCCCCGCGTTTGCGAAGCAGGCGCAGAAGGCCAGGCTGGCGCCGTGCTGGACGCTGATGCTGGGGTTCCAGTCCACGCTGGAACTGGAATACGACGGAGCCTGGGTCAACCACTCCCGCTTGGGCTGGATCGCGCGCGATACCGCCAAACCCTCACACCGGGCCGGCGAGCGCTGGGTCTGCCACGCCACTGCTGCCTGGAGCCTGGAGCATTTGGAAGACGACCCGGAACGGGTCAAGGAAAAGCTCAGCAAAGCGTTCCAGGAGGCGACGGGCTCGCCTATTCAGCCCATCCACGCGGTGGTGCACCGCTGGCGCTATTCACAGGCGGTGCAGCCGCTGGATGAGGACTGCATGTGGAATGGCAAGCAGCGCATAGGCTTATGCGGCGACTGGTTCGCTGTTGGCCTGGAAGGCAGCGGCAGGGTGGAGAATGCTTTTCTGAGTGGGCTGGCGCTGGCCAAATCAATAGGTAGCTAGGGAGCCAGATAGATAAGTCGAGTGCTGCCTGGCCGTGTCTATCACTGAGGGTTTCAATTTGATGGGGAGTGTGCAAAAATCACATTCCCCATCCAATCAGCCGCCGCGCAATCTTTACGACTATGCAGGAATATCTCGCCGCCAGTACCTACATAGACTGGCAACATCCCGCTGTCAGCCGTAAGGCTGCAGAACTCGCATCGGTGGCTTCTTCAAAACTGGATTTAGTCGAGCGTTGCTTCCATTTTGTACGCGACGAGATCAAGCATAGTTCCGATTACCAGATGAACCCGGTAACCTGCCGCGCATCCGACGTGCTGCAATACGGCACCGGGTATTGCTATGCAAAGAGCCATCTGCTGGCGGCGCTGCTGCGCGCCAACGGAATACCTGCCGCCTTGTGCTACCAGCGCCTGACGGTTGGTACGGAAGGCCCACCCTATTGTCTGCACGGCCTGAACGCCGTGTATCTGGAGCAGCATGGCTGGTACCGGATGGATGCGCGTGGCAACAAGCCGGGTGTTGATGCGCAGTTTTGCCCGCCGCTGGAAAAACTGGCGTTTGCCATTGTTTCCAGCGAAGAGCAGGATCTGCCGGGTCGCTGGGCAGAGCCTTTGCCGGAGATCACTTCCGTATTGACCCGCTACACCACCGTGCAGCAAGTGTACGAACATCTTCCCGACCTCGGTCCGGCCAGCCTAAACCGGCAGGTGTGATCTTTCGCCAGTTTGCAGGCGCCACAGCGCCGCATAGCCGCCGTTCAGCGCCAGCAATTCATCATGGGTACCGCTTTCGATGATCTTGCCGGCTTCCATCAGGTGGATGGCATCTGCCTGTCTCACCGTGGACAGGCGATGCGCGATGACAATGGTGGTGCGGTCGCGGCTGACAACATCCAGACTGCGCTGTATTGCCGCCTCGGTTTCATTATCGACTGCGCTGGTTGCTTCATCCAAAATAAGGATGGCCGGGTCTTTTAGTATCGCGCGTGCCAGGGCCAGTCTCTGGCGCTGGCCGCCGGACAGCTTCTGGCCTCGCTCGCCGATGCGGGTGGCAAATCCCAGCGGCAGTTTCTGGATAAATTCAGTTGCTTCGGCTGCCTGCGCCGCGGCAGCAATCGCTTCTTCGTTGGCATCGCTGATGCCATAAGCAATATTTTCCGCGATGGTGCCATCGGTCAAAAAACTGTCCTGCGCAACATAACCTATCGCGCGCCGCAGATCCTGCAGGTTCAATTCGTCAATGGCCTGCCCGTCGATCAGGATACGGCCGGATTGTGCGGAGTAAAAGCGCAGCAGCAGTTTGACCAGTGTTGATTTTCCCGAGCCCGTGGAGCCGACAAAGGCCACGGTCTTGCCGGCCGGGATATTGAGCTGGATATCGTGCAGCGTAGGGCTGTCACCGTAGCCAAAGCTTACATGCTCGAAGCTGAGTTCACCGCTGACACTGCCGGGCGCCAGATGGCGGCCTTCATAAGGGATATTAATCTTGGTATTCAGCAGGCCCATTGCCCGGTCTATCGCCGACATGGAACGCTGGTACATATCCGCCACTTCGGCCAGGCCAGTCAGTGGCCACAGCAACCGCTGGGTCAGGAACACCAGCACCGAATAGGCGCCGACTGCCAGTTCGCCATG
>JAYSKH010000385.1:0-10037 GCA_043726505.1 Undibacterium sp. | reverse complement strand
GGAGTCTGGCCCCTTGTTTCCGCTGCATACGGCGCAGGTCGGCGTCGCGGCCTTGCTGTCGTGCGTGGTGGCGGGTGTTCTGGGCGGTGCGTTGTCGGCGCTGATGTCCACCGCGCTGTACCGGGTAGAAGACCTGTTCGGCAAGCTGCCGCTGCATTGGGCATGGTGGCCTGCCATCGGCGGTGTCGCAGTTGGCATAGGCGGCTACATCGAGCCGCGGGCGCTGGGGGTCGGATATGACGTCATTGGGGATCTGCTGGCCAATCATCTGGCCCTGCAGGTCGTGCTCGGTCTATTGTTGGTAAAGGCTGTCATCTGGGTGATTGCGCTGGGTTCGGGCACGTCCGGCGGGGTATTGGCGCCGTTGCTGATTATCGGCGCCGGCCTGGGCGTGCTGCTGGCGCCCTGGCTGCCCGGCGCGGATGCGCAGCTGTTGCCGCTGATCTGCATGGCCGCCGTGCTGGCAGGGGTGCTCGGTGCGCCGCTGACCTCGGCCGTCTTCGCTTTTGGCCTGACGCGCGATGCGGATGCCTTGCTGCCGCTGCTGCTGACAACCGGGATTTCTTACGGTTTTACCGTGCTGACGATGCGACGCTCGATCATGACCGAGAAAATCGCCCGGCGCGGATATCACATCTATCGCGAATACGGCGTCGATCCCATGGAGCGCCAACATGTAGACGAGGTCATGACAAAGGATGTGGAGACCATACCGGCCGGCTTGTCGGTCACTGCAGCGCTGGACGGTTATTTTGGCACACGGCAAATCCATCGCTGCTATCCGGTGGTGGATGCCGAGGGGCGTCTGACAGGCATGATAGAGCGCAGCAGCTTTCCGCCGCTGTCCAGCGGCACGCGTCCGGTAGCCGCCCTGTTTGAGCCGGAGCCTGACTCGCTGGCCCAGCTCGTGGCGCTTCCTCACGAAACCTGCCGCATCGCCGCAGCGCGCATGGCAACGCACCATCTGGAGCGCCTGCCGGTGGTGAGCGATCTGCAAAGCATGCAACTGATCGGCATCATCAGCCGCAGCGACCTGATCAAGCCGTCCAGGGCTTTCTTCGAAGATGAGCAAAAGCGTGAACGCCTGATACGGCGCTAATTGACGCAGCACGCGCTTGCATGCGCTTTTACGTAGCAAGGTAATGGCGGCTCTTGCCACGATTACCTTGCAGGTAATCGACCTGGCGCAAGCCGTGGCAGAAAATTCAATTGTCGATACCGGCCGCCGGTTTCCCCGGCGTATGTTCATCTCACTATTGAAAGAGCCATTGCCATGACAACTATCCACACCGCACCTGACGCAGCCCACATTGCTGCTGCCTACCTGGCCGCCTGGAACGAGCTGGACGCCGTTCGCCGGCGTAAGCTGATTTCCGGGATTTTTACTGCCGATGCTGCCTACACAGATCCGATGGCGCGCAGCTCAGGCCATGAAGCGCTGGATACCCTGATCGCCGCCGTGCAGCAGAAGTTTGCCGGCCTGCGCTTCCGCCTGCATGGGAGGCAGGACGGGCATAATGACGTCATACGATTTTGCTGGGCGCTGGCGGCAGATGGCGCGGAGCCGGTAGCATATGGGACCGATGTGGCCACAATCGCTGCAGATGGCCGCATCTGCAGCGTTACCGGCTTTCTCGATGCGATGGCCGCTTAGCAGTGGCAGGCATAGCAGTGGCAGGCATCGCTGGAGGTAGCATAAGCAGGCGGTGCAAGTAGCCGCAAGGCTGGATAACACAGGGAGCAGGGTATGGGAACACGCCAGACGCCGCAGCGGGCATCTGCGCCAGCGATGGCGACCAACATGGCATCTGAGGCAGCATCAGATGCAGCGCCGGATCGCTATTTCAGCAATTTCGCCGCAGCCCTGCGTTACTGGCGCAACAAGCGCGGCTACAGCCAGCTTCGCCTGTCGGTCGAAAGCGCAATTTCGCAACGGCATATCAGTTTCCTGGAAAGCGGACGCTCCCAGCCCAGCAGAGAGCTGATCCTGAAGCTGGGTACGGTGCTGGATATTCCGCTGCGCCAGCGTAATGTGATGTTGCTGGCGGCCGGCTTTGCTGCTGCTTACCAGGAGAGGAAATTGTCCGATCCCGAATTGCAGGCCGTCAAACAGGCGCTGGATTTCATGCTCGCGCAGCAGGCGCCTTATCCGGCGCTGGTGGTCGACCGCTTATGGAATCTGGTGATGACCAATGGCCCGGCAGCGATGATGATGAAATGGCTGCTGGACATGTCGGATGCCCAACCGTTGCCGCGCGAAGGCGTCAACGTGCTGAAACTGATGCTGGACCCGACAGGCGTGCGCAAATACCTGGTGAATTGGCAGGAGGTGTGCGCCGATCTGCTGCACTGGATACAGCGCGAGGCAATGGGTGATGGCCCCGGCAGCGAAGCCACGCACCTGCTGCAGGAGCTGACTGCGCTGCCGGGCATCAAGGCGGCAACGGCGATGCCTCAGACGCCCAATCTGGACCTGCGCGCCTTGCCCTTTTTACCGCTTACGCTGCGCAAGGACGGCGTGGAACTGAAGCTGTTCACCTCCATCACGACACTGGGCACGCCGCATGACGTGACCGTACACGAGTTGAGAGTGGAAAGTTTTTTCCCGGCAGATGCGGCAACGGCTGACTGGTTCAAATCACGTGCCTGAGTTGCCGGGGTTTTGCAGGCACATGCAGGCACACTCAGGCACATTTATGCACGCCGCAGGCATCTCGCTACTCTTGCGGGAAGCCTGCCTTTTGCGGCCATAGGTTAACAAACGGCAGCACCGACGCGCTGCCGTATACGCCCGCCTTGGTGAAGGGCTCGTCTGCCTGCCATTTCAGTGCGTCTTCGCTGCTGGCAAAGTCAATAGCCAGCAGGCTGCCCAGCATGCTGGCGCCATCTTCACTCGTCAGCGGCCCGGCAAAGGCAATACGGTCCGCCACTTCGGCGAGGTAGGCCTTATGTTTGGGACGAAGCTCGGTACGCAGCGCCAGTGAATCTGGCTTGTCCAGCAAATGAAATATGTAGATCACGGCTTGTCCTTTTCTGGGTTTGTCGGCATCTGTTTGCCGGCTGTCCCTGCGATTATGCAGCAGAAGCGTCCGTAATACTGGTGGCGGATAAAGCGAGGCCGTGCAGCTAGCCTGCCTGTGCTGCCTGTGCTGCCTGTGCTTTACCCAGGCCTGCTTCAAATAGCGCGGCAATCATGTCGGACTGCGTAATCATTCCCTGCAGCCTGTTCTGGTCGTCGACGATCAGTATCTGGTGCATTTCCTGGTCGGACATCAGCGGCACCAGCTCTACCAGCGGTTTGGCCATATGCACGGTCTGTATGCCGCTTGCCATGATCTGTCCGGCGACTTCGGGTTTGCTGGCGTGCATGTGGCGGGTGCGGCGCAGCAGCCGGCCCAGCTTGCTGCCGACCTCAGCATGGTGCTCTAGTTCCGCATGGCGCAGGAAACTGTCGGTCGTGACCATGCCCAGTACACGCCGGCTACGGTCGATGATGGGCAACGCATGCAGCCGGTGCCGCCACATCAGTTGCCAGGCTTCATCCAGAGGTGTGGCGAATTCTGCGGTAATGACGTCGCCGGACATGATCTGCCCGCAATTGACGTCGCCAAAACGGCGGCGGTAGGCCGACATCTCGGTCTGCAGCAGGATGGATTCCAGATCGTCGCGGCTGACGTCCAGCACCTGGTTATATTTTTGCAGCACCGCATCAAGATCAGCCGCATTGAATCCCAGCCTGCTGGTGGGCGGCGCATCGGCTGTTTCATGCCTGCTTTTATGTTCCACTTGCTGCGGGTGCGGATAGCGCCTGCCGGTCGTGTTATTGAAAAAAATCGCCATTACAACCAGCAGCAGCGAGTTCACCGCCACCGGCAGTAGAATGAACTGGAATCCCAATGCATGCACGGCTGGCCCGCCCAGTACCGCTGTCAGCGCTACCGCGCCGCTGGGCGGATGCAGGCAGCGCAACGCAAACATGGCGCCTATTGCCAGCGCTACGGCGATGGAGGCGGCAATGACGGGTTCGTCGAATAAGCGCGCGCAGGCGACACCGATCAGCGCGGACACCAGGTTGCCGCCCATGATGGACCACGGCTGCGCCAGCGGGCTGGCGGGCACCGCAAACAGCAATACGGCCGAGGCGCCCATAGGGGCGATCAGCCATATGGCAGCAGCATCCTGTCGCAGCAACAGATAGCTGATGGCGGCAGTCAGCACCATGCCGAATAGCGCGCCGGTGCTGGCGCGCATGCGCTCAAACCGGTCTACCGGGCTGGCTGACGGCAGGAAGCTGTGCAGCCACAGCGATAAGGCTTCTTTCATTGTAATTTTCTTTAACGGTCTTTGAATTGGCATCCGCACATTGGCATCCACAGCATCGGCGGATCGTAATTACATCACAATATGATGCAATTTGCTGGGGCAGGCCAAGAAATTGGTTTTTTTGCATGACAGGCCAGGCGCTTTCTTTGGGCGGGGCGTTGAATCTTGAGGTACCCTACGGGGTTGAAGGTTTAACAGACAAAAGCAGATAGAGCAATGATGGACCACAGCAGCAACAGCGAATTGGACGAATTGGATGGCCGCAGAGAGCCGCAGCCGGAATATCCATGGATCGTCCTCAGCACCACCTACGATGTGGAAATGTGGATAGACAATTACAATCGCGAGCTGCAGCGCTGCATAGATGGAACTAGCGGAACCGGCGGAACCAGCGGCACCGGCGCCGGCAAGATGGGCAGCAAGGACCCGGTCGGCGCTGGCGTCTGCTTCAATCTGCAGTACGGCGGTGAAATCTACCTGCACACGACGTCAGAAGGCGATATCGTGCTGGACGTGACGCCGGAGGCGGCGTGGGCCGCACCCGTCATCACGGCAACCAGCCGCGTGCAGCCGCCGCGGGGCCAGATATGGGCGCTGCCAGGCGAAGTGCTGACGCAGCTGATCGTAGGCCTGAGCCCCTTGATAGCCTCGACGCGGCTGGTGCTGCAGCATGATTTCAAGATACGAAAGCACTGGGACCTATGAGCAGGGATGCGCATGCAAGCTTATAAACGGATATTGCTGGTCCTCGCTTTTCTGGCGCTGTTGCTGGGAGCCTTTGAGCTTTCCGGCCTGCGCGAGCATTTCAACCTGGCCTTTGTGCATCAGGTCATCACCGAGCACAAGCTGAGCGGCCTGCTGATCTTTGTGCTGCTGTTTTGCGTCGGCAACCTGCTGCATATCCCCGGCCTGGTTTTCCTGGCTGCGGCTGTGCTGGCTTTCGGGCGGTTATGGGGCGGCGTCGCGACCTACATTGCCGCTGTGGCTTCCTGCGTGCTGACTTATTTTACGATACGCTTCATTGGCGGCAACGCATTGCGGGAACTGAAGAATCCTTATGCCGCCAAGATATTCAGGCAGCTGGACAAGCACCCGCTCAAAAGCATCGTCTTGTTAAGGACGCTGTTCCAGACCATGCCGACGCTGAACTATGTGCTGTCCCTTTCCGGCGTGCGGTTTTACCAGTACCTGCTTGGCACCTTGCTGGGTTTGCCACTGCCAATCGCGTTGTACTGCATATTTTTCGACTATGTGGGCAAGAGCCTGCATCTGAACTAGTCCGCGGCGCGGGCTGAACTGAAGGAGTGGCGGGCATAATGGAAGACATGCACATCCGGACCGAAGCACTGTACGCAGCTATCTATGACGTGGCTGGCCCCGCCAACACTGCAGGCTTTATCGAGGCACAGCTGGATGCCGCCAGGCTGGTCATGGATGCGAAGGAAACAGAGGCTCGCCTTGCGTCTTACTATCTGGAGCGCCAGCTGATCTCTTGCGCCAGCCGCGGCGAACTGCTGGCCTGGTCGCTGCCGTTTAACGGCGTCTTTAAGATGGCTGTCGAATATGCGCCGCCTGTGCCGCAACACCGTAATGACGGCCTGCATCTGGAAGATGTGCTGCCGCATACGGCAGATCTGGTTTGCTCCAGCGGCCGGCTGCGCATCAGCTGCGTCAGTAAGCTGGGCGCACGTCTGCCGGATGCGCAACTGAGTGTTGAGCCCGGTGATTACCGCGTATCGCTGCTGCGTAATGAGCAGCAGGAAGCGCTGCATCAGGGCTTTTCTGCAAGTACGCAATATCCTGCCAGTGACGGGCCGGACTGGGTATTTACGCTGCAGCGCTTGCAGGGCGCTTCACGCTGAACGGTTTAGCTGCTTGGCGCACGCGTTTCAGATTGTCGTATTTTTAATGCAGACAAGATGGGCTTGGTTTGGTTTGCAATAAGGCAATTGTGCGTAAATTTCTTGTTGTATTTAACAATTGGATAAACAATTTTGTAGGAATCCATTACCTTTTACTTGCACTTGGTCTATACTTTCCAGTATGCAATTGCTACGGAAACTCTAAACTCATTCTCTGTTCCGTGGCTTAGCGATAGGGAGCATGGGCCGTGGTTGCGTTTTCTAAAAGGAAGTTGGCATCGAGGATTTCGATTCTCGCGGCGACCTGTGCCCTTTTGCAAGCCTGCGCGTTTGTGTTCACCTGGGTTGCCGATTACACAGGCAATCCCAATTATTTCGATCATCTGCTGATGCTGTCCGTTGGCGTGTTCCTGCCGGTTTTATTCTTCATTACCTTCCTCGCGCTGTACAAGTTCGCGCACCGCAAGAAGTTGTCCTTTGCGCTCGGCTATACCATCACTTACACGGTTGTCACTTACTGCGGGTTTGCCGTGGTTTCTTTTTTCATTATTTTCGCTCATCAATAAGTAGCGGCGGCACGCTATTTGCCGGCTGCAAGCTAATGGGCTTAACTACAAGCCCTGTCTGGTCGCATTGCTGTTGTAAGCTCCGCAGGCATGGATATACAGGCACCACGCCTTGCTCTATACTTTTCGTTTATTCCTCGTTTTTCCATGCGCCTGCTACCAGCGGAACGCAAGGCGGAACCTGGTCATGCAGAGGCTTGCGACAACCGCACTCATTGCACGGCAATGTGGTCGACAATAATAATGTAGGGGATACATGCCGAAGGCATCCGCAACCACGCTGGCCGTTATTACCGGGCTGATTGCCCTGTCCATTCCCATACTTGCAGCGCTGAGGCTGGCGCAGTACCAGAGCCTGGAATCGGAAAAGGAGAGAGCGCTCAGCTATGCGACAGAAGTGATGGGCAGGTCGGAACGTACAGGACTGCAGATCTTTGACGGCATAGACAAGCTGGTGCGGACCCGCGGCGATAGCGGCGACGATCCCTGTTCCGAGACCCAGCTGGCGCTGATGCGCGAGATCGATCTTAGTTCCAGCTACATCCAGGCCATAGGCTACGTGTCCGGCGAGCGCATGCTGTGTTCTTCCATGGGGCTGCATGCCGGTGGCCTCGCGCTGGGGCCGCCGCAGCAGGTCACGCCTAGCGGTGCGTTGATACGCACCAATGTGCTGCTGCCGACGGCTGTGCCGGATACCACCTTCATTGTCATACAGCGCGGAAGCTACGCCGCCATCATCCACAAATCCCTTCCCATCGACGTATCGACGCAGGAAAAAGACTCGTCGCTGGCGACGTTTACGCCCGGCTACCGTGAATTCAGGACCTCGCGTGGCCTCGTCAAGCAGGAGTGGATAGACAGGCTGCAAGGCCGCAACGAAGCGACTTTTTTTGATGGCGAATATGTCGTCGCTGTGGTGCAGTCAGTCAGCTTTGCCACCGGCGCCGTGGCCGCCGTTCCCGGAGTTTATCTGAGCAAGCGGGTGCGCGAGTTTGCGCTGATCCTGGTGCCCATAGGCCTGCTGGCCGGCATTGCGCTGGCTCTGGTGGCTCGTTACCTGACCAAACTGCAGCAATCGCTGCCGACGCTGATCAAGACTGCGCTGAGGAAAAATCAATTCTTCATGGTCTACCAGCCGCTGGTGGATTTGCAGACGCGCGAATGGGTAGGCGCAGAAGCGCTGATACGCTGGCGCCGCGCAGATGGCACGCTGGTGCGGCCCGACCAGTTCATTCCTGCCGCGGAAGAAAGCGGCATGATACAGCGCATCACGCAGCAGGTGCTGCGGCTGGCCGCTGCCGATGTGCCGCAAATTTTCAGGCAGTATCCGGATTTTCATATCGGCATCAACCTGTCGTCCGCGGATTTGCATGCCAGCGAGACTGTCGCGCTATTGCAGGAATTGCTGCATAACGCCAGCGCAGGCCCGCATAATATTTTGATCGAAGCTACCGAGCGCGGTTTCATGAATGCCGACATCGCGCGCGACGTGGTCCGCAACATCCGGGCGTTGGGCATCGACGTTGCCATTGACGATTTCGGCACCGGCTACTCCAGCCTGTCCTACCTGCAATCGTTTGAACTGGATTACCTGAAGATAGATAAGTCCTTTGTCGATACCATAGGCACCGACGCCGCCACCAGCCGCGTGGTGCTGCATATCATACAGATGGCAAAGTCGTTGAACCTGAAGATGATAGCGGAGGGTGTCGAGACTGAGGCGCAGGAACAGTTCCTGCGCGAGAACGGCGTGCAGTTTGCACAGGGCTGGCTGTTTGGCAAGCCGATGCCGGTAGATGAGCTGTCGCGCGAGCTGGCAAACAGGCAGGCTGCAAAACCGGCGTAGTATTTGCCGGTGCTTGCCCGTGATTGCTGCTGAAGGCTGGCCTGCGGCTGCCTTAGTCTGTGGTCAGGTGCAGGAAGTGGTTAAGGATATGGAAGTGGTCATCAAAGAACAACTCTTCCATGCCGGCCAACTGCTGTACCGGCACCCAGCTGGCGCTGGCGGCGTCGTCGCCGGCTTCTACCTCGGGCAGTTGCTCACTCTTGAGATCAAAGAAATGCGCATGCGTGATGGAGCGGCCGCGCAGGCTGCGGTCTGGATGGTCGAATACTTCCACTGCCACCAGCGCATCGGGCAGCGTGTTGCTGAGCACACCCAGGGTTGTTTCCTCTTCCAGTTCGCGTATCGCCGCCTGCAGCAGGCGCTCGCGCGGCTCCACGTAGCCGCCGGGCAGCGCCCATAAGCCAAGGCCGGGGTGGTTCTTGCGTTTGATCAGCAGCACATGCCCGGCTGTCTTGACCACGGCATCCACGGTAGAGAAAATCGGCGCATACGGCGTGCCGCTCCAGGAAGCTTTATATTCTTTCAGCATTGCATACTCACGCACCAGTTCGCGGTAGCAGGGCAGTAGCGACCATGCTTTCAGGTAGTGGCGTACGGCCAGCGGTATCGCGGCGTCAACCACGTCCAGAGAGATCGCCATATCGTCTGCCTCAAACAGTACCTGGCGGATATTGGTTGCATCGATGTCGCCCTGGCTGCCGATCTCTATCAGCTCCCACTGCGGGAAGTGGCGCAGGTAATGGCTGGACGCATCTTTAAAATGGCCTACCAGTGCGACCCGTGCACCGGGCGGAACCTGCCTGGCGACTTCTTTCAGCACGGCGCTTGCCCAGCGTTTGTCGTCGTAATAATCCCTCAATGGAATGTAAGACACCCGTTGCCGGTCAGCCTCGCTGAGGGTATTGGCGATCATTGCCGCGCGTTCCTGCCAGCCGAACGGGTTCTTGGGATTGCGCGCGTGAAAGGCCGAGCCGAGGATGACAATGACATTCGGCGCGCTTTGCAGCGCCTTGGCAAGCAAGGCTGCATGGCCATTATGGAAGGGCTGGAAGCGGCCTATCAGTACCGCTACGTCGGTTGCTTGAGTTCTGGTCATTATGGTTTCCGAAAGGGCGGACCCGGCTTGTCTCCCGCCTCTCTGTATGGGTATATAGGCTGAATGAAAATTGATTTCAGTATTTTGCAGCAATAGGCATCTGGCGTCCACTGCCGAAGGCACGGGCGCGCACGCGTATCAGCGGCGGCGCCTGGCGGCGCTTGTATTCATTTCTGGCAACCATGCCGAGGATGCGCGCCACCAGTTGCCTGCCTTCTTCGCTTTGCTGCACATTTTGCACAAAGGCGCTGGCAGCTTCTGCCTCCGCCTGCGGCATGCGGCTGCCTTCCAGGTGCCATTTCAGTATTTCATCCAGCACTTCATATGGCGGCAAGCTGTCCGTG
>JAYSKH010000384.1:0-13240 GCA_043726505.1 Undibacterium sp. | reverse complement strand
CAATCAGCCGTACAAGACCAAGCCGGAAAACATCAATCTGGCCATCGACAAAGAAGGCCAGATATTCTGGAACGAAAGCCTGGTGCAGGATACGCCTGCGCTGCTGGAAAAGCTGAAGAAGATTGCGGTGATGGTACCGCAGCCCGAGCTGCATATACGGGGTGACCAAAACACTCAGTATAAATATGTCGGCAAGGTCATTCTGACAGCCCAGCGTGCAGGGATCGCCAAGGTCGCGTTTGTGACGGAGCCGCCGCCACGCGGAGGCTAATCCGCCCCGTCTCCCTCTTCTGCCGCAAGGCACAAGGAGGGAGCAGGGTAGACAAGTCACAGGCCAATTAACGGAAAAAAGGAACCCACATGGGAATGAATATAGGCTCAGGCGGAGGCAGCTCTGCCGATCCGGAACCGATGATAGAGATGAACATGACGCCGTTGATCGACGTCATGCTGGTGCTGATCATCATGCTGATCATCACCATCCCTATCCAGAACCATGCAGTCAACCTCAACATGCCGACCAGTAGTCCTGCGAAGCCGTTGACAGACCCTGTCGTGGTGACGATAGACGTTGACTTTGACGGCACGGTACTGTGGAACGGCGTTGCACTGAGCGGTGGCCGTGCAGAGCTGGAAAGCAAGCTGCGCGAAGTAGCAGCCCAGCCGGACCAGCCAGAAGTACACCTGAAGCCGAATAAGCTGGTGGCGTACAAATCGGTAGCCGCGGTCATGGCATCTGCTCAGCGTCTGGGTGTGACCAAGATCGGCATGATCGGCAACGAGCAGTTTATCAACGATTAATTCATTAAATCTGTGATTGCTGCTGGTGCTAGAATCTAAGTAACGATAAAAAAGAATGGCAGGGTTATCCCTGCCATTTTTCATGTACACGGGCTGTGCAATATGGGGCAGGCGGGATGTCATTCCATCATCGAGTTTTTATCAAATTGAATGGAACTTGGTATACACTCCCCCATCACCTGTATTGAATCCACAACTCATTAAATTTGTTGATTGAGAGATCAAATATGAAGCAATTTCGACTGTCGCGCCTGGCTGTGCTGCTCGCCGTTATCGGCCTGAGCACCGTTCCTGAACTGACCGGCTTTGTCGGCAATACCGCCTACGCTCAAGAAGCGTTGCGCCCGGAAGTCGGCAAAAATGTGCAAGCCGCCGGCGAAATGTTCAAAGCCAAAAAATACAAGGAAGCGCTGGCAAAGCTGCGCGAGACCGACAATATCAGCGGCAAAAACGCCAATGAGAACTTCACCATCGAACGCATGCGCGCAGCGGTAGCATCCGCCGCCGGCGATAACGATGCAGCTATCCGCGCGTACGAGGCGGTGCTGGCGACTAACAAGCTGTCAGGTCCGGATCATCTGACCTATCTGAAGGCCCTGGCAGGCGCCTACTATAAGGCAGGCAACTATGCCAAGACCGTGCAAACGATCACACGCTTTAACGCCGATGGCGGCAGCGATCCGGCGATGCGTCCGTTCCTGATCCAGTCGCTGTACATGAGTGGCGACTATGGCCGTACCTTGAAAGAAGTGCAGTCCGATATCGCCTCCGACGAAAAATCCGGCCGCACGCCAAGCGAAACCAGTTTGCAACTGTATGCCAACGCGGCATTGAAGCAGAATGACAAGGCTGGTTACGTCGGTGCGCTGGAAAAATTGCTGAACTACTACCCGAAGAAGGAACTGTGGGCCGACATGCTGAACCGCCTGCCCGGCAAACCTGGTTTCTCCGAGCGTCTGTCGCTAGATCTGTACCGTCTGAAACTGGCAGTGGGCCAGCTGACCAAGACCAACGACTTCATGGAAATGTCGCAGTTGTCTCTGCAGGCTGGATATCCGACGGAAGCAATCAAGGTTATCGACCAGGGTTATAAATCAAACGCACTGGGCACCGGTACTGAAGCCGAACGTCACAAGCGTCTGCGCGATCTGGCGAACAAAAACCTGGCTGAAAGCAACAAGGGCCTGGCAGCTGCTGAAACCGACGCAGAGCAAAGCAAGGACGGTTCTGGCCTTGTCAACCTCGGCTACCTGTATGTCGTCAATGGTCAGGCAGATAAAGGCCTGGCAATGATGGAAAAAGGTATCGCCAAGGACAATATCAAATATCCGGAAGACGCAAAACTGCATCTGGGTATTGCTTACCTGCAGGCTGGTAAAAAAGCCAATGCCATCAAGACCTTTAAATCGGTTCAGGGTAAAGACGGCGCTGCAGATCTGGCCCGTTACTGGATCATTTACGCCAATCAGAAGTAAGTCGCGCCAGGCCTGCTATCCATTGGATATTGTTGAGTTCCATGGAGGCAGGCCAGTTCTGCTGATGTAACAGGCGGAGCGGTGATACAGAGATGGCAAAAAAAATGGCGCAGATTATATCTGCGCCATTTTGCTTTTCAAGCAGTTGTCGGTGATGACCGATGGTTACCAGTGATCGCCGACTGTGTTTATCCGTGCCGCTTTTTCGGTGCTTTGGCACTGGCCAATACGATCTTGGCAGGAGCAGCCTTGCGTCCACCGGATGCCGTATGTTGCGCAAGCTTGCCCGTGGCAGCGCCACGCGCTGCTACATGCACAGGCCTGCCCCGCGCTGCGGCGACGGCAGGCAGGTGAATCTGCAGTGTCTGGCCAGCGGCGATATTGTCATGTTTCAGGTCATTCCAGCTCTTCAGCTGTGCGACGCTGACTTTATAGCGTTTGGCAACCGAATTGAGATTATCGTGCTTGCCGACCCTGAAGCTGACTTGCCTGCCTGGAGGCGGGTTTTTCTCTATCATCAGCTGGGCTTTTTCAGCGATCTCCATCGAGATATCCTGGTCTGGCGCTTTGGATGATTTGGGAATCAGCAGCGTGGAGCCTGCCTTGACCAGCATCTTTGCAGGGATCAGGTTCACCTCGCGTATCAGTTCAGGCTTCAGGCCTAAACGGCTGGCCAGCGATTCCACTCTTTCAGTCTTGCCAACCACATGCGTGGACCAGCTGGACAGCGGGCCTTGCCATTTGCTCAGGTTTTCCTTGAACAGCTCGGCATTTTCCATCGGCAGCAAAATCTTGGTGCTGCTGTCACCTGTAATGACCGGGCGGTTGAACTGCGGATTCAGCGCGTTGAATTCACTGATGGACAACTCCGCCAGCTTGGCAGCCACCCTGACATCGATATCACGGGTTTTTTCAATGGAAACGAAGTAGGGCTGGTTTTCCAGCTTAGGCAGCACGATGCCATATTGTTCAGGATGGCCAATGATGTTTTTTACCGCCTGTAGTTTGGGCAGGTAGTTCTTGGTTTCATTAGGCATCAGCGCCGACAGGCTTTCAAAGTCGATAGGCAGGCCAAGTGCCTGCTGTTTCTTGACTGCGCGCTGAACAGACCCTTCGCCCCAGTTGTAAGCGGCCAGCGCGAGTTGCCAGTCGCCAAACATGTCGTGCAGCCTTTCCAGATACGTCAGCGCCGCATCGGTGGAATCGATCACGCCGCGCCTGTCATCCTTGAACATATTCTGTTTCAGGTTGAAGTCGCGTCCGGTCGCCGCCATGAACTGCCACATGCCCGAAGCCTTGGCCGTGGACAGCGCCTGCGGATTGAAAGCGGATTCAATGAACGGCAGCAGCGCCAGTTCGGTCGGCATGCCGCGTTTTTCCAGTTCCTCGACCACGTGGTACAGATAACGGGAGCCGCGCTCCACGGTGCGCTGTATATAGTCAGCGCGAGAGCTGTACCAGTTCAGCTGATTGGTGACCAGCTGATTATCCAGGTCGGGGATGGCATAACCGTTACGCAGCCGTGTCCAAAGATCGATTTCCGGCACAGGGGCGGCATCGGTAGCGGGCATTTCCGGCGGGTTTTCAGGCGAATCCGGCGCTGCTTCTACCGGTATCAGAGGGGTTTTGAGGCTTGCTGCACTGCCCGGATTTTCCAGGGCATATAAATCACTTTCTCCTGCATGGCTTAGCTGGGGGCTGGCCCAGACCAATAGCGCGGATGCAAGGGCAAGGGATAGTCGATGTCGGAATGGTTTCATAGGCGATAAGTTGTCTAGGGCACAGCACGTGATTTGGAATTAAGCCCGGAGGATGGACCGGTGAAGGTCCTTCGCACCCGCAAATCAGATGCCGACGCGCTCAATCGGTCGACTCTGCGATTTAAAGGATCGTGTGAGTGTACGCAAGGCACAATTGCTGCGTCAAGGGAAATGTCAGCAATGTTACAAAGAAAATTTTGTTTGAAAATAAGGGCTTACGGTGGACGTGATGGAAATCGGGCCCGCCGTAAGCCGCGCAGGCGGCGAGGTTCGCGTTAATTCCTTGCTACTGATTCCTTAGCATTGCCTTACCATTGCTTGAGCAGTGCGACATCTTTGCTGCTGACCATTTGCAGTTCTTCATCCTGGCTGGCCAGCGATGCTTTGTGCATCAGCCGCTGGAAGGCATTGTCGACGCGCGTCTGCTCGGTGCCGAAATAGCCTACCCAGGCATTGCGTCCGCTGCGTTTGGCGGCGTACAGCGCCTGGTCCGCTAGTTCTACCACCTGTGACCATGACAGCAGGCGAGGGGTCGCCGGCAGAAAAGGGTAACAGGCAAAGCCCACCGAGCAAGTCCTGGCCAGCTTGGCATCGTCGGCCAGGTCAAATTCCCTGCCGGAGATCGCGTGGCGGATGCGTTCCGCAATCGTGGCCGCGTCTGAGCGGCTCGTCGAGCGTGCCACCACCAGAAACTCCTCGCCACCCCAGCGCGTCAGGAAATCTGACTCTCTAAACACTTCTTCCAGCCGCTCGCGTATCTGCACCAGCACCCGGTCGCCGGCAGCATGGCCATATTGGTCATTGACGGATTTGAAATGGTCCAGATCCACCATATAGAAGATCAGGTCCATGTCTTCCGGCTGCAATTCGGAGCCGTTGTTGATCCATTCCTCGTAACGGCGCGCGGTGATGGCAATGTCCACATCCAGCTGCTGCTGCAGGAAACGCCGGTTGCGCAAGCCTGTCAGCTGGTCAGTCAGGCTGACGTCTTCCAGCGCCTTATATGCGCGTTCCAGTTCCAGATTTTGCCGGACCACTTCGGCGGTGCGCTCGCGTATCGTCTGCTCCAGTTGATCCTGGTGCTGCTGCAACGCGAGTTCCGCCCGCTTGCGGTCGTTGTTCTCTTCCTTGAGGTTATGGTAGAGACTGGCATTTTCCAGCGAAATCGCCGCCTGTGAGGCAAGCAGTTCCAGTACCGCAATCCGTTCCGGCGTAAATACGCCCGGCGTCAGCTTGTTTTCCAGATACAGCACGCCGGTCAGCTTGCCCTGCTTCAGCAGCGGCAGACACAGCACCGAGCGCGGCTGCGATTCGAACAGATAGGCATCGCCGGAGAACTGGTTGGTCAGGCAGGCGTCGTCCAGCAGCACCTTTTCCTGCGTCCGGATGACATATTGAAATACCGTTTCAGGCGCCAGCTGCGTGCTGGTTGGCGCGCGCAGGAAATTGACTTCGGCGCCGCTTGCCAGCGTATTGGCTTCCGCTTCTATGCGGTAGCCTTGCTCATGCGGCAGCATCAGCAGGCCGCGCTCGGCGCCTGCGTTTTCGATGACGATCTGTAGCAGCGATTTGATCAGCTGTTCCAGTTCAATGACGCCGGACACGGCTTGTGATGCCTTGACGACGCTCATCATGTCCAGGTTTTCCAGCCGTGCATCATACGCAAGTGCACCGGCCGGAGCTGCGGGCGCATCCAGCCAAGGATACTGGCTGTCCAGCTGGTTGACCTTGCCCAGCGCACCCCATTTCAGGAAACAGTAACGCGCTTCGCGCAGGTAGTTGGTGGCAATGCGTTCAAAACCCTGGTTCAGGTAGAATTTGGCCGCCAGTTCATTGGCAATGCCTTCCGCCTGGATGAAGCCATGCTCCCGCGATAGCCGGATAGCATGGTCGTACGAGCGCATCGCATCCAGTTCGCGGTTCTCTATACGGGCGATCTCCGCCATTACCAGCATATACCTGTTCAGGAAATTTTCCGGGCAATCCTCTGCCAGCTTTTTCAGGATTGCCACGCGCGTCAGCAATTGCTCTTTGTATTCATGCTGCCGGGAGCCGGCATTAGGGTAGAGCGCAGCGAGTGTCAGTGCATGGTAAAAATAATGGCTGGCTTCGATCAGCGTCAGCCTGACGTAGTGCAGTTGCTGCGCAGCCTGGGCTGCCGACTCCAGCGCTTGCTCATAATGTCCGAACGTATATTGGGTAACCTGCTTCAGCATGTGGAAGCGAGGAATGCCGCTGCCGTAGCCCGCCTTGGTAATGGCAAGCAGTGCTTCGTTTTCGCTGAAGCTGTCGTCGTTCAGGCTGGACTCTTCCTTCGTCAGCCCCTTCATACAGGCAATGAATTGTTCGCTCAGCCGCACGATTTCGGTGACGACGTCGTAATGGCTCTGGCGCGTAAAGGCGATGTATTTCTTGATTGTCTTCAGCGCATCGTCCAGCGGTTCGTTTTTCTCTATTACCATCAGCGCAATGGCGCTGGCGGCATGGTTGGCGAATAGCAGGTTGCCGGTTTCCAGGCAGGAGACGAAGGCGTTTTCCAGTACCGGCACGCCGCTGGCGATGCTGCGCTGCCAGCAGTGGATGATTGCCCCCTGGTTAAACAGCAGGCGACCCTTGCGCTTGCCGTCCTTGAACTTGTCATTCAGCTGCAGTGCGAGTTCTGAGAATGCGATCGCTGCGGAAACTTCACCTATCGAGGCGGACAGGATCGCATACGAGGAATAGGCAAAGCAGGCCGCTTCGGCATTGCCGTGGCGGAGCACAAAATTCAAGGTCGTCAATATCACCAGCGGATAAATCTTCGGACTGGAGTTCCATACCGATGGCGCCATTTCGGTCAACAGCTCCAGGATCACGCGGGTTTCGATGTCGCGGATCAGCGGCAGGTCTGCCAGGTCCGCGATATTGCGTTCGCCGAGGCTGTTTTCCAGCAGCTTCTTTTCCCGTTGCACTGCGGCCGGAATGTCGGCATCCGATTTCGGAAAATCGACACCGAACATGCTCAGCGCCTGCTGGGATACCTCGGTGGCGCTGTCGAAATGTCCGGAGATCTGGTGCAGCGTCAGCTGCAGGATGTACAGCTTGGCCTTGTCTAGGCTGGAAGTAGCGTGCGCAAAAATCAGGTCAAACAATTTGTTGGCCTGCTCATAGTGCGCCGTCAGGTATTCACATTCAGACAGCGCAAAATAAATCGCAAACGTATCTTCGTAATTGTATTGCCAGGCATCTTCCGGCAGCAGCGCGATCGCCTGTATCAGGTAGCCGCGTGCCGAAGCATAGGCGATGGAATCTTTCGCTTTGCGGCCAGCCAGCAGGTTCAGGAAGCACAGCCGGTCCTTCTCCTGTTGGTCGGTAATCAGCTCCATACCGCGGTTCATATGGTTGACGATGCTGAACACGTCTTCTTCTATCGCCTCGGCCGACATCGTCGACAGCAGCAGGCGCCCTATCTGCAGATGCAGTTGCGGCAGGCTTTGCGGCGACACCAGCGAGTAGGCGGCTTCCTGCACCCGGTCGTGCTGGAAACGATAGTAATTGTCGTTGCGTACCAGCAGGCCCATGCGCACCGCGTGCCACAGGTCGGCATGGGTTTCTTCCTCGGTCTTGCCGCCCATGCGGGCTACTGTTTCCACATTGGCGGTATTGCCCAGACAAGCCAGATACTGGAAGGCGTCCTGTGTCGCTTCAGGCAGCCGCTGAAGCTTGCCTATCATCAGATCCACAACGTTGTCCGACAAGTCCCTCGCGCGGATGCGATCTATATCCCAGGTCCAGTTGGCGGTAATGGCATCAAAAGCCAGCAGGCGCTGTTCGGCAAGGCTGGTCAGGAACTGTATCGTGAAAAAAGGATTGCCTTCGGTCTTTTCATACACCAGCTGGCTCAGTGTCGCCGTCACTTTAACGTCGCAGCGCAGCGTGTCGGCCACCAGCCGGGCAACGTCGCCTTCCTGCAAAGGCGCCAGTACAACCTCATGCACGCTGGCCTTGGTTTTCTGAATTGAATCCTTGGCCAGCATCAGCGGATGCGCTGCCGTGACTTCATTGTCCCGGTAGGCGCCGATGAACAGGATGTGCCTGACTTCGCTATGCGTCATCAGGTGTTCCAGCAGCTTCAGGCTGGCCGGATCTATCCACTGCAGATCGTCCAGGAAAATGATCAGCGGCCTTTCCGCCATGGCAAAGGTGCCCAGGAAGTGGCGGAACACCGTCTGAAAGCGGTTCAACGCTTCATCCGGCGCCAGTTCCACGGTAGCCGCCTGTTCGCCGATAACGAAGCGCAGCTCCGGGATCAGATCTACCATCAGCTGGCCGTTATTGCCGACCGCCTTCAGGATAGCCTGCCGCCAGATCAGCAACTCCCTCTCGGACTGGCTCAGCAACTGGCGGATCAGGCTCTGCAGCGCCTGTGCCAGCGTCGCGTACGGAATATCGCGCTTGTACTGGTCGAACTTGCCGGAAACGAATACCGCGCGCGGCTGTATGATGGACTTATGCAGTTCGTTGACCAGCGAAGATTTGCCTATGCCGGAATAACCGGATACCAGCACCAGCTCAGGCGTGGTGTTGACGACTACGCGGGCAGCCGCATCCAGCAGCACTTTCTTTTGCACTTCGCGGCCATATAGCGTTTCGGGAATCATCAGCCTGCGTGATGCGTCGCGCGTGCCCAGCACGAAAGGCGCAATGAAGGATTTCTCGGCCCATTGCTCCATGCAGCGCGACAGGTCGGCCATGACGCCGGCGGCCGTCTGGTAGCGCATCTCCGCGGTTTTTGCCAGCAGCTTCATGATGATCGCCGACAGCATTTCCGGAACATCCGGCCTCAGCCTGGACGGCGGGGTAGGCTGGCGCGCAATATGGCAATGCACCCAGCCCATGGGGTCGGAAGCGGTAAAGGGCAGAGTGCCTGTCAGCATTTCATAAAAAGTGACGCCCAGCGCATACAGGTCGCTGCGGGAATCGATGGAACGGTTCATCCTTCCCGTCTGCTCCGGCGCCATGTAGGCAAAGGTGCCGGCGATCACTTCCACCGGCAGCGGCGCTTGCTGCTCGCGCGGCACGCGCGATGCAATGCCAAAGCCCGTAATGCGGCATGTGCCGCTGGCAGCGTCGATCAGGATATTGGCAGGTTTGATGTCTTTATGGATGATGTCCTGCTGGTGCAGCCTGCCCAGCGATGCGCAGATACCCACGGCGATGCGCAGGAACAGCGGCAGTTCTATCGCGCGGCCCAGCAACTGGTCCAGCGACTGGCCGCCGGCATCATCCAGGATCAGCGTGCTCTTGCCTTCGGTATTAATCAGGTCGAGAGGTTGCGCGGCCCAGCTTGGGTCCAGTTCATTACGCAGATTGTATTCGTGCTGCAGGCGCAGCAAGATGGCCGTGGTCGGATGTTCCGCCGCCGGCTGAACGATCAATACTGGTTTTTGATCCCCGTTCCTCTGGCCGCGCATGACGATAAATTCGCCGTTCTTGCGCAGTTTCTGAATCAGGGTATATCCCTCAAGCTTTAACATCCAATTGCCTTGTGTCTACCTGTTATCGGCCCGGGCACTTTCTGTTGAAATGCTGTTGCGGGCAAATTTAATAATTGGTACTTTACTGGTCTTTAAGTGTTGCTCTGCCAAAAAATGTAATCCGCAGCCTCTCGGCGGCGCATCGAATTTTTCTTTTGAACAACGTCTAAGTATGCCGGTTTTCCGACCATCTTTGCGCTTTTATACTGAGTTTTTTAACAGACAAAAGCCAAAAATAGTTTCTCCGGTGAATTCCATAGTATTCTTGCCACGTTTATTTTGTCGTCAACGCTTTATCGGTTTTCATCCCAAGAGGAATACTCATGCTAGCAGAATCGTCACGCCGCAACCCTAGCCTTCCGCAAAATGATAGCCCCGCTGAGCAACAAAAGCGCGCAAAACAACTAATAGATGCCAAGGGGAAATATATCTGGAGTGACCAGGTGGTCAATCTGGTTGGTGTGCCGATGAGTAAAACGGTGCCTGAAGCGGATCAGCCCACGCTGGAATGGAAAGTACTAATCCTGGAAGCGCTGATCAAGGTGGGAGAAAACCTGCTGGCCATCAAGGTAAATGACGAACTCGGCTGGTTCGGCAAGAAGCTGCCTATTGAGAGCAGGCTGGAGTCAGTCAAGAATCTGGTGGAAAAAGCAAAAAATAATACGCACGACGGCCAGGAGTCGCCGTTTGCGCGCATGGCGCTGATGGCTGAAATTGCCATCGCCTTTGGCGAAATCAAGCTGGAAGAGGCCAGGCTGCTGCACGAGTCGGCTCAGTTGCACGAGGTAGCCCACGCCAGCCCGCCCGATCTGCAGGATTACAACAATTTGTTCAAGGCCATTGCGATCCCGCAGATTTCCACTTCGTTCCAGAACGACCAGGTATTTGCGCGGCTGCGTGTCGCAGGCCCCAATCCCATGCTGTTGAAGGGCATTGCCAGCTTGCCGGAAAAATTTCCTGTCAGTGAACAGCAATACCAGCAAGTGATGGGTAACTCAGACAGTCTGGCAAAAGCCGGCAGCGAAGGGCGCCTGTACCTGCTGGATTTTGCCGAGCTGGATTATCTGGTGAACAATCCAGGCCTGTACAAGGGCAAACCGAAATACGTGTATGCGCCGTTTGCGTTGTTTGCCGTGCCTGTGGCCGGGCAATCACTGACGCCGGTTGCCATACAGTGTGGACAGGATCCTGCCAAATTCCCTATCTTCCTGAAGCCGGCAATGTCGGACGCGCACACACAATGGGGCTGGGAAATGGCGAAGATGGTCGTGCAGACCGCCGACACCAATTACCTGGAATTGTTCGTGCATCTGGCGCGCACCCATTTGCTGATGGAAGCGTTTGCAATGGCCACCTATCGCAGCCTGGCGCCTGAACATCCGCTGCACGTGCTGCTGCTGCCGCATTTTGAGGGCACGCTGTCCATCAACGACAAAGCCGCCTCCACCTTGCTTGCGCCGGACTCCATCAATGACCACCTGTTCGGTACCCCGGTCCAGTGCACGCAGAAAGCCGCTGGTAAAGACAGGCTGGCCTATGATTTCTACCAAAACATGCTGCCGGCGGAGCTGGCTGCGCGCAACGTAGACAATGCTGCCCACTTGCCGGATTATCCATACCGCGATGATGCGATGCTGATATGGAACACCATCCACCAGTGGGTGACCGAATACGTCAGCATCTATTACAGCAGCGATGCGCAGGTGGTGGGTGATACCGAACTGGCCGCGTGGACTGCGAGCCTGATGGCGGAAAACGAAGGCAGTGTTAAAGGTTTCAAGGCAATCGCCGACCGTGCCCAATTGGTAGAAGTGCTGACGATGGTTATATTCACTGCCAGCGCGCAGCACTCTGCTGCCAATTTTCCGCAGAAAGGGATGATGATGTATGCGCCGATGTTCTCAGGCGCAGGCTGGACGCAGGTACCGGAAGCCGGCAAGGAGTATACGCAGAAGGACTGGCTGGCAATGCTGCCGTCACTGCCGCTGGCAATAGAGCAGATCAATCTGCTGAGCGTGCTGGGCTCCATTTATTACCGCCGGCTTGGTGATTACCGCAGCAACTACTTCCCGTATCCTGAGTGGTTTGAAGACCACAACATTACTGGCAGCGATGGGCCGCTGGCGCGTTTCAAGAGCGCACTGCAAGGGGTTGAAGCGACGATCAGTGCGCGCAACCTGCGCAGACCGGCGCCTTATCCTTATCTGCTGCCGACCCAGATAGCGCAGAGCATCACTATCTGATTTTGATCTTGTTATAAAAAAGAGGATGGCGCCTGCAAGCGCCATCCTCTTTTTCTTTACTTCTCGGCTTTCAGCCTCGCCTGCTCAAATCTCTCGCGCGTTGTATCTTCATCGCGCGCGCCAAACGCATAGTTTGCTTCCAGCCACATCACATTGATGATGCCGAAAGCCAGCGCCAGGCCTACGCCCAATATCCAGGTAAAGTACCACATGGTTTTCTCCGTTCGCGTCAGTTGGCGGCCGTTTTAATAGGCGGAATGTTCGTTGTCATGGATGTGCTGCAGCGTCACCTTGCCGCGCATCACGCGGTAGACCCAGCCGGTGTACAGCATGACGACCGGCATCAGCAGCACAACGACCCAGAACATGATGCCCAGTGTTCGGTGGCTGGAAACAGCATCCCAGGCCGTCAGGCTGCTGTTCGGATCCCGCGAAGACGGCATGATGAAGGGAAACATCGCGCTACCCGCCGTCAGGATAATGCCGGCTACCGCAGTACCGCTGGCAATGAAGGCGGCCAGGGATTTGCGCATGCCGGAAAATAGCAGGCAGGCAGCAGCAGCCACAATTGTGCAGACAGGCACAAGCCACAGCGCCGGCCATAGCGCGTAATTACCCATCCATCCGCCCATTACTTTTTCCACGGTTTTTGCCGGCGGCATAAAGGCCGAAGCGGCAGCCGGCATACTGGTAATACGATAGCCTTCTATGCCGGTAGCAATCCAGACGCCTGCTGCGATAAAGCAAACGAGCGTCACTACCGCAGCGATCATGGCGGCCTTGCGCGCGCGCCTGGCAACTTCATCCTCCGTCTTAACCTGCAGGAAGCTGGCGCCGTGCATGGCCAGCATGGCGACACTCAGGATTCCAGACAGCAGACCGAACGGGCTCAGCAGGCCAAAGAAATTGCCGAAGTAGGTCACACGCATCGTCATGTCGTAACTGAACGGCGTTCCCAGCAGCAGGTTGCCGAAAGCGACGCCGAAGATCAGCGGCGGGACAAAGCCGCCGATAAACAGGCCCCAGTCCCAGGCGGTGCGCCACGTGCGATTCTGCAGCTTGCTGCGGTAATCAAAGCCCACCGGCCTGAAGAACAGCGCAAACAGCAGCAACAGGATAGCCACGTAAAAGCCGGAAAACGCCGCGCCATACACCAGAGGCCACGCGGCAAACGTGCCGGCGCCGGCCGTGACCAGCCAGGTCTGGTTGCCTTCCCACGTGGGGCCGACAGAATTAAGCATGACGCGTCGTTCGGCATCGGTCTTGCCGACGAAAGGCAGCAGCATGCCCACGCCCATATCAAAGCCGTCCGTCAGCGCAAAGCCGATGATGAGGAAGCCGACAAATCCCCACCAGATAATTTTTAAGACTTCATAGTCGAAGATCATGACAATGCTCCTGCGCCAGTGGAAGAGGTAGCAGTTGCCGCTACGCCTTTTTCAAAG
>JAYSKH010000383.1:0-10098 GCA_043726505.1 Undibacterium sp. | reverse complement strand
AAAAACGGCTCGGCCGCTTTCAGCAACTGTGTCACACGGCAACTGGCGGCCTTTGATCCGGCGTTGCGGCCTGCCGGTTTATCCGAATTGAATGCAGATGAAAAAAGCTCGCTGGAATATGCGTGCCTGAGCGACAAATACGGCAAAGGTCTGGCCGCCTACAATTCCTGCCTCAGCAAGCAGCTGGAAGATTTTGATCCTGCCAAGCGCCCGGAAGGCATTTCCCGCCTGAGCCCGGCGCGCCAGCACAGCATACAAACTGCGTGCGCGCAGGATAAATATCAGAATGGCCCGGCAGCCTATAACCAGTGCCTGAGCCGCCAGATGGCTCAGTTGGGATAGCTGGGATAGTTGGGATAGCCGTCAGCAGGCGGCAGAGGTTTGTGAAAGGCTGGTCCGCCGATGTCGGGCCAGCCTTTTTTTATCGTCCCTGCTATCAGGCGACGTTGCCGGCAAGGCTCCATGCTTTCGCATGGCCGAGGCGGCGTAGACAGCGCGCGGCGGCTTCTCCACGTTTGCCGCTGCGGCAGAAAAAGATCAGGGCCTGGTCGGTATTGTTCAGCCACGCGCCAGCATGGCTCGCCAGCTGCGACAGCGGAACATTCAGTACCGGCGTATCGAAGCCGGTGGCCGATATGAAGTGGTGTTCGTAAGCTTCTCTGACATCGATCAGCAGTGTATCCGGCAGGTCATGCGACAAATCCCGGATGAGGCCGGGTTCAATATGGATATTTTCCGCAAGGCCATCTGCGGCAAACGAGTTGGCAGGCTGCTGATCAGACGGCAAAGAAAGACCCCGGCGTTCACTGCCCAGTGTGGTGATGAGCTGCGTGTGATGGTCGTGCGCGGGGCAAATGATGCACGAGTCGCCGGCAACTGCCGCCAGCCGGTTCAGCGCATCAGGTATCGCCTGTGCGGAGTCCAAAGCGCTGGCGTGCGCCATGCCGTTTAGCGGCAACGCGTCGCCGGTAAACGCATAGCGCGCCGCGGTGGCTGCAAGCTTGCCTTCAATTGCAGTGCCGGCCAGGTAGACGCCGCTGTGATGGTTGCTGTCGCTGATACTGGTGCGCGTGAGCGCCAGATTGCCCAACTGCAGCGCCTGTGTCTGCTCACCGCTGTCCAGCGTGATGCTGACGGCGCCTGCATGGGGCCAACCCTGGTTATCGCTGCCGCTTGCGTCTGTCATTTTATCGGCCAGCATGGCCGCAAGTGAAGTGCGCGCCGAAGCATGGCCGGTGCGCGGCTGTGTCTCCAGTATGGCCAGTACCTGCAAATTCTGGCCTCTGACGTGGTGCTCTATGCGCGGCAGCAGCGCGGCAACCGGATCGATAATGATGCAGTTGCCGCTGGCGGCGTCGGCCAGCAGCCAGCAGCACGCGCCTTGCGATTCCAGGCGCAGCAGGCCATCTTGCCGCCATATCTCCGCCTGCTCCGCCGGTACCAGGCAGGCGCTGCGCAGGGCCGCGCCGCATTCGACAATGCGTGTGCAGGCGGCGGCGATGTCGGCTTCGGTTGTCGCCGGGCCGAAAGACATGCGTACGGCGGATGCGGCATACGCATCACCGACATGCATGGCGCGCAGCACATAGCTGGGTGCTGCCACGCTGGAGCTGCAGGCGGAACCTGAGCTGACCCTGATGCCGGCCGAATCAAACAGGTCCAGCAATTCCTTGCTGGCCATATCCGGCACGGAAAAATTGAGTGTCGTCGGCACGCTCAGATCCAGCGGCGCATTCATGACGATACCGGGAAAAGCTTCGATCAGTGCAGCCACTAGCCGGCTACGGAACGAATACAGCATCGACGTATCCTGAAATACGGGGTCGCGGTTTTCCAGCAGTTCCAGCACTGCATCCAGTGCTGCAATGCCAGCCATGTTCTCAGTACCGGAACGCAAAGCCGACTCCTGGCCGCCGCCGACCATGATGGGTGTGATGGGCGCCCCGGCGCGCGCATACAGCATGCCTATGCCTTTCGGTGCGTACAGCTTGTGTCCGGAGAATGTTGCGTAGTCTATGCGCGTGGTGCACAGGTCCAGTTTCATCTTGCCCAGCGCTTGTACTGCGTCCACCAGCCATAGCGCAGAGCTGTCGCAGGCCAGCAGCGCCCGCTCTATGCCGGCGAGGTCGGAGATCACGCCGGTTTCATTATTGACGGCCATCGTACAGATCAGTGCTGCCGATGCAGCGTGTGCGCGCAGGAAATTGAGATCGTGGCCGCCGTTTGCATCGACTGGAATCGCCATGATGTCGCAGTCCACGCCCAGTAACTGGCTCCAGTGCCGTATGCTCTCGGACACGGCTTTGTGTTCGGTTGCGCCGTACAAGAGCTTGAGCGGCTTCGATGCTTGTCCGGTGGCGACGCGCTGGCGCGCGGCATTCAGTGCGGATAGCACGGCGATCTGTATGCCTTCGGTAGCGCCGCTGGTAAATACCAGCTGGCCGTCGCCCGCGCCCAGTACTCGTTTAGCTCTCTGCCTGGCTGCATCAAGCCGGCTCCTGGCCTGCAGGCCGCTGATGTGCGTGCTGCTGGGATTGCCGAAGTGCGACGTCATCGCCATCGCTGCTGCCGCGGCGGCTTGCGGCAGGATAGGCGTCGTTGCGTTGTTGTCCAGGTAGATTTCCAGCATGGCTGATCCAGTCGATGTGTTTGCGCGTGTGCATCCGCTTTTTTAGGGCCTGAGTGGGCGAGACGCAGGTGAATTTTCTGAATAAGATGTTAGCAATGTACGAAAAGAATTTTTTACCAAGTATTTGTCTAAATATTGATTAAATTAGAAAAATATTCTATAAAATTGAATATATGGATAAAAAAGATATTGAGATTCTGCATATTTTGCAGAAAGATGCCACGATAGCACTGGCCGACCTGGCGCAGGCGGTGCATCTGTCAGTGACGCCTTGCTGGCGGCGTGTGCAAAAACTGCGTGAAGACGGCGTTATCCTGAAGCAGGTCAGTATTTGCGACCCGGTCAAGCTGAACCTGGGGCTGACTGTCATGGTGACGCTGAAAGCGGCCCAGCATAACGAGGCCTGGATGCAAAACTTTATCGGCGGCGCCAGTGCCATTCCTGAAATTGTCGAAATCCTGCGCATGAGCGGCGACATCGACTACCTGCTCAAGGTGCATGTGCCGGATATGGCGGGGTTCGACAGCGTGTATAAAAAACTGGTCAAGGTCGCCGACCTGCAGGACGTCAGCTCCAGCTTTGTCATGGAAGTGCTGAAGAGCACGACCGCGCTGCCGCTGGACTATGCAGTGTTGAAGCAGGGCAGGGGCTGAGCGCCACTGCAAGCGTATGTGCATACACGTGCACCACATTTAAATGTTGAATTGACTTCACAAGACTGAGAGCCGGTAGTGGAAATATTTGAACGCATCCTTGCCATCATCCTGCCGGTGTTCATCATCATCGGCCTGGGTTATGTGTACGCCCGCTACAAGGGTTCATCCGTCAAGGAAGATATGGTGGCGGTGAACCGCATCAGCATGGATGTGCTATGCCCATTGCTGGTGTTTACCGCATTGGCGGGCAAGGAGTTCGACGTAGCACAGAATGCGTGGCTGATACTGGCCGGCGTGCTGATCGCGCTGGGCTCCGGCCTGCTGGCCTGGCCGGTGGCGCGCCTGCTGGGCTATGACGTGCGCAGTTTCGTGCCGCCGATGATGTACAACAATTGCGGCAATATGGGTTTGCCGCTGGCGGCGCTGGCCTTTGGCGCCAGCGGCCTGTCGGCGGCGGTGGCGCTGTTCATGGCATGCAACCTGGTGTATTTCACGCTGGGCATCAAAATCATCCAGAAAGGTCATCCGGCGCATCAGGGCTCGTCGCTGAAATTTTTATTGAGCCCGATGATGCTGGCTATGCTGCTCGGCATGGCGTTTGCGCTGCTGCATATCCATCTGCCGGATACGCTATTTGTGGCGCTGAAGATGACTGGCGATTCCTGCATCCCCATCATGCTGTTTGCACTGGGCGTACGTATGCTGGACATCAGCTTTTCCAGCTGGCGCATCGGCATGGTGGGCGCTATCGTCTGTCCGGTAACAGGCCTGTTGGCCGCATTATTGCTGGACCAGTTGCTGCCGCTGACGCAGGCGCAGCGCGGCCAGATGTATCTGTTTGCTTCTTTGCCGCCGGCCGTATTCTGTTTCATGGTGGCGGAGCAGTATCAGCAGGAGCCGGATAAGGTGGCATCCATCGTCATGCTGGGCAACGTCGCGGCGCTGGTATTTGTACCGGCGGGTTTATGGATAGGCTTGCGTTAGAAAGCGTTAAAAAGTGTTAGAGAGCGCACTAAAGAAAAGAGCGCAGGAAGAAGCAAAAATGAGGACGTAAAAAAAACCGCCCGCAGGCGGTTTTTTGTTCAGCTAAAGAAAAATTATTTCTTTTCTTCAGTTGCTTCAGCTTCAGCAGCAGTAGCGCCTGCTGGGATAACTGCGATTGCAACGGTTGGGTTGCTGTCGCCGTGTGCAACAACAGTAACGCCTGCTGGCAACACAACGTCAGACACGTGCAGGGACTGGCCGGCAACGATGTTGGACAGGTCAACAGTAACGAACTCTGGCAGGTCAGCTGGCAAGCAGGAGATATCCAGTTCAACAGCAACGTGGCTGATGACTGCTGCGTTCAGTTTAACGGCTGGGGAAACGTCAGCGTTAACGAAATGCAGAGGCACTTTAACGTGGATCTTCTTGTTAGGATCAACACGTTGGAAATCAGCGTGCAATACCAGTTGTTTGTATGCGTGGACTTGGAAGTCGCGCAACAATACTTTTTCTACTTTGCCGTCTACTTCCAGATCCAGGATGGAGGAGTGGAACACTTCTTTTTTCAATGCATGGTACAGCGCATTGTGGTCCAGAGTGATAGAGACAGGGGCTTCTGTGCCGCCGTAGATGATGCCAGGTGTTTGGCCAGCATTGCGCAGGCGGCGGCTCGCTCCGGTCCCCTGCTCTTTGCGTGCAAATGCGATTACTTTCATTTTGAAACTCCATGATGTGCAGGCTGAAGAAAATGTTTCAAACCTGCGGGTTGATCCCCCGCGACCAGGGGATGCTAAAAAGGCTCTGCCAATGGCAGAGCCCGAAAAACTTGTTGTTTACTATTTAAATACTGCTTAATTATTACCTGATATCTGCTGCCGGATACCTGCTGCTTAGTCTGCAAACAGCGAGATCACCGAATCGCCCTTGGTGATGCGGCGGAAGGTTTCTGCCAGCAGGCTGTCGCAGGACAGTTGGCGTATCTTGCTGCATGCCTTGGCGGCTTCCGTCAGCGGGATTGTATCGGTAACGACCAGTTCGTCCAGCGGCGATTGCGAAATACGGTCTATGGCCGGGCCGGATAATACCGGATGCGTGCAATAGGCCAGCACTTTCTTGGCGCCGCGTTCTTTCAATACTTCTGCCGCTTTCGTCAGCGTGCCGGCGGTATCGACCATGTCATCCATGATCACGCAGTTACGGCCTTCTACTTCACCGATGATGTTCATCACTTCGGAAACGTTGGCTTTCGGACGGCGCTTGTCGATAATCGCCAAATCGCAGTTCAGGCGTTTTGCCAGCGCGCGGGCACGTACCACGCCGCCTACGTCCGGTGATACCACCAGCAGGTCGTCGTAATTCTTGGCGACCAGGTCGCCCAGCAAAATCGGCGATGCGTAAATATTATCTACAGGGATATCAAAGAAACCCTGAATCTGGTCAGCGTGCAGATCCATGATCAGCACGCGGTCAACACCGGCTTCTTCCAGCATGTTGGCAACTACCTTGGCGGAGATTGCCACACGCGCCGAACGAGGGCGCCTGTCCTGACGTGCATAACCGAAATACGGGATCGCCGCAGTGATGCGGCCGGCGGATGCGCGTTTCAGTGCATCGACCATCAGGATGATTTCCATCAGGTGATCATTGGTCGGCGCGCAAGTGGACTGCAGCACGAAAACGTCTTTACCGCGCACGTTTTCATTGATTTCCACCATCACTTCGCCGTCCGAAAACTTGGACACGTTTGCTTTGCCTAACGATAAGCCCAGTTGTTTGGCAACGCTGATGGCAAGTGCCGGATTGGCATTGCCGGTGAAAACCATCATGTTATCGTGTGCGTGTGCCATGAAGAGACCTATTGGCTAAAGTTAAGGCGGGATATTCTTGCATAATACCCCTGGCTATCGGGATACTCTTGGGAATTATGCAAGAACACTGGCGTTAAAACTGAAAAAGCCGCCGCACATTGTATGCGGCGGCTTAATTTAATGGCAGGGGATGAAGGATTCGAACCTTCGTATGCTGGAATCAAAATCCAGTGCCTTAACCAGCTTGGCGAATCCCCTACACAACCGTTTGTCTGGCGTTAATTTGCCGCTATTCTAGCGGTATTTTACCGTCAAACCAAGTCTTTATTACGTCTGCATTAAATAATCCAAAGGATGTTTATGCAGTGCTTTTGCTTTCCACGACTTCCAGCGATCCGGTACCTGTTGTAGCGCTTCCTCTGCCGAAATCTCGTCGGCAAACGCGCAAAATACACAAGCTCCCGATCCTGTCATCCTTGCTTCGCCGTAAGTGGAGAGCCATTTTATGGCTGCATCAACCGGCGGAAACAATGCGCTTGCAACTGCTTGCAGATCGTTTTTTCCAAACATTTTTAAGTGACTGGAAAAGTCCGTTATTCTGATTGGTTTCGTGTCCCTTGTCAACTCTTTTGCGGAAAAAATTGCAGGGGTGGGAACTTGCACGCCAGGTTCTATCACAACGAACCAGCAATCTGCCGTTTCTATTGCTTGCAGAAGCTCGCCCACGCCTTCGGCAAAGGCATTGGTGCCGAAGATAAAAAAAGGCACATCGGCGCCCAGTTGCAGGCCCAGTTGCTGCAGTTCGGCGCGGCTGAGCCCGGTTTGCCATAAATGATTTAGCACGATCAGCGTCGTCGCCGCATCGGACGAGCCGCCGCCTATCCCTCCGCCCATCGGCAGCTTCTTGTGGAGCGTCAGGTCGGCACCGAGCGTGCAGCCGGTATGGCTTTGCAGCAGTTTTGCTGCGCGCACGATCAGGTCGCTGCCTTCTGGCACGCCGGCTACGTCATTGCAGCGGCGTATCGTGCCGTCGGCGCGCACGGTAAAGTCCAGCGTGTCGCAGTAATCGATCAGCTGGAACGCGGTTTGCAGCAGATGGTAGCCATCGGCGCGCCTTCCTGTCACGTGCAGGAAAAGGTTCAGCTTGGCCGGCGCCGGGCAATGCAGCATTGATAGTTCCATGCGGGCTACTGTTCTTTCTGCGGTTCCAGCACGACGCGCAAGGTAACGTTGCCGGCTTGTTCAGTAGTGCGGTTCAGGTCTATGCGTTTAGGCAGCGACCAGTCGTCTTGCCAGCTGACGTAGCGCAGCTGCCAGCCATCGGATGACAGGCTGGCATCATTGTCGGCGGGCACGGCAACCCGTTCGCCGTTGGCATTACGAACAAAACCCTGCATCCAGTCGCGCATACCCTTGATCGGCATCGGCCATCCCAGGGTTTCGCGCATCAGGCTGTCCAGGCTGGCCGCATGTTTGGGCGGCTGCTTGGACTGCACCAGTGTGGCGCCGCTGGCGTCTTCGGTAATCGTGGCCACCGTCTGGCCGGTCGGGGAAAACAGCGTCACCTTGGTGCTGTCCTTGTCCTGTTTCCATTCAAAGCTGCCCGGCAACGACTGCTCACGGTTGTTCTGGAAGTACAGCACCAGGATGCGGCCGCTGAGCTCCACGTCTTCATGATAAACGCGTACCGGTGCCGGCTGCCCGGCGGGGCGGCTGGCCACGCTTGCGCAGCCGGTCATCATCAGGCCCAGCGCCAGACTCAGCAGCATGGTGCCGATAGTGCGCCTGCTGCTCATAATAGGCAGGTTCAGCGATGGAGAGTGAAGTCGGATCAATGGCATAGGCAATAGGGAAAGTTTGCTCAATATCAAAAGCTTGGCGGACATCGCTTATTCAAAGGGGAGTGCCGGGCCGCCGGTGTCGGCGAGCCCGGATCAGGCATCAGAGATCAGGGCTTGGCGTTCAGGCGTTGCAAGGTACTTTTCAGCACTTCATTGTCAGGGTCTTTTGCCCTTGCTTCGCGCCAGAATTTGCGTGCATTGTCTTTCTGGCCCTGCGACCACAGCACTTCGCCCAGATGCACGGCGATTTCCGCATCGGGCCGCAATTTATACGCACGGCGCAGCGCTTCTTCGGCTTCTGCCGGTTTCGCCAGGCGGAACTTGACCCAGCCCAGGCTGTCCAGGATGAAAGGATCATCCGGCGCGAGCTGAAGTGCTTTTTCGATCAGCGTCAGCGCTTCATCCAGGCGGATATTGCGCTCGGCCAGTGCATAGCCCAATGCATTGTAGGCATGCTGGTTGTTCGGCGCCAGTTCCATCACCTTGCGCAGCGACGCTTCCATCTCCGAAACCTTTTGCTGCGACTCGGCGATCATTGCATAGTCGTACAGCAGATCGGGGTTGTTGGGGAAGCGCTGTATGCCTTCTTCCAGTACTTTGCCGGCTTCCTGCGGCTGCTTGGCTTCCCTCAGCAATTGTGCCTCGGCCTGCACCAGCTGCACCTTGTCGTCGTCGCTGGTGACGGTCACTTCTTTCAGGAATTTGCGCGCGTCAGCCAGTTTGCCGCTCTTGGCAATAATCTGCGCACGGCGTATCTGCACGTTCAGATAGGCGGCATTCCGGCCGTCATAGGACTCTACCTTGGACAGCCATTCCAGCGCAGCCTTGTCGTCCTTGCGGTCGCTGGCGATCTGCGCCAGGTTGATCAACGCCGGAGTAGGGTCGCGTTCTTCGGCGGGGTTGGCCTCCAGCACGCCCAGATAATCATTGAAGTATTTTTCCGCGACCTTGGTGTGCTTGCTTTCCATCGCCAGCACGCCCAGCGTATACATGACGCCGACGTCATCCGGCTTGTCGCGCAGCAGGTGCTCGAATTCCGCCGTTGCCTTGTCCAGCTGCTTCAGGTCGATCAGGATGCTGGCATAAGCCAGCCGCACATCGCGCGCAGAAGGGTTCTTGGCAAGGAAGCCCGACATCGCCTTGGCGGCATCCTGCTGGCTCGATACCTGTGCAATGGTCAGGATGGCGAGCTGCGAATCGGGCTTCTGGCCCAGCGCCGTCTGCGCTTCGGATAAGGCACGCACGTTGTCGCCGCGCGAATAGGAGCCTTGCGCCAGCGCCAGATGGGCCTCGTAGGTGGTTTTGTATGGATCGACCAGCGCTTCCAGCGTATCGAAAGCGGCATTCTTGTCGCGTGCGCGGGACAGCAGGCGCTGTGCCTGCAGCATGATCACGCCATACTGGCTGGCGGGTGCACTGGCCAATTTTTCGGAAAACACCCGCTGGATTTCCGGCAGGTTATTGTTCATCACCATGAAGCCCAGATAATACTGCGTGGCTTCATTGGAATTAGGCGCCAGTTCGCGCCACAGCCGGATTGCCGCCATCGCTTCGCCGGGCTGTTTGACGGACAGCGCGATTTCGGACGCGCGGCGGGCCAGACGCGGGTCGCGCGTCTGTTGCGCAACACTCAGAATTGTGATGTAAGCGGCCTGCCAGTTGCCGCGCTGGTAAGCGATCTCGGCGGTCAGCAGCTTGTAGAAGATTTCATCGGTCAGTTCAACGGCCGGCAACTGGTCTTCGCTGGACGGCTGGTTGATGCCATTCAGTGTTTTTTCCGCATCAAGCGCTGCATGAGCGGCATCCGAAGCCTGGTGGGCTTCGTCCGTAGGTGCTTCCGCGACGGGTTTCATACCGGCGCAACCGGTCAACATCAGCGATGTTAACAAGGCGATTGGTGCTATCGACGTTAAAATGGGTGAAAAAATATTTTTCAAAACAGAATCCTGATATGTCGATGATGTCTGATTTTACGCCTAAAGCCGGGCGGATGCGCGAGGCGCCACCGGTTTTCTGTGTGTCAAATTGTATGGGATTTAAACAAATTTATCCGTTAGGCCGCGCACTTTCAGCCAGGCGGCCAACGAAAGACAGGTAGCGTATTTATGCCGGAATTGCCAGAAGTAGAAGTCACCCGCCGCGGGGTTGCCCCGCATGTTACAGGTAAGACAGTCACTGAC
>JAYSKH010000382.1:0-20772 GCA_043726505.1 Undibacterium sp. | reverse complement strand
CGCGAAAATGAACGGCCAAGCTCAGAGGCCAGCACCATGCCGCGCACCTGCTCTATCATTTTGTCTTTGGTGACATCCTTGGCCACCGGCGCCACCGGAGCGGGCGGCTGCACTTCTTCTTCCAGGTCTATATCCAGCTGCTGCGCCGATTTCTTGACCTGGTCGGTCACGCGGCCACGGATTTCATTCAGGTCCGTCAGCTTCAGCCCGCATAGCGCGCCGGCTTTTTCCAGCTGCGCATCTGTCAGCGCATTGTCGTTCAGCGCGTGCGCCAGGTAGGTGATGCGAATCAGCGGGTGCGCCTTTTGCAGGCGGGCCGGCGCTTCATGGTGGTACAGCACGCTGTCGGCGATGAAGGAATCCAAGCTCCACTGCTCTATCAGCCAGGAGCCGACTTCGGCATGCGTGGTCTGCAGCGTGCGTTCTTCCACGGCGCACAGGTTGTCATCGTCCGGCGCAAAGAAGTTGAACGCATATTCTTTTGGCAGGATGGCAAATAGCGCCAGGCGGCCGACGTCGTGCAGCAGGCCAGCCAGATAGGCTTCTTCCGGATTGGAATAATTGATGCGCAGTGCAATGACCTTGGCCGTCAGGCCAGACTGTACTGAGTGCGACCAGAAGCCGCGCAGGTCAGCGCTGCCGGATTGCGACAGTTTGTCAAAAATCTGGGAAACCGACTCATTGATGACAATGGTCTTGATCATCTCGGTGCCGATGGCCTGCAGCGCCTGGTCCAGCCCGTTGGAAGGGCCGTTGCGGTGGTAGGCAGAGCTATTGGCGACGGCCAGCATCTTGGCTGTCATCGCGGTGTCCTGGGCGATCAGGCGTGACAAATCCGCCACCCCTACTTCCTCGGACTGACATTGCTCCATTAGCTTGAGCAAGGTCTGAGGCATGGATGGCAAGCGCGCAGCCATCAGGCGGCTGCGTATATCAAGATCTTGTTGAGTCGTTTTTATTTTATTCTCCCAACCGGAAAACCCTCACCTGCACTACTGTTCACTGCTTTATTTCACTAACTTATTTGCACTACTACTTTGCGTTATCACTGAATGCCGGTTTGGCCTATCTATATAGATAGCTGGGCTAGTCCAATCCCGCTCCAACACGACACGCGATAAACAATTAAAGAAATCCGCCAAAACCGCGATAACAGAGTAAGCCCTCAGCATAACCCCGGCCTGCATTCACCACAACGATGCACGGCAGACTCGTTTGATTCCCTACCCCAGATGCAGCAATTAACACCTCTCCCAAGGGATGGCGCCAGGGCAATCCTTGATGATAGCATTAATATATTACATCTAAGTAACTTACTGTCCAGCAAGTCGCCTACATTTCCATACAGCAAAACATTGAGCGGCCATCTAACGAATAGAGCAATAAAATTGTAACTTTTCGATGTTTAGCACGACAATTACTTCGCGGTCAACACTTGCCTGAGTTTTACGTGGATGATTGTATTTTTTTGGTCGCAGGCAACAAAATGCGTCACACCGGCGATACGCTAATGCGGGAAGTTAGCAAAAAGCTATGTTTGCAGCATTGACGCCGATTTATTGCGATTTTGACCAGCTTAACGGCCTTTTTGGGCGCAATTCGGCAACGTTATAAACGCATGGATACTACGCCAGCTTGTGGCTGTCGGCGGTGACCGTGGTAGCTGTTTCAATGGCGGCTGCCGATGCTTCCGAAACTACCGGCGCTGCCGCAACAGCCACAGGTGCTGACGGCGGAACCAAAGCCTGCCCGCCTTCAGTCAGCTCATGCTTGGCGCGGTGCAGATCGGCATCAGCGCGCTTTAAAATGCTGGAGACGGTATCACCCGCCAGCATCGTGGCGATACCTATCGTCGCGCTGACGCGTAGTTCCTTGCCGGATACCGACACAGGCATGGCAATGATGGTGTGCTTGGTGCGGGCGGCGATCTTGCCGGCATCTTCTATCGACGCCTCCGGCAGCAGCACGCAGAACTCTTCACCACCATAACGCGCCAGGCAATCGTAGCTACGGGTTGCCCTCTTCATGCGGCGTGTGACTTCCACCAGCACCACCTCGCCGGCTTGGTGGCCGTGCGCTTCATTGATCTTGCGGAACTGATCCAGATCCAGCACCAGCAACGATAAGGACTTGCCCAGCCGCGCATGGCGCTTCAGCTCGCCGTCAGAGATGCGCATGAACTCGCGCCGGTTGGCAACACCCGTCAGCGGGTCGGTGCTGGCCTGCCTTTCCAGTTCCTGCTCTGCGCTCAGCGTCTTGCGGCGGAAGCGGTGCGTGCGCGAAGAAATCGTATGCCCAGAGATGGCCGCCAGCATCAGCATCAGCGCCACGTTGTAGGTATAGGAAACGCCGGGCGCCTGCTTGTACAAAAACAGCAGCGACAGCGACACGGCCACAAAGCCGACAATGGGCGGGTTCAGCAGCCGCAATGGCAGCGGCAGCACGACGAAGTACATCGCCACAATCCAGATATCGATATAGTAATGGCCGAAATAATCGGCCGGGCGGGATGCATTGCCGGCCAGCGTTACCGCCAGCGCCAGCCACACCCAGCGCAGCATCTGCTGGTCCAGTTTGGGTGCGCCCAGCATCTTGGGCATCTGCTGCGCAAACCATAGCGAATAGGCAAACACTGCTGCATGCGCCGCCATCAGCACCAGGTACAGGTTGCCGGGCTGGCGCAGGCTGAAATCAAAATACATCAGTGGTAGCATCGCCCACATCGCCACCGTGACTACCCGGCGGCACTGCGCGATGTCCGCGTTCAGATAGTGCGAGCGATACTGTTCCTCGCTGACGTCAGGGTAAGGGGTTTGCATGGATGCGCTCCGGGCAGCTATTCGTTGTTATTCGTCGCTGTAATTCACTACTATTATTATTTTCAGTGCTCAGCAGATTATATCCCCGCAGCCCCGCCCGGCGCAGCAAATACACGGCAAAACCGCGCCACCCGCAAAAGGCTGTGGTAAATTATGGATAATCCAATTTGAATTAGCTTATGCAGTCCTTCCCGCCTTCTGCCGCACTCTACGCTGCCCTCCACCTAAAACCGCATCGTTGTTGATGCTGTAAGCCTTTCCCTGCCCGCAAGATTGAGCGGACGCCGATTTTTCCGATTTTCTTTTTTTTACTCCACAAACACGATGGACATCCTCCTTTATGACAACTGGGAGCGCAAACTGCGCCCCTTCCAGCCACTGCGCCAAGACTGGGCCGGCCTGTATTGCTGCGGGCCCACCGTGTACGACTATGCGCACATCGGCAACCTGCGTACCTATCTGTTTGAAGACCTGCTGCGCCGCACATTGGAATTCAACGGTCTGGCGGTGCGCCACGTGGTCAACATCACCGACGTCGGCCACTTGGTGTCGGATGCGGATGATGGCGAAGACAAGATGGAAAAAGGCAGCCGCAAGGCCGGTGAATCGGCATGGGATATTGCCGAGCGTTTCACCATCGCCTTCAAGCAGGACCTGCGCAGCCTGAACATGCTGGAACCGCACATCTGGTGCAAGGCCACCGACCATATCGCCGAGCAGATTGCCTTTATCAGCACGATAGAAGAAAAGGGCTATACCTACATCACCGCGGACGGCGTGTATTTCGACACGTCCAAACAGGACAACTATGGCTACCTTGCCAGGCTGAACCTGGAAGGCCAGGAGGCCGGCAAGCGCGTGGCGCTGGGCGACAAACGCAATGCCACCGACTTTGCGCTGTGGAAGTTCAGCCCCGCAGGTGAAACGCGGCAGATGGAATGGGACAGCCCCTGGGGCCGCGGCTTTCCCGGCTGGCACATAGAATGCTCGGCGATGTCGGCCAAATACCTGGAGCCGTGGTTTGACATCCATTGCGGCGGTGAAGACCATATCCCCATCCACCATACCAATGAAATTGCACAGACCGAGGCCTGCTACGGCACGCGGCTGGCCAACTTCTGGATGCACGGTTATTTCCTGCAGATAGATGCCGGCAAGATGTCCAAATCCAGCGGCGATTTCCTGCGCCTGCAAACCCTGATGGATCGCCGCGTGGACCCGCTGGCCTACCGCTACCTGTGCCTGACAGCGCACTACCGCAGCCAGCTCAACTTTAGCTGGGAAGCATTGAGCGCCGCGCAAACGGCCTTGCAGCGCCTGCGCGACACTTACCTGTCCTGGGGAGGCGATGCCGCTGCGGAAGCAGACCCGCAATTCCTGCAGCGCTTCCACACCGAAATCAATAACGACCTGAACCTGCCGCGCGCACTGGCTGTGATGTGGGAGCTGCTGAAGGCAGACCTGCCGCCGCAAGTGAAGAAGGCAACGCTGGACCGTTTTGATGCAGTACTGGGCCTGGACCTGCAGCACTGGCAGCCGGTGAAGGAAGAGATACCGGACGACATCCAGGCGCTGGCAGACCGCCGCAAGGCCGCGCGCGATGGCAAGAACTGGGCAGAGGCAGATGCGCTGCGCAAGGAGTTGCGCGAGCTGGGCTATGAGGTGGAAGATACCCCGGCGGGTATGACGATCAAGCGGCTGTAATCCCACTACGCTGTATAGGCTATAAAAAAGAAGGCCCGGATGGCGTACATCCGGGCCTTCAGCTATCTGCCAGTGGTTAGCCTATTCAGCCATCCAGCTAAACGCTTATTGCATGAACCAACCATGGCTGACGACGATGGACTGGCCTGTCAGCGCATTGGTAGGGAAAGCCGCCAGGAAGATGGCCGTGCGGGCCACGTCGGCAACCGTAGTGAACTCGCCGTCCACCGTGTCCTTCAGCATGACCTTATGGATCACGTCATCTTCACTGATGTTCAGCTCCTTGGCCTGCTCGGGAATCTGCTTGTCCACCAGCGGTGTGCGTACAAAGCCGGGGCAGATCACGTTGGCGCGGATCTTGTCCTTGGCGCCTTCTTTGGCCACGACCTTAGCCAGGCCCACCAAACCGTGCTTGGCGGCGACATACGGCGCCTTCAGCGGCGAGCCTTCATGCGAATGCACCGAGCCCATGTAGATGATGGAGCCGCCCTTGCCGCCCTTGACCATTTCGCGCATGCAGGCGCGCGTGGTCAGGAAAGCGCCGTCCAGATGGATGGCCAGCATTTTTTTCCAGTTATCCAGGCTCAGATCCACCACAGGGCTGATGATCTGTATGCCGGCATTGCTGATCAGGATGTCGATGCCGCCGAAGGCTGCCACGGCATCGGCGATGCCCTTGTCTACCTGTGCTTCATCGGTAACGTTCATCGCCACACCGATGGCCTGGCCGCCGGCGGCCTTGATCTCTTCCGCTGTCTTGACTGCCGCTTCCAGCACCAGATCGGCGATGACGACCTTGGCGCCCTCTTTCGCATATTCCTGCGCGATTTCCTTGCCGATGCCACTGGCGGAACCTGTGATGACGGCGACTTTATCTTTCAATTGCATGATATTTCCTTTAGCGTGAACTCATGAACGGGACGTGCAAAACGGGCAATACCTGAACCGCAGGCGCAGCTTTGCGCCGTTGGCTCCAGCATAGACGACATAGGAGCGATACTGCAACGCACAAATTGTAGCAAAATGAAAACATTATCAATAAATAAAGTACATACCAAAGCCCCATTGATGAAAGGCCCTCTTGAAAACAGTGTTAAAAGCCTCATTTGCGTGCAGGTACAAAAAATAAACACATCACCACATCACTAATTCGATTTTTGAGGGAACACATGTCTGATCATGATAAACAAACCCTGGGTTTTCAGGCAGAAGTAAAACAGTTGCTGCAACTGATGATCCACTCCTTGTATTCCAACAAGGAAATTTTCCTGCGCGAACTGATCTCCAACGCGTCTGACGCGGCAGACAAGCTGCGTTTTGAAGCCATCAACAACGGCAGCCTGTTTGAAAACGACCCGGACCTGAAGATCACGGTCGGTTTCAACAAGGAAGCGCGCACCATCACCATCGCCGACAACGGCATCGGCATGACCCGTGACGACGCGGTAGCGCATCTGGGCACCATCGCCAAATCCGGCACCAAGGAATTCTTCGGCAAACTGTCCGGCGACCAGCAAAAAGACGCGGCGATGATAGGCCAGTTCGGCGTGGGCTTCTACTCCGGCTTTATCGTGGCAGACAAGATCACCGTGGAATCACGCCGCGCAGGCACGCCTGCGTCTGAAGGCGTACGCTGGGAATCTGCCGGCGAAGGTGACTTCAGCGTGGAAGCGATAGAAAAAGCGGACCGCGGCACGTCCATCACGCTGCACCTGCGCGAAGGCGAAGAAGAATTTTTGTCTTCCTGGAAACTGAAATCGGTCATCCGCACTTACTCCGACCACATCTCTCTGCCTATCCTGATGCAGAAAGAAGAATGGGATGAAGAGACCAAAACCCAGGTAGTCAAAGACGAACTGGAAACCGTGAACCAGGCCAGCGCCTTGTGGGCACGCAGCAAGTCCGACATCACGCCTGAGCAGTATGAAGAGTTCTACAAACACGTGTCGCATGATTTCCAGGCGCCGCTGACCTATACGCACAACCGCGTGGAAGGCCGCAGCGAATACACGCAACTGCTGTTCATCCCTGCGCGCGCACCGTTTGACATGTGGGACCGCAACAAGCGCGGCGGCATCAAGCTGTACGTCAAACGCGTCTTCATCATGGATGATGCCGAGCAGTTGATGCCGGTGTACCTGCGTTTCGTCAAAGGTGTGATCGATTCCAATGACCTGCCGCTGAACGTGTCCCGCGAGATCCTGCAAGAATCGCGTGATATCAAGGCTATCCGCGAAGGCTCCACCAAGCGCGTACTGAGCATGCTGGAAGAACTGGCAAATGCAGACGAGCAGGAAAAGAAAGACAAGTACGCCACTTTCTGGACAGAGTTCGGCCAGGTGTTGAAAGAAGGCGTAGGCGAAGATGCCGGCAACAAGGAACGCATCGCCAAGCTGCTGCGTTTTGCTTCCACGCATAACGACAGCGATGCGCAGACCGTGTCACTGGCAGACTACCTGTCCCGCGCCAAAGAAGGCCAGGACAAGATCTACTACGTCACTGCAGACAACTACACGGCCGCGAAGAACAGCCCGCACCTGGAAATCTTCCGCAAAAAAGGCGTGGAAGTGCTGTTGCTGACAGACCGCGTGGATGAGTGGATGCTGTCTTTCCTGACTGACTTCGAAGGCAAGGAACTGGCCTCCGTCGCCAAGGGTGACCTGAACCTGGGCACGCTGGAAGACGAAGCCGAGAAGAAGCAGCATGAAGAAACGGAAACCGAGTTCAAGGACCTGGTGGAAAAAATGAAAACCGCGCTGACAGACAAAGCCAAGGATGTACGCGTAACTTTCCGCCTGACCGATTCGCCAGCCTGCCTGGTGGCGGATGAAAACGAATTGTCCGGCAACCTGATGCGCATGCTGAAGGCAGCCGGCCAGACCGCGCCGGAATCCAAGCCTATTTTGGAAGTGAACCCGGATCATCCGCTGGTGCAGCGCCTGAAGTATGAAGATGCGAAGTTCTCCGACTGGGCGCATATCCTGTTTGACCAGGCCATGCTGGCAGAAGGCGGCGCGCTGACGGACCCTGCTTCTTTCGTCAAACGTCTTAACGAAATGCTGCTGAGTAAATAATTGCGGCAAGAACCCCAGGCTGTAGTTGGGGTCAAATAAAAAGGGCGGTGCATGTAAATGCACCGCCCTTTTTGCATCGCCCTTTTTTGCATGCCGGCGCCAAGGCCGGCATGCAAAGCGCAATAAACTTAGTGGGTCACACGTGTAGTGCGTCCTGCCGTCAGCAGGCGCACGCGCTCGCCGGCGCGGAAGGCTTCATCGGCATCCTGCGTAATAGCTTTCAGCTCGCCGTTATCCAGCCTGACAGTGATTTCCAGGCCGTTGCGGTGCGTGGCGTTGGACTCTATCTTGTTGCCGATCAGGCCGCCGGCAATCGCGCCCAGCACGCCAGCCACTGCGGAACCATTACCGCCGCCAATAGTGGAAGCTGCAGCAATGCCGCCTACCGCTGCACCGCCGACGGTGCCGACGCCGCTCTGGCCGCCGTCAATAGTCACTTCACGCACGGATTCCACTATGCCTAAACGCACAGTTTGCTCGTTCTGCGTCTGGCCGGAGCGATATACGCTGTTGGAAGACTGGGGTTGCACGGCGCAGGCGCTCAATACAGAAATGGCAGCGACAGCAGCGACGATAGACAATTTTTTCACAATACTCTCCGAAGATTCAGGTTAAGCAATTCAACTAAACACACATTTGGACAGGATTCTATCCGAAATGTTCCATGCCCACGCTGAATGCCCGTTGAAGACGATTCAATAAGCTATGTTCAGGCGGCGATACAGAAAACTCAGCACAAACAGCGGCCCTATCAGCAGGAAACGCAGGTCATCAAAGAACGAAGGCTTTTTGCCCTCTATCTTGTGGCCGATGAACTGGAAAATCCATGCGATGACAAACGCGCCGATTGCAACCGGCAGCACCAGCGAAGGCGGCAGCATATACAGTATCCACAGCATGGCCGCCGCCATGATGCTCATGCCCACCGCAAACGACACAGACAGTGTGAAGTAATACGCCAGCGAGACCACCGCAGCTGCCACCGCAAGGTAGGGGTGAATAGACCAGATCAGCCCCAGCACCGTCCACATGATGACCGGCACGGCGACAAAATGGATATATTCATTGACCGCGTTCTGATGGCTCTCTGCATATTTATCCAGCAGCACATCCACTGCCCTTGCCTGGCTTACGCTTGTATTCATGTTTGTCTCCAATAGGGATTTATATTTTTTATATCGGCCAGCCCCTTATCAGGCGGCCAGGCGGCATCTAAAATCTATTGTAGTCGGAGAAATCCCGGCTGACAAAGGACAGAACCCTCTAATCCCCTGCATCATAGATGGCAATATAACAATTTTTATTGAGAAGCGCAATTCGGCCCGACCCGGCATCCCCGATGCGTCAACCCGCACAAAGACTTATCATGGACACCAGAACCCACCCCACCCTATTGAATCAATGACACAGAAAGAAGAATTAACACGGCTGCAGGGCTTTCCCGCCGTCATAGACCAGCACACCACCACGCTGATCCTCGGCAGCTTCCCCGGCGAAGCCTCGCTGCAGGCGCAGCAATATTATGCACACCCGCGCAACCAGCTATGGCCCATCCTGTCTGCACTGACCGGGGAAGAGCTCGCCGGATTGCCGTATGCAGACCGCCTGCCGCGCCTGCTGGCGCACCATATCGGCTTATGGGACGTGCTGGGCGCCTGCGAGCGCCAGGGCAGCCTGGATTCCGCCATCCGCAAACCCGCCGCCAACGACTTCGTCCGCCTGCACGAGCTATGCCCGGTGCTGGAAACGGTGGGATTCAATGGAAAGACCGCAGGCAAGTTCGCGCCGCAATTTACCGCCGCCGGCTATCGCACGCTGGTGCTGCCGTCTACGTCGCCTGCGCATGCTTCTTTATCGTTTGATCAGAAGCTTTTAGTTTGGCGCGAATTGCTAAGCTGATTCGCAAAAAAGAAACCGGTCGGCGAATTTTCTGAATAGCGTATACGAAAACGTCCTCCGAGTCGGCATTCAAATTCATGTGGGGCCAAACGTTGATTTTTAAATTCGAAGGCCCGATTCATCCAACTCAAACTCTTCGTCGATCCCTAACGTTTTCATTATGGCAGGAAGAACTTGATGAATCACTCTCATCCCGACTAAGAGTTCGTTCATGTATATATCGGGATGCAATCTGGATGAATTAAACCCAAGGCTTTCGGCTTCTGCGTCGTTTCCTAGCTCATCTGCGGAATGATGAACAAGATCAAGAAGCTCTGCACCTAAAGGAATGCCTGCTCGGAAGGCTCTATCCTTAACAATGGTAAGCCACTCCGTATATTCTTTTTCGACTTGGCGTCTGAATTTTTTAAATCCAGAAGCAAGTTCATGTCCTTCTGCCAGCTTGCAAGCTGCAAGAGACATCAGGCATGGCTCAATATTACAAGCGGGGGTGTCGATTAAATACAGTTCATCATCAGACATTAGCTTGCTTATGTATGCACAGTAAAACCCATATACATCGTTAAGTAGTTTGTAGATATCATAAATGAGAGAAGAATAAGGGTTCCGCTCAAGCACAGCGAATATCTCCTCCCCATCATCATCAGCATTTCCAGCCTCGTCGTAGTCAATATCCAAATCTTTGGGAAAATCTTTTGGAATAACCACACCCATTTCTCGGAGAACATGGAATGTTTCCCAACATAAGAGTCCGTATTCGTCCAATAGAGGATAAGTGTCATAACCTGTCTCTGCGCTCTGCTCAGCCACATTCGCAAGGTAGTTTATAAGTCGCTCCCACTTTCGAGCATTTTCAAATGACCCTGACCAAAGAATAAACCTCGGGTCTTGTTCACCAATCTGAAGGATTTCTCTGAATTTCTCCTCCATATCGCTGGACAGGTGTTCACCCTTCTTCCATTTACTAATTTGGGTTGGTGAAACCCCAAGGCGAGTGGCGAGATCCTTCTGGTTACACTGAAGAATGTCCAACGCGAGATGCACGAAAGCTTCGCTATCCATTTTTAGAACCTTTCAGTTATTTACTAAATATTTTAAAATTTTAGTAAATTAACTTTAACACAAGCTATGCGGCCTCTCAAGTGCGTTTAATAAAATACCGTCGTGTCTAACAGGCTGCTGATAAAGCAAAAATGCTCGTCACCGGTCACACTGTCATTTCAACACGCAGATCCAAGACTAGTCCACTCACCTACTCCACAAAACTTGACCCGGATTGCATAGCTTTTTTCGCGCCGACTGTAAAAAATAGCGTAAATATTGCCCAAGAGGCGCTTTTTCCCCCTGATTCGCCGTAAGCTTGCCAGACTCCTATGTAAAATAGAAACATGCTGATCAAACGTAAATCCATAGAAGCCGAAGCGAACCTGCGCTCCGGCCCCAAGGCTGCCGCAACGGCACTGAAAAAAACCCGCAAACCCAAGTTTGCGCCCGTCACGCTGTCTGAGCTGGATGGCGTGCGCTATCTGCACTTTGGCACCGAGTGGGTGCAGGGGGCGATGCGGCTGCGCAAGCCAGACTGGATAGAGCTGGAATATGCGCAGCAGATGATGATGTGGATGCTGTTTATTGAAGACCCTGTACACATTGTGCAGCTGGGCCTGGGAACGGGTGCGCTGACCAAGTTCTGCTACCGCAATTTTGAGCAAACGCAGGTGACGGCAGTGGACCTGAACCCTTCGGTCATCTCTGTATGCGAGAGCATGTTCAAGCTGCCACCGAATGACGACAGGCTGCAGGTGCTGGAAATGGATGCCAATGAGTTCGTCAACGATGCCAACAACCATGGCAAGATTGATGTGCTGCAGGTGGACCTGTATGACGCCACCGCGCGCGGTCCTGTGCTGGACAGTGCCGAGTTTTACCAGGCCTGCGAAGCCTGCCTAACGGACCGGGGCGTGCTGACGGTGAACCTGTTTGGCGACCACCCGAGCTACGTGAAGAATATGAAAGCGCTGCGCTTTGCCTTTGACGAAGTGTTGTGCCTGCCTGAAGTGCATGACGGGAACGTGGTGGCGATTGCTTTCAAGTCCCGGCGCGCACTGGATTTTCCGGCGCTGTATGAGCGCGCTGTAGCCATCAAGGAAAGCGTCGGCCTGCCGGCAAAATCCTGGGTGAATGGTCTGAAAACGAATTCCTGAGGCGATACCCGATATGGCAACCACTATGACCAAATCCGCGCCGCGCGCGCTAAGCATGCAGCAAATTTTTACGTGGCTGATGGCGGATGGGGTTGTGAAGAAAGAAACCGCCAAGTCCGATTTTAACCACGCGCAATCCGTGCTGAATAATGGCCCGGCCACGATGCATCCGCTGACGGCCATCGCGCAATGCAAGCTGCAATCTGCGCTGGCGCCTAACCAGGTACTGACGCTGGACTGGCTGACTGAGTGGACCGCCGGCAAGGTCAAGCTGCCGTTTTACCGCATTGACCCGCTAAAGATAGACTTCACCAAGGTGTCGGACGTGATGTCTTCCACCTATGCGACGCGCTTCAACATCCTGCCGGTGGAATCCACGCCGACAGCGGTCATCATCGCCACTACCGAGCCTTACAGCAGCGAGTGGCAGGACGAAATTGCCAAAATCACGCGCAAGGAAATCCGGCTGGTGATGGCCAATCCGCTGGATATTTCACAATATATTTCGCAGTTCTTCACGCTGGCCAAATCCATCAAGGATGCGAAAAAGGCCAGCAACAACGATCTGGCGCTGCGCAACAACTTTGAACAGCTGGTGGAGCTGGGCAAGACCAACAAGCAGGTGGATGCCAATGACCAGCACATCATCAACATCGTGGACTGGCTGTGGCAGTTTGCGTTTGACCAGCGCGCGTCCGACATCCACCTGGAACCCAAGCGCGACATGGCGACGATACGCTTCCGTATCGACGGCGTGCTGCATCAGGTGTACCAGGTGCCGGCCATCGTCATGATTGCGATGACGGCCCGCATCAAGCTGCTGGGCCGCATGGACGTGATAGAAAAACGCAGGCCGCAGGATGGCCGCGTCAAGACGCGCACCACCAACGGCCAGGAAGTGGAGCTGCGGCTGTCGACGATGCCGACTGCCTTCGGCGAAAAAGTGGTCATGCGGATATTTGATCCCGAGGTCGTCGTCAAGACCTTGCCGGAACTGGGCTTCCCCATCAATGACGCGGTGCGCTGGGACCAGCTGACTGCCAAGCCGCACGGCATCATCCTGGTGACGGGGCCTACCGGTTCCGGCAAGACCACGACGCTGTACACGACGCTGAAGGCGCTGGCAACGTCTGACGTTAACGTCTGCACGGTGGAAGACCCGATAGAAATGGTGGAAGCCTCGTTCAACCAGATGCAGGTGCAGCCAGGCATAGACCTGAACTTTGCCGACGGCGTGAAGGCGCTGATGCGGCAGGATCCCGACATCATCATGGTGGGCGAGATCCGCGACCTGCAAACGGCAGAGATGGCGATACAGGCGGCGCTGACGGGCCATCTGGTGCTGTCCACGCTGCATACCAACGATGCGCCCTCAGCCATCATGCGGCTGCTGGAACTGGGCGTACCCTACTACCTGCTGGAAGCGACGATTATTGGCATCCTGGCGCAGCGTCTCGTGCGCACGCTGTGCAAGCACTGTAAATCGGCGGATGGCGAAATGCTGGATGCCGTCTGGAAAAGCCTGACCGAGGAATGGAACATTCCCAAGCCCGCCACAGTGTACCGGCCGGTAGGCTGCCCTGAATGCAGGCAGACTGGCTTCATGGGCCGCACCGGCCTGTATGAACTGTTGACGGTAACGCAGCCTTTCAGCAAGCTGATCAAGGAAGAATCGGACATCCATGCGCTGCGCGCGCAGAGTATTGCCGACGACATGAAACCGTTGCGCATCGCCGGTGCCTATAAGATTATCGAGGGCCTGACGACGGCGGAAGAAGTGCTGAAGGTTACGTCGGCGCTGGTCTGATGATGCCCGCGCATCTGCCTCCACATACACCGCTGCACATGCAGCGGACGGGAAAGCACTGATGCTTCGGCCAGGGCTGGCGAATACGCCACTGAGGCAGTTTGCGGCCACCCTGTTTGCCAATACCTGGTTCCGCATTGCCGCGCTGGCAGCGGCCTACCTGCTGATGGGCCGCCTGTCTCTGCTGCTGGCCATACCGCCCGGTTATGCCATGGCCGTTTATCCGCCTGCCGGCCTGGCGCTGGGCGTGGTGCTGCTGGCGGGCTACCAGCTGCTGCCGGGCGTGGCACTGGGCGCTTTCCTGGTGAATGTGCTGATCAGCTGGGAATCGCCTGAAGGATTATCCGCGCTATCCGTCACGCTGGCGGCATTGTTGGGTGGCGGGGCCATGCTGCAGGCCTTTTGCGGCAGCTATCTGATACGCCGCTTCGTGGGCAGCAACCTGGCGCTGGACAACGACAAGTCCATTTTCAGCTTCTTCCTGTATGGCGGCGTGCTGGCCTGCCTTACCGCTTCCAGCATAGGTGTGCTGTCGCTGTATTGCCTGGGCATCATTCCCGGCAACCACGCGCTCAACAACTGGGCTACCTGGTGGGTCGGCGACACGCTGGGCGTGCTGACCATTACGCCCATCATCATGGTGCAGTTCGGCAGGCCGCGCGAGATATGGTATTCGCGCCGCTGGAACGTGCTGTTACCGCTGGCGGTGTGCCTGGCCGTGGTGGTGACGGTGTTCGTCTATATCCGGCACCGCGAAGAACAAAAGCAGTTTCTGGAATTCCGGCTGGAAGTAGAGCGCATCAGCCAGGACCTGCAAAACAAGCTGAACAACCACACCGATGCGGTCGGCAATATAGAGCGCTTCTTTTCCAGCGCGAAGAATGTGGACCGAACCGCTTTTTCCACCTTTGTCCAGCATACGATACAGACCAACAAGGCCATTACTTCGTTGATCTGGGCGCCCCGTATCACGCCGGCGAACAAGGCAGCATTTGAAGCCTCGGTGTTACAGGAAGGTTATGTCAATTTCAAGATTTCCGAAACGGCGCCCGACGGCCAGCTGGTGCCGGTTGCCGAACGTGAAGACTATTTCCCCATTACCTACATAGAACCCTTCCGCACGGGCACACGCGCCTTCGGTTTCGACATGGGCTCCAACGACCTGCGGCGCAATGCCATAGAAGAAGCGCGCGACAGCGGCAACCTGACGGTGACTGATCCGCTGGTGCTGGTCACCGACAAAGAAAACCAGTATTCGGTGCTGCTGTTTGCGCCCATCTATGCACCGGGCGCGCCGCTAGACAGTTCGTGGAAACGCGCCGCCGCCTTCCAGGGCGTCGCGATGAGCGTGCTGAGGATGAGCGAGGTCGTGGAAGACCTGCTCAGCAAACAGGAACAGCAGAACATCCTGATCAAGTTCTACGACCTGTCTTACCCGGGCAAGCGCGGCACTTTCTACGATGCGATCAAGCATGTGGACCCGTTGCGCTTTTTCCAGTCCACCATCAATTTCGGCGGCCGCCAGTATGCACTGCTGGCGCAGCCGTCTTCTGCCTACTGGGATGTGCATGTATCGTGGATTACCTGGTTCACGATGATAGGCGGCCTGCTGTTTACCAGCCTGCTGGGCATCTACCTGCTGGTGGTGACGGCGCATACCTTTAACGTGGAGATTCTGGTTGCGCACCGCACCAGCCAGCTGCATGACAGCGAAGAGCGGCTGCGCGCCATACTCGCCAATGCGGCGGAAGGCATCATCACACTAAGCACTAGCGGCTTCATCGAGTCGGCCAACCAGTCGGCGGAGACCTTGCTGGATTACCCCCGCGGTGCGTTGTTTGGCCGCAATATCCTGAGCCTGTTCCCCGATCCGGCATCGGAAGCCTTCCTGCAAAGTTATATGCAGGACCAGCGGACGCCGCACGGCAAACAGGCACGCCAGGAGGTAACCGGAAGAAAGCGGACGGACGAGGAAATCCCGCTGGAACTGGCTATCGCCAGAGTGGAGCTGGGTTCGCAGACGCTGCTGGTGCTGATCCTGCATGATCTGTCCGAGCGCAAGCGGGTGGAGAAACTGAAAGGCGAGTTCGTCGCTGCGGTGTCACACGAATTGCGCACGCCGCTGACCTCCATCCGCGGCTCGCTCGGCCTGCTGGTGGGCGGCATAGGCGGCGTCATTCCCGACAAAGCCAAAACCCTGCTGGAAATGGCCAACGACAATGCAGAACGGCTGACGCTGCTGATCAACGACCTGCTGGATTTTGAGAAGCTGGAATATGGCGGCATGCAATTCAACCTGCAGGCGATGTCGCTGCGGGATCTGGTGAGCAAATCCATCAATGCCAACAAGGGCTATACGCAAAAATTCGGCATCAATCTGGCATTCGAATCCCGCTACAGCGCTGATGCCATCGTCATGGCTGACCAGCAGCGCTTTGTGCAGGTGCTATCCAACCTGCTATCCAACGCGATCAAATTTTCCAGAAGACACGGCCAGGTAGAAGTGTTTATCTCCGTCACAGACGGCTGGGCCAGAGTATCGGTGGTGGACCACGGCATAGGCATCTCCAGCGAATTCCAGGGCAGTATCTTCCAGAAATTCACGCAGGAAGACGCCAAGGCGGCACGCAAATATGCAGGCACCGGCCTGGGCCTGTCGCTGACCAAGACCATGATGGAAAAAATGGGCGGCCGCATCGGCTTTACCAGCGTGGAAGGCGAAGGCTCCACTTTTTTTATTGAATTGCCGGTTGCGGAAGCCTAGCTTGCATCGTCCCTACTATCTGCTGCTTTCATTTGCAACTGCCTGCTGCAAGCCATCGTGCACACTCGCATAGCGTAGCCGCATGCCCAACTCCGACTTGATGCGGCTATTCTGCAAGCGGCGTGATTCCGACATGAAGGATAGCAGCATTGGGCTGACTGCGGCACTCAGTTCAGCACGCGGCAGGCGCGGCGGGCGCGGCAGCTGGAAGGCATCTGCCACTGCATCGAAATAGGCAGCCATCTTCATGTCGCTATCATCCACCGCGTGGTACACCCTGCCCGGCGATGCGCGGAACAGCGCCAGCTTGATTAGCTGCGCCAGATCTTCGGCATGGATATGGTTGGTATAGACATCATCCGCTTCCACCAGTGCTGGCGTGCCTTTTTGCAAACGTTCCAGCGGCAGCCTGTCACTGGCGTAGATACCGGGTACACGCAGTATGGACAGCGTCGACTGGCTGCGCCTGGCCCAGGCCCTCAGCAGCTTTTCGGCTGCCACACGGCGTCTGGCGCGGTCATTTTGTGGTCGTACAGGGCGGGTTTCATCAAACTCAGTTCCGCCACAGTCGCCGTACACACCGGTGGTGCTGATGTAAACAAGGTGGCTCTTGTCAGGTAGAATGGCGGTCAAATTACGGGTGCGGGCATCATTTTCGCCTTCAGAACGCGGTGGTGCCAGATGGACAATATAGTGCGCCAGGTTCGCCAGCCGGGCTAGCGTATCCCTGTGGTCCAGGTCGGCCACCAGCGGAACGGCGCCTGCCGCGCGCAGCTCCGCCGCCCGTGCCGGCTGGCTGGTGACGGCGAAGATGCGAAATTGTTCACGCAGCAGCGGCAGCAGCCGCATGCCCACATCGCCGCATCCCAGTATCAGCAGCCTTGGCTTTGCCAGTTTTTTTTGTATATTTTTCATATTCAGGATTGTATGACTTTTCAAGTAACCGTGACCCCGAGCGGTCGCCAATTTAGTTGCGATGACGGCGAAACCGTATTGAGTGCGGCGCTGCGCGCTGGCGTGGGCCTGCCTTACGGCTGCAAGAACGGCGCCTGCGGCTCCTGCAAGGGCAAAGTGCTGGAAGGCAGCGTCACGCATGGCGTGCACCAGCAAAGGGCCTTGTCGGAAATGGAAGAAGCGCAAGGCGGCTCGCTGTTTTGCTGCGCACGGCCGAATTCCGATCTGGTGATAGAAGCACGCGAGATCGTGGGCGGCGGTGATTATCCGGTCAAGAAAATGCCTACGCGGATTGCAAAAATGGAAAAGCTGTCGCACGACGTGATGCTGATCTCGCTGCAACTGCCTGCCAATGAGCGCCTGCAATACCGCGCCGGCCAGTATATAGAATTCATGCTGCGCGACGGCAAGCGCCGCAGCTACAGCATGGCCAATGCACCGCACCTGGACGAGCAGATCACGCTGCACGTGCGCCACATGCCGGGCGGCCTGTTCACCGACCAGGTATTCTCGACAATGAAGGAAAGGGACATCCTGCGCTTTGAAGGCCCGCAAGGCACCTTCTTCCTGCGCGAAGACAGTGACAAGCCTATCATCCTGCTGGCGTCCGGCACCGGCTTTGCGCCGATCAAGGCGCTGGTGGAACAGCTGATCCACATCGGCTCCACGCGCCGTGTTGCGCTGTACTGGGGCGGCCGCCGCCCGCAGGACATGTACATGAACAGCCTGTGCGAAGAATGGGCAGCCACGCTGCCCAACTTCAGTTATGTGCCGGTGGTGTCCGATGCACTGCCGGAAGACGGCTGGACCGGCCGCACCGGCTTTGTCCACCGTGCCGTAATGGATGACCATGCAGATCTGCTGGGTTACCAGGTATATGCGTGCGGCGCACCTATCGTTGTCGATTCGGCCAAGTTCGATTTCACGGCAATGTGCCAGTTGCCGGAAGAAGAGTTCTATGCGGACTCGTTCACATCGGAAGCGGATTTGCCGCATCCTGAAGGCTGAAGTAGCGTGAAGTATCTGGAGCATGCTTCGCCAGGCATGCTCCGATTGGCCCGCTAGGCGGCCATCACGCCTTTGCCGCCGCCAGCGTGCGGCGTATCCCCTCTTCATACGAGGTCTTCACCAGCCCCGGCAGCAGCCTGCGCAGATCGCTATCATCCATCAGTACCGGCGAAGTTTGCAGGTAGTGCATCTCCACCAGCTCACGCATGAATTTGTCGAACAGGCCTACCATGCGGATCATCCATTTTCCGAACACCATCATCCGCGGTTTGCTACCGGCCTGCGCAAACACCTTGCGCGCAAATTCGCGCTGGGAGATGACGCCGACACCGGCAAAGTGCCAGGTGCGGCCGTAGGCTTTGTCGTTGCCAGCCAGCGCCAGCAACGCCGGGCCGGCGTCCGGCACATAGACAAATTCATGCGGCGTATCGACCGGGCCTATCATCATCGCCCGTGTTCCGCCCTGTGCTGCCTTGAAGACGCTGTCCACAAGGCTTTTATCCACGCCAGGGCCGTAAAAATCCGGCAGGCGCAATACCGTGCCGCGTATCTTGCCGGCCTTGTCAGCGTCCATCAGCAAATCTTCCTGCTGCTTGCGCATCTGGCCCTTGAAGGTGTGCGGCTGGCGCGGATGATCTTCGCTGATCTTGCCTGTCAGCGGCATGCCATAAGGGTAGACGGTGCCGCTCAGCACAAAATGCCTGACGTTTTCAGCAATGGCGGCGTCCAGCGCTTTTTGCATGATTACCGGGTGCAGCTCAAACTGCCAGTAGTCTATGCCGACCAGATAGATGACGGTATCGATGCCGCGCGCGGCAGCACGCATGGAAGCAGCATCGTTGGTGTCCCAGCACACCATCTCGGCCAGCGGATCATCGCCGAAATTCTGCTGCAGCGCCTCGGCAGAGCGTCCTACTACGCGGTAAGCGCGTCCTTCGGCGCGCAGGGCTGCGGCGACGCTCTTGCCGATGGCGCCGGAAGCGCCGAACAGGGCGATGGTCGCCGGGCTGCGGCTACCATTGTGTTGATTTTGCTGCTGGTGCAATTGGCTCATGTTGCGCTCCATAGGTTGTGGTCACGTTTGGGTTGGTGTGATGCAATGGAGCCATGGTAGTATTCAGCATGAAATGCGTCCAATGCATGTTTTATATATAGTGATATGCACGAAAAGAATTTACCAAAAAACCTGCGCGCCATCGACCTGAACCTGCTGGTGATCCTGGATGCGCTGCTGACGGAAAGCAGCGTCACGCAGGCGGCAGCGCGGCTGTACCTGACCCAGCCCGCCACCAGCCATGCGCTGGAACGGTTGCGCCTGCTGTTCGGCGACCCACTGCTGGAAAGAAGAAAAGGCGGCATGGCGCTGACGGCCCGCGCCGAAGAATTACAGGCGCCGCTGAGGGAGATATTGGAAGAATTGCAGCGCCTGGTGCAGGTGCCGGATCTTCCCTTGTCGGAAATAAAACAGACGGTGCACCTAGCCATGCCCGACTACCCTGCGGCGCTCATCGTGCCGCAGCTGTGGGCAGCATTGCAGGGCAGCGCGCCCGGCGTCAACCTGGCGGTACATAACTGGACCGACAACTCACTGGAAATCGCCAGGCTGCAAAAGGGTGAAATCAGCCTCGTGCTGTCCACGCTGGGTGCGGTGCCGGCCGATGTAGAAAAGGTGCATATCGCGCAAGAAACTTATGTCGGCATAGCCGCCCTGAATCACCCGATCTCCGAACACCCCGACGGCGAAGAATTTACGTCCTATCCGCACGTGCTGGTGTCCGCCAAGGGTAGCCAGGCCACGCCCTTCGACCAACGGCTGGCGACGCTGGGCCTGCAGCGCCGTGTGGGTATTTCCATTGCGAGCTTCCTGACCGTGCCCTCCATAGTAGAGGCATCCAACGCCATCGCCTTGATACCACGCAGCATGGCCAGGCACTGGAGCACTTCCAGCAAGTTGAAGCAATTCGTTCCGCCGGTGGATGCGGGCAGCTTCAGCGTGGACATGGCGTGGCACAAGCGGCGCAGCAATGACAAGGCGGTGCAGTTGGTCGCCAATTTATTGCTGGAAATAATGCAGCGTAGCCTGGCCTGAGATTGCTTTTTTGGAAATAGATGAAAATATTAAAATAGGGCAAAAAACATTTTGACGCAGTGCGCAAAACGTCCTACTATCCGTTTTATGAAAAATTTCGCCAACATGTCTTCACCAAATATCGTACGACGTCGTGCTATGCACCCGCCTGGGCGAGTTGTGTGATGAGTGTGCGCGAGAAGTAAAGCTGCACAGAACACCGAAGCCACAGGCCAACAACCTGTGGCTTTTTTTGTATCCGCTTGTTTTTAACGTTCTTTAGCGTCAAGCCGCCCTTATCCTTCTTTATTTGCCTTATTTACCGGAATTTTTAACCAGGAGCTCCGAAATGGAATACAGCCAGTACAACGTCAATGCCCTCATGTACATCACGCCCCGGCCTGAAATCGTATTTACCGAGGGCAGCGGCATGTGGCTGACCGACAATAACGGCAAGCGCTATCTGGATTACCT
>JAYSKH010000381.1:0-2805 GCA_043726505.1 Undibacterium sp. | reverse complement strand
CGCCGTGACGCCGGTGCCGGACAGTCTTTCCGAATACCAGTTCGCGGGTCTGCTGCGCGGCAGCCGCACCGAACTGGTCAAGGCCATCGGCAGCGAACTGCGGGTGCCGGCCTCGGCCGAGATCGTCCTCGAAGGCCATATCTATCCGGATGCGAACGAGCCGAGCGGCTTCGAACATGCGCTCGAAGGCCCGTTCGGCGACCATACCGGCTATTACAATGAACAGGACCGCTTCCCGGTCTTTACCATCGACCGCATCACCATGCGGCGCGATCCGATCTATCACTCGACCTATACCGGCAAGCCGCCGGACGAGCCGGCCATTCTCGGCGTGGCGTTGAACGAAGTCTTCATTCCGCTGTTGCAGAAACAGTTTTCGGAGATCCTCGATTTTTACCTGCCGCCGGAAGGCTGCAGCTACCGCATGGCGGTGGTGCAGATGAAGAAGGCCTATCCGGGGCATGCGAAGCGGGTCATGTTCGGCGTCTGGAGTTTCCTGCGGCAGTTCATGTATACCAAGTTCATCATCGTTGTCGATGAAGACGTCAATATCCGCGATTGGAAAGAGGTGATCTGGGCGATCACTACCCGCGTCGATCCTTTGCGTGATACGACGCTGGTGGACAATACGCCGATTGATTACCTGGATTTTGCATCGCCAGTCAGTGGGCTTGGCAGCAAGATGGGCATCGATGCGACCAACAAATGGCCGGGCGAAACCAGTCGAGAGTGGGGCACGACCATCCACATGACTCCCGAAGTGAAAAACAGGGTAGACCAGATCTGGCAGGAGCTTGGCATCTAGGTCTGGCTCAGGCCACACAGATGACAAGGTTAGCAGGGATACTGCCTTTGTATGAACACAAAAACCGCTGCAGGGACGTGTTTTGTGCGCTATAATGCGCGCTGGCGGGCCCCTGCGCATTGCGGCATGGCCAATCTGGTCAGGTCGGGAACGAAGCAGCCACAGTCATTTCCCGCAAGTGCCGCAGACAAGGCTCGCCTCTTTCACTTTCGACCAATCGGTCGACCCTGCAAGTCAAATTCCTTTAAATTTCATTAAATCATTCCGCCAGCGTTGCGCTCCGGCAGCAATCGGCTTGCAATCCGGTTTGTTTAAAATTAAGCTGAAACGGCAGTTTTATTCAAAAACCACCTTTGGAGACGCAATGAAAATATTTAATAAAATGCTTGCCGCATGCGTGCTGGGGTTGACGATGCTCAGTCCGGCTTTTGCCGCGGATGACAAGGGCTCTTCGGAGCAGGCGGTGGCGATGGTGAAAAAAGCAATTGCGTATATCAAGGAGGTCGGCAAGGAAAAAGCATTTGCTGAATTTGCCAATCCAGCCAATACGCAGTTCCATGACAGGGATCTGTATCTGTTCGTCTACGACCTCAACGGTAACACGCTAGCCCACGGCAACAACCCCAAGATGGTCGGCAAAAGCCTGATCGATCTGAAGGACGGCGACGGCAAACCCATCATCCGGGAGATGATCGCGCTGGTCAACAGCAAGGGCAAGGGCTGGGCAGACTACAAATGGCCGAACCCCGTCACCAAGGCGCTGGAAGCTAAATCCAGCTATGTCGAAAAAGTAGATAACTATTTCGTTGGATGCGGTATCTATAAATAAGCGCAATCAATAGCAATACGCTTTCAGTCACGCTTCCGTCGCCCCGGTTTTAATGCAGGCGTCGGAAGCAGCATCTAGCCGCTGCGGTATTAAAATCCCGGCGGAACTTCATACCCATCAAATTTCCCGCGTAAAAACGCCAGCAGCGCTCTGACCCTGGGCGACGCGCTATTCCTGTGCGGGTAGACGACATTCAACGGCACCTCATCCCCGCGAAACCCCGGCAGCAGCCGGACCAGCCTGCCGCTATCCAGATCATGCTTCACGTCTAGCCAGGATTTGTAGGCGATGCCAAAGCCCGCAAGCGCCCATTCCCGCACAATTGCGCCATCATTGGCCATGCGGTCTCCCCGCACTTTCACCTCGATTACTTCCTTGCCCGAGTGGAAAGGCCAGGTGTTGTTCAGCCCATGCTTCAGGTAATACAGCAGGCAATTGTGGTTGCCGAGATCACGCGGATGCTGCAAGGGCGGATGCGTCGCCACATACTCGGGTGATGCGACCAGGATGCGGCGGTTGTCGATCAGATGTTGCGACACCAAGGTGGAATCCTGTTGTTTGCCATAGCGGAAAGCCATGTCTACCGGTTCGCGGAACAGGTCGACGTTGCTGTCGGACAGTTGCAGTGTCACGGTAACGGCGGCGTGCAGCCGCTGAAAATCGTTGAGCCAGGGCAGCAGCACGGTACGGCCCAGGTCCGATGACGCGGATATCCTGATATTGCCGCGTATCGCGTCGCGGTCTGCCGTGATCAACGCTTCGCCTTCTTTCAGCAGAGCCAGCGCATTGCGGCCGTATTCAAGGAAGATCTCGCCATCCTGCGTCAGGCGCATGCTGCGTGTGGAGCGCACAAACAGCCGGGTGCCCAGTTTTTGCTCCAGCCTTTTCAGGCTGGCGCTGGCCGTCGCCGTACTCAGTTCCAGGTCACGCGCCGCCTGCGACAGGTTGCCGGTATCGGCGGTACGGATGAATAATTGCAGGTCGGCAGTGGAATACATGGCTCTCCCTAGAGAAACAGGGCAGTCTGGCTCTGCTCGCTGGCGTGATTATTGTCAAAAAAAATTTGAAAGTAATTCAAATTTTTGCATATTTATCAAATTATCGGTCATAAGCATAATGGTGGCCAGCTTAACGGACTTCAGCGCGGCTGATTTGCCCGTTTGATCATCAC
>JAYSKH010000380.1:0-2335 GCA_043726505.1 Undibacterium sp. | reverse complement strand
GTTGCTGGCTTCCAGCGCCTGCAACTGGTTGTTGGCGATGCGCTGGCCCTGCTCCCTGGATTCATAGCTGTACAGGCCGGGTGCATCACGGAAAACTAGCGGCAGGCTGTCGCTGCTGTTGGATGCTGTGCTATGTGCTGCAATTGGGCGGGTATTGATTTGCCGGTAATCCCAACTCAATAATTCTATGCCGCTGGTTTGCCAGCGCCGTTCGCTGCGCCAGCGGTCCATGCTGTCGCCGGGCATGACTGCACCGGGCTGCGTGAAATCAACCTGCGCCTGCTGGTTAGGCTGGAACGCGCCATTATGGTCGGCAATCACCAGTGTATGGCTGCCCAGTGCGGGGCTGGTCGCGTCGCCTGTGTGCTCTATCCACGTAAATAGCCCCTCTTCATTCATCAGCCTCTGTACAAAGGCAAGGTCGCTTTCCTGGTATTGCGTTGTCAGCGAGCGTTTGGGGTAGACGGCGGGGTCTTGTATCTCCAGCCGCCATAACGGCTGCAGCTTACCCTGGCCCTCATAGTCCTGAAAAATGGATTCCAGAATCTGCAGCACCGTCATGTCCTGGTAGGTAGTACTATCGCGCCGCAACGCCAGCATCGCTGTCCATGGTTCCATCACCAGTTTGTAGCGTGCCATGCCGCCGTTGGCACCTACCGCCTCAATTGCGGTGATGTGGCCATGGAAGGGGCGCGGGCTGGCCAGACTGTCGGCGGTCAGCAGTTCCAGCAGCATGGGCTGGCCTAGCAGGGTTTTGAGTTCGATATCGGCATCGGTGGACAGTGCGGTAATTTCCAGACGAAAGCCTTCATTCAGGCTTTCAGAGCCATGAAAACTTTCCGCCATTAGCGGAGGCAGGCCTGTGGGCGTGCTCAGGCGCAGCAGCCGGCTGCCCTGTTCCCATCCGCCGCTCAGCATATTGACGATATCGGTCAGCGTCATGGCCGGCCCGGATGCGCCAGGCAGCAAGCCGCGGTTGCAACGGAGAGTGCGGTTTGCTTGTGTGTAAAAGTAACAATGCTAGTCTTCATCTTATCTGATCGTCTCACTTGATCGTGTACCTGAATTGCCCCTGCTTGTTCGCGCTGACCTTGATTTTGGCGATGACTGCGCCTTCCGCCATCTTGGCCAGTACGCTTTCCGCTATTTCGGGCAGCAAGGTACCGTTGAGAATATTGTCTACATTGCGCGCACCTGAATCTACTTCAGTGCAGCGCGCCAGTACGGCTTCCACCAGCGCATCGTCGTGGCTGAATTCTGCTTTGTGGTTGGCGCCGATGCGCTTCTGGATGTGCTTCAGTTTCAGTTCGATAATCTGGGCCAGGATGTCGTCGGCGATCGGATAGAACGGTACGACCTTCAGCCGTCCCAAAAACGCCGGTTTGAAGGCCTTCATCAATTGCGGGCGAATCTGTTCTTCCAGCATTGCAGGTGTGGGCAACTCATCTGCCGATTTGTTCAGGCAAGCTTGCATCATCAGGCTGGATGCGACGTTTGACGTCAGGATGATGATGGTGTTCTTGAAATCGATCTCCCGGCCTTCTGCATCATCCAGCACGCCTTTGTCGAATACCTGGAAAAACAGCTCCAGCACATCCGGATGGGCTTTTTCCACTTCATCCAGCAGTACGACGCTATACGGGTTGCGCCGCACGGCTTCCGTCAGTACGCCGCCTTCGCCATAGCCGACATAACCGGGCGGCGAACCCTTGAGGCCGGAAACGCTGTGCGCTTCCTGGTATTCACTCATATTGATGGTGACCAGCTTACGCTCGCCTCCATACAGTACGTCTGCCAGCGCCAGTGCGGTTTCCGTCTTGCCGATGCCGGACGGCCCCACAAACAGGAATACGCCTTTTGGTTTGTTCGGATCATCCAGGTTGGCGCGCGACGTGCGCACCCTTTGCGCGACTGCTTCAATGGCGTGGGACTGGCCCAGCACCCTTTCCTGAAGCAGGTTCTTCAGATTCAAGACGGTTTTGATTTCGTCTTTGACCATCTTGCCGAGAGGGATGCCGGTCCATGCGGCGACGATCTCGGCAACGATGTGGCCGTCCACCTGCACCGGTACCATCGGGGTTTCGCCCTGCAACAGTCTTAGCTGCTCGATGAGTCCTTGCAGCTCTTCGCTGCCGCCGCTGTCTTTAGCTGCCTTGGATTTTTTTCCAGGTTTGGCAACGCTGCTGCTGTCGGCGGGTTTTTCCGCGCTGCCGCCAGGCGTCACGTTTTCCGATGTTTCTAGCGAAGCGCGCAATGTCTTGATCTGTTCCGTCAGTTGCTTTTCCTGCTCCCAGCGAGTGCTTAGCAGTTCACGGTCGCTGGCCAGCGTGGCGGC
>JAYSKH010000379.1:0-3538 GCA_043726505.1 Undibacterium sp. | reverse complement strand
GTCGTTTTTTTCTGCCAGCAAGTGTTCTGTGGAGCGTTCCCACATGCCCTCATAGGCGGGGCTAACGTACAGCACGCTGGAATCTTGCGCGTCCAGCATCCAGAACACATCGCCTATGCTTTCGGCAAACTGGCGGAAGCGTTCTTCGCTGTCCCTCAATTCTTTTTGCGTGCTGCGCAGGCGCAGCAGCGCGCGCACGTTGGCGACCAGTTCGTCGGCTTCTATCGGCGTGACGAGGTAGTTGTCGGCGCCGCCTTCCAGTCCGCGGATGCGGTCTTCGCGCTGCGTCAGCGCGGCGGAAGTCTGCAGGATCAGCACCGCAGCGGCGGCGGGGTCTGCCTTGATGCGGCGGCATACCTCCAGACCGTTGATGTCCGGCAGCTTGACGTCCAGCAGCACCAGGTCAGGCGCGTGGCTTGTCACCATTTCCAGCGCTTGCGTGCCGTTGACGGCTTCCACCACAGTGAACCCGGCATTTTGCAGCACGCGTGTTTTTGCATAACGGGCACCGTGCTCGTCGTCCACGTTCAGAATCACGATGGTGGGAGGATTCATCATTAGCCTTAGCTGGACACGGTCTTAAACCTGCTGAGACACCGTCCAAAAAATATTGTTCATCATCGAAACTGCTGCTGGTCTTGTTTATCCAGCATCATTTTATTACGGCGCGCCGTGGCTGAATTTTTCAGCAAAACACTGACAGAGTTCTATAGGTGGGCTTTATAGTTCAGCGGTAATATCAGGCTGAATATTGACCCCACGCCCACAGTACTGGTCAATTTTACGTCTCCCTGTAGCAGCCTGGCCAGCTTGCGGCATAGCGGCAGGCCCAGGCCGGTGCCTTTCACGCGGCCCTGTATCGGGTGCTCCACCTGGCCAAACTCTTCAAACACCAGAGAGAAATTTTCCGGTGCGATGCCGATGCCGGTGTCGACGACATAAAAACAGATCGTCCTGTCTTCTTCGCTGAGCACCGCACTGACACGCACACTGCCGTGTTCGGTAAACTTGAGCGCATTGGAAATGAAATTGCGCAGTATCTGCGCGACCTTACCTTCATCTGAGAAGAAGGGCGGCAGCATGTCTGTTTGAGAAAACACCAGTTCCACGTCGGCGTTGATCTTCAGCGGCCGCATCATGCCCTTGAGCGTGCTGAAGAGTTCTATTATATGAATTTCGGATGCATGCACGTCTTCCTTGCCGGCTTCTATCTTCGCCAGATCCAGCAGGTCGTTAACCAGGTCGGAAAGATTATTGGCGGCGCCGGCAATAAACTGCACCTGCTTTTCCTGCTCGGCGCTGAGATCGCCATCCATGCGGTCCAGCAAAATCTGCGCGATGGCCTGGATGGAGCCCAGCGGCGTGCGCAGTTCGTGGCTGGTGTTGGACAGGAAGCGGGATTTGGTTACATCGGCTTCACGCAGCCGCTCTGCTTTTTCTTCAATCTCGGCATACAGCGCCAGCACGCCGCGGTTGGTGTCTTCCAGCTCGCGGGTCAGCGAGTTCAGATCGTCCTGGCGTTCCCGCAGTTCGGCCAGCGTGGACGCCAGCTCCTGATTTTGTAACTGGATTTCTGCAAAGGTGGACGGCGCCGGCGACGCGGCAAGACGGGAACCCAGCGCTGCGATTTTACTGGAATCCACCATCGCAGACGGCGGCAACTCCTTGGTCATCATTACGCTGGCGCCAAAGCTGGATTCGTCGGACACAGTGCAGCTGTCCATTAGCCTGTGCGCGGCAATCAGCGCCGGGTTGTTTGCCACAGGGTTGCTGCTGTACAGCACGTTGCCTAGTAAATCAGACGCCTGCGTTCCCGGCAGAGGTTTGCTGCGGTAGCCACCGCCGCTGTCGCTGACCGTCACCGCCAGCTGGCGCGTGGGGCCGACGTGTTCAAACGCAAACGTCGCGCGCGCGCCGCCGACCTTCATGTAGGCGTCACGCGCCACTTCGGAGACTGCCGTGGCGATCCGGACCTGGTCTTGCAGGCCAAAGCCCAGCTGCGCGGAAATGTCCCGCGCGCGCTGGCGCACGGTCACCACATCCTGTTCGCTGTCTATGCCTACGGTCAGTATCCGGGTTTGCATATCAGCCTTGCCCTGGATTGCGGATGACCAGCACCGTTGCATCATCCCTGCCGCGTTCAAAATCGCGCAGCAGAATGCCGGCAATCAGCGCCGGATGGCGGTTGGCGAGGCCGGGATAACGGTCCAGGTCCCACTGCGTGTTGATGCCGTCCGAATGCAGGATGAACAGCGCGCCGGGCGGGAAGGGTAGCGAAAACTCCTGCACCTTGCGGATATTATTGCCGACGATGCCGTTATGCGACATGAATTGCCTGCGGCGCTGGCCGCCTGCTTCCGCGCTTGCATGGTTGTTGATGACACAGGCGCTGATGTTGCCCACACCGGCGAAGCTGACCGTTGCGTCTTGCAGATTGATGCCGGCCACCGCCAGCGCCGCGCCGCGGGTCGCGCGCAGTGCCGCATGCGTGGCCTTGAGCAAATCTTCCAACGGCTCCCCTTGGTGCAGGCCGAGTTCGCCAATCGCGGCGATGGAGGCAGCCGCAGCATCCGGGCCGTGGCCCAGGCCGTCCGACATCATGACCGTAAAGCTACCTGTGTTGTCTACCTTGCCGGCGACGCCCCAGGCGTCGCCACAGACGTCTTCGCCGCGCACCGGCACGCAGACGGCGCCGCTTTGCAGGCCGCCCTTTTTGCCGCCCCCGATGTCAGCCGCAGGTTCTGCCTGCCACAGGCGCATGAAGAAGGCCGAGCCTTTGCCCGGTTCCGTGTACACGTCAAATTCGTCCGACAGGCGTTGCAGCGCGCCCAGGCCGTTGCCGGGGGTGCCGGTGCTGGAATTGCCATCAAGAAAAGAAAAATCCAGGTTGGAAATGCCCGGTCCCTTGTCAATGGCGAGCACGTCAATCGCATCCAGCCCGTTGGGCTGGGTATGGGACAACAGCAGTTTGCCGCCGCCAGCGTGCTTCAGCAAATTGGTGGCAATTTCGGTGACGAGAATGGCCAGCCTGCCGGCGCGGGTTTCATCAAATTTAAGCGCTTCCGCCAGATTCTGGCCGTAGCGGCGCGCCGCCGAGATTTCGCTGGCGTGGGCAATGTCAAACAATTGCTGGGAGAGGAGTGAGCTATTCATCGTAAACTATTAACTATCATCGTGAGCTGCTCATCGTTTCCACTTGGAAATCGTAACTGCCGTTCCCTTTCCCGGTTCGGTATACAGATCAAATTCATCGACCAGTCTTTTAGAGCCGCCCAGGCCCAAGCCCAGGCCGCCACCGGTGGTGTAGCCGTCTTCCAGTGCCTTGGCGGTATTTGTTATGCCGGGGCCGTTGTCGATAAACATGAACTGGACGCCATGGCTGCTGCCATCCAGCAGTTCTGCAACCAGCACTTCACCGCCGCCGCCGTATTTGATGGTGTTGCGGGCCAGTTCGCTGGCGGCAGTGACCAGTTTGGTCTGGTCTACCAGGCTGAGCTTCAGCGCGAGCGCCTTTTCACGGACGATCTTCCTTACGGCA
>JAYSKH010000378.1:0-4496 GCA_043726505.1 Undibacterium sp. | reverse complement strand
CAACTTCTTTGTCTATAAGCTGCTGACCGGCGACTGCGGCCAGTTGCTGGCCTCTGACGAGCGTATGCGGGCGATTCCTGCGGTGACGGTGCCGACGACGGCGATGATAGGCAATAAAGGCATCAACGGTCGTTTCACTCCCTTCGGCGATGAAGGTAATGACAGTATCGTCTCTTTTTCAGAAGTGAAAGCGGACTGGGCGGAAGAGATTGTGCATGTGCCGGTCATCCACGCATGGCAGCCGTCCAGCTGGCAAGTTGCCGATCTGCTGCTGGAGCGCATTCAGGCCATGCAGCAGCAACACCCACCAGGAAAGCCGCGCAGCGACCTGACGGAAGCCTAGCCTTCGGCCTTGAAGGTTTCCAGGTCTATCTGCACCGATGTCTCACCTGCTGTCATCCAGATCTGCGCATCCTGTATTGTGCATTGCAACTGCATATTGCGTTGCGCCAGCTTGGTCAGCGCTTCGCTGGTTGCTGCCGGTACGTTCATTACTTTCAGATTTTTTGCGCGATCCAGCCGGCTATTCATCTGTTTCCACCAGATGTCGCTGGTGCTGGAGTAGCTGTACACCACGACTTTTTCCGACCTGCCGCAGGCTTTCAGCAGGCGCCTGTCATCAGGCTGGCCCGCTTCCACCCAAAGCTGTATCGCCTCTGTATAGTCTTTTTGCCACAGGTCCGGCTCTTCCACGTCCGACAAGCCTTTTGCAAAGCTCAGCGTTTCGCTGGCGTGAATCGCAAATGCCAGCACGCGCACCATCATGCGCTCATCCGTCTCGGACGGGTGGCGGGCAATGGTCAGGCTGTGTTCCGCGTAGTAGCCACGGTCCATGTCGGCAATGCTCAGCTCTGCTTTATAAATAATCGATTTTAATGCCATGTTTTAATTGCTTTGCCCGGCCGTGACGGCCGGAAAATAAATGTGTGAATTATCCGCACGGCGGACAGCCCACTTAAGGCCGCCCGTTTCGCGTATTTGGCTATTGGCTTATTTGAATACGACGGTCTTGTGGCCGTTCAGCAGTATCCTGTGTTCGACAAACCACTTTACTGCGCGCGCCAGTACGACGCATTCCACGTCGCGGCCTATCGCCGTCAGTGTGTCCGGCCCCATGGAATGGTCGACGCGCTCCACATCCTGTTCGATGATCGGGCCTTCGTCCAGATCGCCAGTGACAAAGTGGGCAGTAGCGCCAATCAGCTTTACGCCGCGCTCATGCGCCTGGTAATAAGGCTTGGCACCCTTGAAGCTGGGCAGGAAGGAATGGTGAATATTGATGGCCTTACCCGTCAGCGCACTGCACATGTCCGGTGACAGTATCTGCATATAGCGCGCCAGCACGACGAGCTCGATCTCATTGTCGGCGACGATTTCCAGCACCTTGCGTTCTTGCACCTGTTTGGCTTCGGCCGAAGCCCCGGCAGCCAGCGGCAGATGGTGGAAAGGGATGTTGTAGCTGGCCGCCAATTGGTAAAAATCGGTATGGTTAGAAACGATGGCGCGGATTTCCACCGGCAGCAAACCGCTTTTGTAGCGGAACAGCAGGTCGTTCAGGCAATGCCCTATCTTGGACACCATCAGCATCACGCGCGGCTTGTGGTGCGCATCATGCAATTGCCACTGCATGCGCATGTCGGCGCCTAGCGCGGCAAATTCTGCGCGCAGCGCCTGGTCGTCTATCAGCGCATCTTCAGCGGAAAAATGCACACGCATGAAAAACAGCTGCGACTGCGCATCGCCGAACTGCGCCGAATCAATGATGTTGCAGCCGTGCTGCGCCAAAAAGCCGGAAACCTTATGGACGATGCCGCGCTGATCCGGGCAAGAAAGGGTAAGTATGTATTCTGGATGCATAATGGTGTTTTATACACAAACCACAGGATGATTTGTTTCTGAAAGCGAATATTATTTTGCGGAATGAAGAAAATACTTAACTTCCAATTATCTCACGCCGGAAGCGCTTATCCTAGTCCATCGCCGCTTCACGGCAGCTTAGCGTAAAAATATAAGTTCAACTAAAAAGCACGACCGTTCTTAATAATGTATAGTTGCACACTTTAGCGTCCATTTTGGGCGTGTTGAGCACCCGCTGTAAATTAAAACCACTCAGGAGACACCATGACAAGCGCCCTCATCAACAAGCAATTCCGCCTTGCTGCCCGCCCGGTAGGCATGCCCAAACCTAGCGACTGGTCCGTCACGACCGAGCCTGTGCGCGAAGTCGCCGACGGCGAGATCGCCGTTGAGAGCATTTATCTGTCGCTGGACCCAGCAATGCGAGGCTGGATGAATGAAGGCAAATCGTATATCCGCCCTGTCGCCATTGGCGAAGTCATGCGTGCCGGCGGCATAGGTAAGGTCATTGCATCCAAATCGCCTAAATTTGCGGTGGGTGACTACGTGTCCGGCGCCACTGGCGTACAGAATTACTGGGTGGGTGCGGCAGACGACAAGACAGCGGCGTTTTACAAAGTAGATCCAAAGCTGGCGCCGTTGCCGAAATATATGAATGCGCTGGGTATGCCTGGCATGACAGCCTATTTCGGCCTGCTGGATGTCGGCATGCCAAAAGCTGGTGAAACCGTTGTCGTGTCCGGCGCAGCAGGCGCAGTGGGCCAAACGGTAGGCCAGGTCGCCAAGCAAAAAGGCTGCCGCGTGGTCGGTATCGCCGGCGGCAAAGAGAAATGTGATTTCGTCGTCAATGAACTCGGCTTCGATGCCTGTATCGACTACAAGACAGGTTCCGTCAAGGATGGCCTGAAAGAACATTGCCCTAATGGCGTGGACATCTACTTCGACAACGTCGGCGGCGAAATCCTGGATACCGTGCTGACCCGCATCAACATGAAAGCACGCATCATCATCTGCGGCGCGATCTCGCAATACAACAACACAACACCCGTCAAAGGCCCGGCCAACTATCTGTCGCTACTGGTCAACCGCGCACGCATGGAAGGTATCGTCGTGTTTGACAATGCCGCGCGCTTCCCTGAAGCCGCTGCTGAAATGGGCGCCTGGATGGCACAAGGCAAATTCCACACCCGCGAAGACATCGTTCAGGGCCTGGATAATTTCCCTGACACCTTGCTGATGCTGTTTGAAGGTAAAAACTTCGGTAAGCTGATTTTGCAGGTCGGTCAGGAATAAGCTGTCCCGCATTTAAAAGAAAGCCGCACCGGATATTTTTCGGTGCGGCTTTTTCGTTTTAGGGCTGGCCGAGGCGCTTGCCTCTTGACGCGTTAGCGAGTAGCGCGGCGGCGCAGCTGAACGAGTTGGTAGGCAGTGCCAAGTAAAAACAGCACAAACACGCCAGCCAACGCCATTTGCACGGGAGGGGAATCCGGGCCGTTGCCGATCGGATGCCCGGCTGGCAGGCGGCTTAGTGTCTCATTGGTACCGGGGATCATCAGCAACAGGAAACTGAAGGACATCAGCGCAACCTGGATATATTTGGCGGCGCGGCCAAGGAAAGCGAAGCGCGTTGCCAGCGTGCCGATCAGCATTACGACCAGCGCCACTATCCCCAGGGCGTGGCCGGGGTTGAATCCTCCCGTGCTCGACAGGCCGAAGGCCGTGACGACCGAAGCAACCATACCTATCCAGTAAATTTTGCCGGCGCCAGTACTCGGGTCAATCTTGCCGTAGCGCCTGAAGGCGATCAACCCGGCGACAATAGGGATCAGGCTTAGCGCTGTATGAACAGCACCGAATATAGACAAAGGATGGGCCATGGTAAAAACTCCTTAAATTTAATAGATCTACTAGTTGGTAGACATAAAGCTTCAATAAAAGGCCATGAAAACATGGCCGCAAATGCAAATAAACAGCAATAAAATATAAATCAGATTAATTACGAGGCACTCAACCTGGTAATAGCATCGCCGACGACATCGGAAAATACATCAACCTTGCCGTACACACGGGCGGATAGCATGGCACCGTGTACGCTAGCCATAAACGATTCAGCTTCGGCCGCCGCGCTGCGCCGAAGCGTCAACTGCCCTTGCGCAGCGCCTTTTTCCAGCGTAGCAGCCAGCCAGGCCGACAGGCCGCGAAAGTAAGACGTCACCTCAGCCGCCACTTCTGCAGGCAAAGATGGCAGCTCAGAGGCCAGCAGCGCGCACACGCAAAATGGCGAATTGTCATTGCGGATGCACTCTTCCCAATATCCGGCGTACGCGCGCAGCATCGCGAGCGCATCAGGCAGTGCCGCAGACGTCCGCTCCAGATTACTTTGCACGATGGCCTGATAGCGGATCAACAATTTCTGGACCAGCACCGCTTTGGTGGCGAAATGAAAATGAATACTGGGTTTGCTGACCTTGACCACGTCTGCAATATCGGCGTAGCTGAAGGCGTTATAACCCCGCGTCACCATCAGGTGCTGGGCGGCGTCAAGTATGCGTTCTGCGGTATCAGTGCTCATGGATTGACTATACCAACTAGTAGGTTGGCGTGCAAGCGTTTTTTGTTGGCGCCTAAAATAGGCTCGG
>JAYSKH010000377.1:0-12021 GCA_043726505.1 Undibacterium sp. | reverse complement strand
CGAAAATCGACGAAAGGCTGGATACGTTGCTGGCCGAACTGCAGATAGAAAAGATCCGTGAAAATCAGGCGCTGTCGCTGTCAGGTGGCGAACGCCGCCGTGTGGAGATCGCCCGCGCGCTGGCGACCAGCCCGCGCTTCGTGCTGCTGGATGAACCATTTGCCGGCGTGGATCCGATTGCCGTGATCGAGATCCAGCGCATCGTCCGCTTCCTCAAGGAACGCGGCATAGGCGTGCTGATCACCGACCATAATGTGCGCGAGACCTTGGGTATTTGCGACCACGCCTACATCATCAACCAAGGCGCCGTACTGGCCAGCGGCCGGCCGGACGAGATCGTCGCCAATGAATCCGTGCGCAAGGTTTACCTGGGAGAGCACTTCCGGATGTAACGGATCACGCCCCTATGAAACAAAGCCTACAACTCCGCACCTCGCAGCATCTGGCGCTGACGCCACAACTGCAGCAATCAATACGTTTGCTGCAGTTGTCAACGCTGGAACTGCACCAGGAACTGGAAAACCTGCTGACCGACAATCCTTTGCTGGAGCGGGTGGACGATCCGTTGGACAATGCGGTCAGGCTACTGGCGGACGGCGCCATCAGCGCGACCAGCGCCGGCTCGGACAGCGACAGCAGCCCGGTCAACAATGGCGGCGACGAACCTGCGCCGATTACCGACAGCGGCGAAACTGGCGAAAGCTCGAATGCGTCCGACACGACCAGCGCCAATGAAGAAGACTGGAGTTTCGACGACATGCCGCAGGGCTCCAAGGGGCCGGAAGAAGACGAAGGACGCCCGCAGCTGGAATGCGCGCAGACCTCCTTGCGGGAGCACCTGCTGGAGCAGATGCGCGTAACCGTCAAGGAAATACGCGACCGCGCGCTGATCGAACTGATCATCGATGCGCTGGACGGCAACGGCTACCTGACGGAGTCACTGGAAGACATCCACGGCGCACTGCCGCTGGAACTGTGCGTGGAACCGGAAGAACTGAATTTTGCGCTGAATATGCTACAGAGCTTCGACCCGGCAGGCGTCGGTGCGCGCAGCCTGTCTGAGTGCCTGATGCTGCAGATCAAGCGTCTGCCCAAGGCGGCATTCGTCACACGCCGCCTAGCGCTGGAAATTGTTGAAAAACATTTATCTCTTTTTGCGCAACGCGATTTCAACAAGCTCAAAAAAGTGCTGAGTTGCGACGACGAGGACTTGCGTGAAGCGCAAGTGGTGATCAAGCAATGCAAACCGCACCCTGGCGCTGAATTCACTGCAGACGCATCGGACTATGTGGTGCCGGACGTGATTGTCAGGAAATCAAAGAACGGCTGGCAGGTGCTGCTGAACCAGGATGTGATGCCGCGCCTGCGTGTCAACAGCATGTATGCCAACATCATGAAGCAGAACCGCGGCGACGGTACGCTGAGTTCGCAATTGCAGGAAGCGCGCTGGCTGATCAAGAATATGCGGCAACGCTTCGACACGATCTTGCGCGTTGCACAGGCGATAGTTGAAAGACAACGCAATTTTTTCACGCATGGCGCAGTTGCGATGAGACCACTTGTTTTGCGCGAAATTGCTGATACACTGGGTTTACACGAGAGTACTATTTCTCGTGTCACAACCCAAAAATACATGCTGACCCCGCATGGCATGTTTGAGTTGAAGTACTTTTTCGGTAGCCACGTTGCGACGGAAACTGGGGGTGAAGCATCGTCCACCGCAATACGGGCACTCATCAAGCAATTGATAGGAGCAGAAGACCAGAAGAACCCACTCTCTGACAGCAAGATCGCAGACATGCTGGGTGAGCAAGGCATGGTCATTGCGCGGCGTACCGTCGCAAAATACCGTGAAGCCTTGAAAATTCCTCCAGTAAGCCTGCGCAAATCCTTATAAAAATCCTGGAATACCCAGCGGCATCATTGCTGCAACGCACGCTGATTTCCGGATTTCTGTAACAAGTCCTTGTAATTGCGTCTTGCATTGCTATATATAATTTAGCTCGTACGTTCAGGGCTAGCACCATGCCATATAGCAAGTAACATCTACCATAGGAGCGCCGTATGAATCTCACCATCAGTGGACATCACCTCGAAGTTACTCCAGCAATCCGTGAACATGTGCAAAACAAGCTAGAGAGGATAAGGCGACACTTCGACCAAGTCATTGATATTGCAGTCATCCTGACCGTAGACAAGCTTCGGGAAAAAGAAAAACGCCATAAGGCCGATATCAATCTTCACATCAGTGGCAAAGACATCCACGTCGAAAGCCTCGCACAAGACCTGTATGCAGCGATAGATACGCTGATCGATAAACTTGACAGGCAAGTCATCAAACACAAAGACAAAATCCAGGCCCACAAAAACGACGCGATCAAACATATCCCCGATCCTGCCTCCGCTTCCGCCTAAACGGCGCGTGGTACTGAAATAACGAAGGATGCCACCCGGCATCCTTTTTTATTGCCTCCCCATCTGCTGCTCTGCAGAATCACAAAAGATATTTCTTTTGCCAAAGAATGGCTGTCCACCGGATAAATCCCGCATACGCGCTAAAATAGGCTTTTCATCTCACTACAATTTTTCCATGAGCGAATACGTCCAGACCTTCGTCCAGAACCAGATAGGCTTCATCACGCTGGACCGTCCCAAGGCATTGAATTCTCTTTCGCTGGACATGGTCCGCGAGCTGACGCAGATACTGCTGCAATGGCGCGAGGCGGACAATGTCGGCGCGGTCTTTATTTCCAGCTCCAGCGAAAAGGCATTCTGTGCCGGCGGCGACATCCGCTTCTTTTACGATGCGGGCACATCAACGCCGAAAGGCGACAGTGCCTTGCTGGAAGATTTTTTCACCGAAGAATATGCGCTGAACCATTTGATCCACTTCTATCCCAAGCCTTATATCGCACTGCTGAATGGCGTGGTCATGGGCGGCGGTATGGGTATCGCGCAGGCAGGCCCATCGTGCCGTATGCGCATCGTCACCGAGCGTACCAAGATGGCGATGCCTGAGGTAAATATCGGCCTGTTCCCGGACGTGGGCGGCGGTTATTTCCTGTCGCGCGCTCCTGGCCAACTGGGCACTTACCTGGGCCTTACCGGGGAAATCATCAAGGCGGCCGACGCTATTTACGCCGAACTGGCCGACGTCTACATTCCTACCAGTGCAATCCCCGCGCTGATGCAGTTGTTGACCACTACGCAGCAAGCCGATATCCGTGCGGCAATCCGTGAATTCGCCGCGCCGTTTGCAGACGACATCAAGCTGGAAGAAAGCGTGCTGGCGATGCACCGCAGCCTGATAGACCAATACTTTGCCGCCAATGATGTTGCAACGATCATTGCAATGCTGTCGGAAGACGGCAGTGAATTTGCGCAGCAAACGCTGGCCGTCATGCAGAAGCGCTCTCCGCTGCTGGTGAGCGTGACGCTGGAACAGATCCGCCGTGGCGCTGGCATGAGCGTTGCCAACTGCCTGCGCATGGAGCGTGACATGGTGCGCCACTGCTTCAAGCATGGAGAAGTGCTGGAAGGCGTGCGCGCGCTCGTGGTGGACAAGGACAATACACCGAAATGGACTCCGCCCAGCCTGGGTGAAGTGACGCCGGAAATGATATTGCCCTTTTTCGTTTCGGCCTGGCCCGAGCATGCGCATCCGCTGCGCCATCTGGACTGATCGTCATCTGGAGAAGGTAATTCTAAAAACTATGGGGCCCACAAGCCCCATAGTTTTTTTAGCTGGCGCCACCATTTAATGACGATGCCTGGTGCCACTCTTTATTGTGCCTAGTGCTGCTGACCGCCGCCCAGATACGCAGCCTTGACGGCGGGGTCATTCTTCAGCTTGTCCGCCGGGCCGTGCACAGATATCCGTCCGTTTTCCAGCACATAGCCATAGTCAGCAACATTCAGCGCTGCTGCAGCAAACTGCTCTACCAGCAGCATCGTCGTGCCTTCCTGTTTCAGGCGCTGGATGATGCGGAATACTTCGTCCACCAATATCGGCGCCAGGCCCATCGACGGTTCATCCAGCAGCACCACTTCCGGGTTCAGCATCACCGCCCTGGCCATCGCCAGCATCTGCTGCTCGCCGCCGGACAAGGTGCCCGCCAGTTGATGCTGGCGCTCTTTCAGACGTGGGAACAATTCCAGCGCTTTTTCCAGGTCAATCTTGATGTCGCCGCGCGGGCGGGCACCAGTGAAGCGAGGGAAAGCACCCAGCAGCAGGTTGTCGGTAACGCTCATGGTGGCGAATACGCGCCGACCTTCGGGTGAATGCGCAAGGCCCGCGCGCGCAATTTTGTGCGAATCGAGACCAGTGACATCCTTGCCATCCAGCGTCACTTTGCCGCCCTTGGGTTTGAGCATGCCGGAAATGGCGCGCATCGTCGTTGTTTTGCCGGCGCCATTGGATCCGATCAGCGTGACGACCTTGCCCTTGGGGACTTCCAGTGAAATGCCGTGCAGTACTTCGACCTTGCCGTATGCCGCGTGTAAATTTGAAATGCTTAACATATTGCCTCGCTTAAGCTTGAACAGGTTCGTGAGCGGACTCATCGGCGACGCTGCCGCCCAGGTACGCTTCGATGACCTTGGGATCAGCCTGTACTTCAGTCGGCTTGCCTTCGGAGATTTTCTGGCCGAAGTCCAGCACGGTGACGGTATCTGAAATCGACATGACCACATCCATATGGTGCTCGATCAGGATGATGGTAATGCCATGCTCGCGGATCTTGCGGATGATTGCCACCAGCTCCTTGATGTCGGGTGCGGTCAGGCCCGCTGCCGGTTCATCGAGCAACAGCAGTTGCGGATTAAGCCCCAGCGCGCGGCCTATTTCCAGCACACGCTGCTTGCCATAAGGCAGATTGCGCGCCTCTTCATCCGCCAGATCTGCCAGGCCGGCAAACTGCAGAATGCTGGCGGCGCGTTCGCGCGCGGCTTTCTCTTCGCGACGATAACGCGGCGTTCCGGCCATGACATCAAACACATTACTGCGGAAGGTGTGGTGCAGGCCGACCAGCACGTTTTCAGTCGCCGTCATTTCACCGAACAACTGTACATTCTGAAAAGTACGCGCAACGCCACCGAGTGCAATCGCCGAAGGCGTGTTACCTGAAATCTGCGCGCCATTGAACTCGACCGCACCAGCAGTCGGTTTGTAAATGCCGGTCAGCACATTCATCATCGTGCTCTTGCCGGAACCATTGGGGCCGATCAGGCCATGCACGGTACCCTTGACGATGCGCAAATCCACCGAGTTCAGGGCCTTCAAGCCGCCGAACTGCATCAGCAGCGACTTGCCTTCCAGCAGGTAACCGGATGTGCCGGCATCGGCTGCATTAGCCACTGCATCAACACCGTTGCCTTTGGCGGACACGGATTCCACATGCTTGCGCCGGCCCTTGTTGAAGAAGCTATTGACGAAACCGACGATGCCGTCTTGCAGATAATAGACAACGAACAATGTCATGAATCCAAAGATCGTCAGACGCCAGTCCGTGATGTTTTCCAGCTTATAGGAAAACAGCGCCATGCCTATTGTTGCCGCCACCGGCACGATGACATTGCGCCAGGTTTTTTTCCTGGTCGCGAGCAGGTATGCAGAAGCCAGCACTGCTACCACTACTGCGACAATGGCGATCTGGCGGAACAGGTCGATGTCGGCCAGCAGGCTAGGCAGCATGACAACGATCAGCGCGCCCAGCAGCGAACCGCTACGTGTCTTGCGGCCACCCATGATGACCGCCAGCAGGAACAGGATGGTCAGTTCAAAGTTGTAGGTATTGGGCGAAATGTACTCTTCCGAATAGGCATACAGGCTGCCGGACAGACCAGCCAGTGCAGCGCTGATGACGAAGGCGTAGACCTTGTAGCGGTACACCGATACCCCCATGCAGTCGGAAGCAATCGGGCTGTCACGCAGGGCTTCAAACGCACGGCCCAGATGCGACTTCAGGATGCGGTGCACGATGATCAGCGACACCACCATCAAAACGGCAACCAGATAGAAATAGCCGACTTCCGTCAATTTTTGTCCAAAGAAAATAGGCTTGGAAATCTTGATGCCCATCGGGCCTTCGGTCAGGAAGCTCATTTCATTGATGAGAATCTGGATGATGGTGCCGAAGGCCAGCGTTACCATCGCCAGATAAGGCCCGGTAACCCGCAACGCAGGCAGCGCCAGAATGGCGCCGAAGATGGCCGTCACCACGATACTGGCAGGCATCGCAACCAGGAAAGGCAAGCCCAGCTTTAAATACAGCACGCCTGTGGTATATGCGCCGATGCCGAACAGGCCGGCATGGCCGAGGGACACCTGGCCGGTGTAACCGACAACGATGTCCAGACCAAACAGCAGGATGGCGTAAATGAGGATGGTTTCCGCCAGGTGAATATAATAAGGATTCGGAATCAGCATAGGGAACACCGCCAGCGCGGCTATACCCAGTACTGAAAGTGCAATGATTTTCTTGTTCATGTTCTACACTTTCTTGATGGCGGCTTTGCCAAACAGCCCGGCAGGCTTGAACGCCAGCACCAGCAACAGCAACAATAGTCCCGGCACTTCCTGGTAGCCGGTAGAGATATAGAAGCCGGTCAGCTTTTCGGCGATACCGAGGATCAGGCCGCCGACGATGGCGCCAACGCCGGAGGTCAGCCCACCGATAATCGCCACCGCAAAGGCTTTCAGGCCCAGTGCCGAGCCTATCGTGACGCCGGTAGGCACCAGCGGTGCAATCATGACGCCGGCGAACGCTGCAGCGGCGGAAGACAGGCCATACGAAAAAGTAATGACCATGCGCGTGTTGATGCCCATCAGGCCTGCAGCATCGCGGTCATTTGACGTGGCCACCACGGCCTTGCCGTAGATGGATTTGCGGTTGAAAATTTCGACGGCAGCCATGATCGCCAGCGCACCGACGACGACGACAACCTGCATGGGCTGGACATTGGCGCCGAATATCTGGAATGGCGCTGCAGACAACGGAGAAGGGAAAGGCAGATCGTCTTTGCCCCAGATATTTTCAGCGACGTTTTTAAAGATGATGGCCAGTGCGATGGTCGACATGATCCAGCCGAATTCGGACTTGATCTTGATCGCCGGGCGCACGCCTATCCATTCCACCAGCATGCCCTGCAGCGCGCCGAACACCAGCACGACGGGGATCATTAGCCAGTAGTTCAAATAAGGCCCGCCATGCACCGTGCCGACCAGGCTGAGGCCAACCATGGCGCCCAGCATCAGGGCTTCGCCCTGGCCGAAATTCAAGGTGCCGGACGTGGCGAATGTCAGCTGATATCCGAACGCGACGACCGCATAGATCATGCCTAGCGCGATACCGCTGATCACAAGTTGTAAGAGGATTTCCATTTTATTCACCTGGCACGGCAGTAACTGCCGTATTGCTTAAGTATTGCGTATATATGCTTAAGAAAAGGGCCAGTCACAAGAACTGGCCCTTTTCCGGTCTGATCGCTGAGTATTCGATATCCGATATTCGAGCTTACCTCAGTATCGAGCCTTAGCGCTCTGGCTTATTTGGCGAGAATGACGCGGCCGTTTTTCACTTCACCAAACGCAACCATGCCTGGCTTGATGGCTTCGTGATCGTCATGCGTGAATGGCTTGTTGTAGGTGGCGACGACGCCTTCCACTTTTTCATTCAGGTTTTCCAGCGCTTCACGTACTTTCACGCCGTCCGTTGAGCCGGCCTGCTTGATCGCAGCCGCCAGCAGGTACACGGAATCGTATCCCTGCGCAGCGGACACTGGCGAAGGCATGCGGTCTACCTTGTACGCCTTCTGGTAACCATCGATGAAGGATTTGCGTTTTGGCGTGCTGCCATCCTGGATGAAGGTCTGTGGCATCAGCGTGCCGTCGCCATTCTTGCCGGCGTTGTCGATAAAGTTACCCATGGACAGTGTCCAGCTACCGATCATCGGCACTTTCCAGTTCAGCTTTTCCATACCGTTGGCGATTTGCGCCAATTCAGGGCCAATACCGTAAGTCAGCACAACCTGCGCACCAGCCTGCTTGGCCTTCAGCAACTGCGCAGTCATGTCGACGTCCTTCAGATTGTATTTCTCTACAGACACAGGCTTGATGCCTTTGGAGCCCAGTGCTTTTTCCAGATCTTCACGGCCGAGCTGGCCGTAGTTGGTGGAGTCAGCCAGGATCGCGACTTTGGTGAATTTTTGTTTGGTGATCGCTTCTTCAACGATCATTGCAGACTGGATCGTGTCATTAGCAGCGTTACGGAAAACGTAGTTGTCCTTGAATTCAGGCGCCGAGAACTGCTTGGCAACGATAGTGCCGGTCGCAACGTTGTTGATGACAGGGATCTTGGCTTCCTGGTAAAAGCGCTGGGATGCCAGTGCAACGCCGGTATTGGCATAGCCAAGTGTTGCGACCACTTTTTCCTTGTTGATCATTTCCTGCGCAACCTGCACGCCGCGCTCGTTCTTGGCTTCATCATCGCGTTCGACAACTTGCAGCTGGCGGCCCAGCACGCCGCCCTTGGCATTGATTTCTGCTACGGCAAGCTTGACGCCGTCGCGCATGGACACGCCCATAGGCGCGGAACCGCCGGTGAATGGGCCGGAAACGCCGATCTTGATCGGTTCTGCAGCAATACCTGTGGCAGCCCAGCTCAACAACGCGCCTGCAACGAGGGTTTTCAATTTGTGCGACATGTCTATCTCCTGTTTATGATTTATCGTGAATACTCAAAAAGCTTCAGATCGTTTTTGTTTTTTATTTTTTTGTTATAGCCACAAATTGTATGTGCGTTAAATCCATGCAGCAATCATAAATCCATGCGGCATCGCAACATAGGCTACTTAAGTGATACTACCGAGAAGATGACAAATCTTACTTGCAACTTACAGCTAACTTACACGTAACTTCGTCAAACTGCATTGTTCTCGCTCAATCGTAAAACCAAGCTCGTAGAGCTTAATGCATATTAAGGAAACACATCCGCTTTTATCTTAAAAGCTTTTCATCTGATGCTGAAATCTTTTTCATCTGAAAAAAACGGAGGGACAGAATCGCGCACACCGGTCCGCTGTACGCTGTTGTTTAAACGTTTGAATTGGCGTGCAGGTTTACTTCAGCATGCCGAAAACTTTACCAATGATCTTGCTACCGGAGCCAATAGGATCCTGCCGTATTGCCTTTTCCTCCTCTGCAATCATCAGATACAGGCCATCCACCGCGCGCTGCGTCACATAGCCTTCCACCGTGGCTTCCTTGCCGGATACAGCTCCGAACTTGGAGGCCTGGCCCATCACGCTATTGTATTTGGCGGACAGCCCCGCTTTATCGGTCACTTTCTTCACAATAGGCTGAAACTGTTCGCCCAGCTGCGACGAAGTTTTTGCCCTGAAAAAATCGGTTACCGACGTCTCGCCGCCGGTCAGGATATTCTTGGCGTCGGTGACCGACATCGATTTCACCGCATTGACCAGCAGCGGCTTGGCCATCGGAACCGCGGCTTCGGCGGCATGGTTCATGGATATCACCAGCTCATCCAGCTGCTGGCCCTGGCCGGTCATTTTCAGCAGCGGCCTGACTTTTTCAAGTATAGATGGCAGTTGTATCTTGACCTTGTCGTTATTCAGGAATCCGTTTTCGGCGCCAAGCTTGGCGACGGCCTGTGAAGAGCCTTTGTCCAGAGCGGCTTTAAGGCCAGCGCTGGCATCCTGGTTGCTCAGGTCGCTAAGGCCCAGCGCCAGCGCGGCGGTGGATGCGACCAGCAGCGAAGAAATAATGACCGGTTGGAACAAGTGGTGCAGACGCATGCTGATCTCCGTGAAATCTAAAAAACTCAGGTTAGCATGTCCGAGTGGACAGAACTGCAATGAATTGTGTCCCAGCCGAACGGCTGGGAATGGAACGAGATAAGGCTATACTTCGGGTTTTACTTCGAGCTATACCACCGACTATACCTCGTCCACGGAAAACAGGCGGCGGTATTCACGCATCGCGTAGCGGTCCGTCATGCCGGCGATATAATCGGCAATTTTGCGAGCCTGCACCGGCCCTTGCGGGTTACCGTCTTTTACCTGGTAATCCGGCGGCAGCAGGATGGGTTCGGCATGCATTGCATTGAACAGTTCGCGCACAGTTTTCCTGGCTTTGGCCGTCATGCGGTTAACCAGATAGTGGCGGTACAGGTTCTCATGCAGGAAGCGTTTCAATAAGCCGGCCTGCACGCGCATGTCGTCCGAAAAGGTAATCATGGCAGGTGCATTACGCACGTCTTCCAGCGTCTGCGGCGCATATTCGGTGATACGCTGTTGCGAACTGTAGATCAGGTCCATGATGAGCGCATTGATCATGCGGCGTATTGTTTCCGATATCGCCCTGCGCCCGGTCAGACCGGGATACTCGGCCTCAACCTCGCGCCGGTAGCGCGCAAAAAAATCGAGCTCCATCAACTGCGCTTCCTGCATCAGGCCGGACCGTAGACCATCGTCGATGTCATGGTTGTTGTAGGCTATTTCGTCGGCCAAGTTGGCCAATTGCGCTTCCAGCGTAGGCTGCTTTTTATCGATGAAGCGCTGGCCTATATCGCCCAGCGTTCGGGCATTGGTCAGCGAACAGTGCTTGAGTATGCCTTCGCGTGTCTCAAAGGTCAGGTTCAGGCCGTCAAACGCGCCGTAGCGCTCTTCCAGCTCATCAACGACACGCAGGCTTTGCAGGTTATGTTCAAAGCCGCCGAAATTTTTCATGCAGTCGTTCAGCGCATCCTGGCCCGCGTGACCAAACGGCGTGTGACCAAGGTCGTGTGCCAGCGAGATGGCCTCTACCAGATCTTCGTTCAGCCTCAACTGCCGCGCGATAGAACGGGCGATCTGCGCAACCTCCAGGCTGTGCGTCAGGCGCGTGCGAAACAGATCACCTTCGTGGTTGACGAATACCTGGGTCTTGTACTCAAGCCGGCGGAACGCGGTGGAATGGATGATGCGGTCGCGGTCGCGCTGATATTCAGTGCGCGAATGCGATGCTTCCTGCGCAAAACGCCGCCCGCGCGAACTGGATGGCTGCGCGGCGTACGACGCCAGAGAAGGAGAGTAAGCGTCGCTAGGCATAGGGCTATGAGCGTTTCAGAAGTGTTTCAAATACAGGCGCGCAAGGTCGCCAGCAGGCTGTCTTGCGGCACGGTAGTGATGATCGGCGCACCAAGCGGTTTCAGCAAAATGAATTTGATCTGGCCTCCTTCATTCTTTTTATCCACTTCCATCAATTCCAGCCAGCGCGCCTCGCCCAGATCCGGCGCCTTGACCGGCAAGCCGGCCGCTTCCACCAGGCTTTGTAACCTGACCTTGCTGACATAGTCTATGTAACCAAGGCGATATGACAAGTCCGCTGCCATCACCATGCCGCAGCCGACTGCTTCACCATGCAGCCAGTTGCCATATCCCATGCCCGACTCTATCGCATGGCCGAAGGTGTGGCCGAAATTCAGGATCGCACGCAGGCCGCCTTCACGCTCATCCTGGCGCACGACATCGGCCTTGATCTGGCAGGAACGGAGTACAGAATACGCTAGCGCTTCCGGATCTCGCGCGCGCAGCTTGTCCATATTGCCTTCAATCCATGAGAAGAAGGCAGCGTCGATAACGGCGCCATGCTTGATGACCTCGGCCAGCCCCGCCGACAACTCGCGGTCCGGCAGCGTGTTGAGCGTGGACGTATCGGCAATCACCGCCTGTGGCTGGTAAAACGCGCCTATCATGTTTTTGCCGAGCGGATGGTTGATGCCGGTCTTGCCGCCGACCGAAGAATCAACCTGCGACAGCAAGGTAGTCGGGATTTGCACAAAAGGCACGCCGCGCATATAAGAGGCAGCAGCATAGCCCGTCAGATCGCCAATGACGCCGCCGCCCAGTGCGACCAGCGTCGTCTTGCGGTCGCATTTGGCTTCCAACAGCGCGTCAAACACCAGCATCAGGCTGGCCCAGGTTTTGTGCTCTTCACCATCCGGCAAAACCACCGTCGTCACC
>JAYSKH010000376.1:0-8750 GCA_043726505.1 Undibacterium sp. | reverse complement strand
CATGGTGCGGCGGCTCAGCCTTGGCTCTTCCATCTGCTTGAAAAAGCGGGCAGGGCGGCGTGCAGGTTTATCACCATTGTCATCACTACCGCTGCGCAGTTGCAGTTTGCGCTGCTGGCGGAACTGGTCTTCCAGTTTCAGAGAAGTGTCGTCGTCGCTGGTCAAACCCATATTCAACAGATTTTTCATGATGTGCCCCTTTTGCCCTGTGTTTGGAAGTGAATAAACTGGAGCCATCATAAATTTCTCCACATCCACCCACTACAGGAGTGCGCCGTTACAATTTGTAAGAATTGTCCGATCAGCGGCGGGATGTTTTCTGATGTGAGAGTGGCAACGGTTTTGCCTGAAGCGCTACCTCAGTGCGGCGGGCGGTACCGCCGGCATTTTTAGCAAACGACATCGGCAGACCGCCATCAGCAGCCACCAGCACCCACCAGCACCCGTCGTCCACCTTCATCCCCCTTCAGCCCTTATAATCAACATATTAATGTGACAAGAAATATGACAAGGGGATACGGCTGCATGGCAAAGGGCATACACGAATGGCGCAGAAGTGAGCGATTCTGAATTACACGGGTATTTCCGCCCGCGCATCACGCTGCAAACGCTGGGCCGTGGTGACGGCCTGCTGGGCATGCGGCCTTCCGGCGGCTTTGGGCCGCGCGGCGGCAGTGTTACCGTGGCGCAGATAGACTGGCTGTACACCACCGATGCCGGCTTGCACTGGGAAACCCCGGCGCCTACGGCCTTGCTGAACCGCAGGCCCACATCCACACAGCAACTGGAAGATGCGCAGGGCCGCGGCGTGACGCTGGTGCGCGACCTCGGCGCCGAGGCCGACGCGCTGGACAAGGTATGGGAGCTGAATCTGCATCCGGTCCCGCCGGAAACGCTGCAATGGCGCACCGAAGAGGCGGGCATGCTGCATGCCCCGCTATGGAGCATGCTGCAAGAGGATTTTTTTGGTGACTTTTGGGCCGAGCAATTGCCGGCCTTGCACGCGCAGGGCTGGTCGGTGGTGGTACGGCCGGGCTTTGCGCACGAGAGCGTGCCGGTGGACGCCTGGCACCTTGTTATCCATCCTGATACCGGCGAGTTGCTGGGCAAGGAAGTGGCCGCAGCAATGCACGGCCGGGCGGTGGAGATTACCGCACTGGGCTTGCCCGCGCGTGAAGGCTCGTGGATGCTGAGCCTGGGCGTGGAAATAGAAGGCCAGATGCTGGATCTGGTGCCCATGCTGGCCAACCTGCTGCAACGCGATGCGCGTTGGCTTAGCGCCAGCCAGGTGGCGGCGATAGATGACCTGTCTGTTATTACCCTGCGCGCACCGGGCGGCAAGCGCATAGATGCGCTGGCCGCGCCGCTGAAGGCCATCGTCGGCAATATGCTGGAACTGCTGACCGACATCCAGCAAAAAGAAGGCCCGCTGCAATTGTCCGCATGGGATGCCTACCGGCTGGAAGCGTTGCGCCAGAGCCTGCTGGACAGCCAGCACGCGCGTGCCGGCGCACACGGCGGCTGGCAGTTGCAGGGCGATACCGGTTTGCGCATGCTGGCAAAGCGGCTGCAGGGCATAGGCGGGCCGAAAGCCGTGGAGCCGCCGCAAGGGCTGGGCATCAGTCTGCGGCCCTACCAGTTGCACGGCGTGGCGTGGCTGCAATACCTGCGCGAGCAGCATCTGGCCGGCATCCTGGCCGACGATATGGGTCTGGGCAAAACCGCGCAGGCGCTGGCGCATCTGCTGATAGAAAAACAGGCTGGCCGCATGGACGTGCCGTCGCTGATCGTATTGCCGACGTCGCTGATCTTCAACTGGCAGGCTGAGGCCAAGCGCATGGCCCCCGGCTTGCGCGTGCTGACCTTGCAAGGCCCGGAGCGTGAACAGGATTTCCGCCATATGGCCGGCTATGACCTGGTGCTGACGACCTATCCGCTGCTGTGGCGCGATATCGATGCACTGGCAAGGCAGCAGTTCCACCTGCTGGTGCTGGACGAAGCGCAGACAGTGAAAAACGCTGCAGGCCGCAGCGCGGATGCCGTGCGCCGTATCCGCGCGCGGCACCGGCTGTGCATCACCGGCACGCCGCTGGAAAACCATCTGGGCGAGCTATGGACACAATTTGACTTCCTGATGCCGGGCTTCCTTGGCGACATGCGCAGCTTCACACGCTTGTGGCGCAGGCCGATAGAAGTCAACGGCGAAACCCTGCGCGCGCAGCTATTGGCGCAAAGAGTGCGTCCCTTCATCCTGCGCCGCCGCAAGCAGGATGTCGCCTCCGAGCTGCCGCCACGGGTAGAGACCATCAAACGCCTGCAATTGCAGGGCAAGCAGCGCGATCTGTATGAGAGCGTGCGCGTGGCCGCCGACGAGCAGGTGCGCCGCATCCTGCAGCGAAAGGGATTTTCCGGCGCGCAGATAACGATCCTGGATGCGTTGCTGAAACTGCGCCAGGTCTGCTGTGATCCACGTCTGCTGAAAGGCAGCAAGGACGCAGCCGATATGGAGCGCGCCAAGCTGGACATGCTGGCTGACATGCTGCCGGCACTGGTGGCGGAAGGCAGGCGCATACTGGTGTTTTCGCAGTTCACTGAGCTGCTGGATCTGGTGGATGAACAGCTGGAAGAACTGCAACTGCCGCGGCTGGCGCTGACGGGTAAGACCCCGGTCAGCAAACGCGGCGACATCGTTGCGCAGTTCCAGTCCAAAACTGTGCCCATCATGCTGGTCAGCCTGAAGGCCGGCGGCGTGGGCCTGAACCTGACGGCTGCGGACACAGTGATCTTCATGGATCCGTGGTGGAACCCGGCCGTGGAAGAACAGGCTGCCGCCCGCGCGCACCGCATAGGCCAGCAGCAGACCGTGCTGGTCTACAAGCTGGTGGTGGAGGGCAGCATAGAAGAACGCATCCTGGATCTGCAGGCGCGCAAGGCGGCATTGGCGGAAGGCGTGCTCGGCAGCGACGCCGCACTGGCGCCCAAGTTCAATGCTGACGATTTACAGGCGTTGCTGGCCCCTCTGAGCAAATAGTGAGCAGGCAGTGAGCAGGCAGTGAGCAAATAGGCCGGCCTGCACGGACTCGCTTCCGTATTTGCCGGTTTTGCGCCGATGTAAGCTTATCTGAGTATCTAAAAAACCTGTCTCAAAAAACCGACACTTTCTTCCGCTGCCTTTTCTGAAAAATAGTTGCTCCAAATCGGGGCGCTCCGCGTACTTTTTTCTTGCAAAAAAATCGTCCGCCCGTCTGTGGCGCTATCGTTGCGCCGGGATTTGGCCGTCACCTGGCTGTCACCCGTTTGGTGCAACTGCCGCCCATTCCTGTTTTCTCTTTCATTCATAAATTGGCGTTAAATAGAAAAATTTTAAAAAATATATTATTAGAATTTTTGTTTACGTTATTGTTTAGTTATTGGGATTATTTATTTTAATATTTATCGATAAATTATAATTAAAGAGGTCGGGCTGAAAACAGTCTCGATAAGGGGGAATTCGATGAAATCTGCACTACGGCAGGCGGCCTTGGCCGTACTGCGCTGCGTTCTTGCGCCCATTGCATTCTTATTGGTCGTTGCGCCAATACTAGTTTTACCGACGGTGCAGGCGCAAGAAGTGCGGCTCCGCGTGGCAACCGCCTATGGCGCTGAAAATTTTCATACCCGCAATCTGCAGCAGTTTGCTGACGACCTTGCCCAGGCTACCGCCGGAAAACTACGCCTGGAAATTTATGCCGCAGGCAGCCTGCTGAAGCCGCAGGCGATTTTTAGCGGCGTACAGCAGGGTAGCGCGGAAGCCGGCGAAGTCATCATGTCCAGCCTGGAAAAAGAGATCTCGCTATTCGGCCTGGACTCCTTGCCCTTCATCGTCGGCAGCTATGACGATGCGCAGCGTCTGTGGGAAGTATCCAGGTCAGGCGTGCAAAAGGCGCTGGAGCAGCGCGGGCTGCAACTGCTGTATGCGGTTCCATGGCCGCCGCAAAATCTTTATGCGCGTAAGCCTGTCAATACGATGCAGGACTTCAAGGGTTTGCGGATGCGCAGCTATAACCCGGCAAGCGAGCGCATTGCCGAGCTGATCTGGGCCACGCCCGTGCCGGTGCAGGCGGTGGAACTGGAGCGCGCCATTGCCGCCGACAAAATAGACCTGATGCTGACCTCCAGCGGAACCGGCGTGGAGAGCCGGGCCTGGAGCCGGCTGTCGTATTACTACCGCACCAGTGCGTGGATACCAAAAAATGTGGTGTTCATCAGCAAGCAGACCTTGGCAGGCATGGATGCGGAAACGCGCCGGAAATTGATGCTTGCCGCCGATGCCGCTGAAAAGCGCGGCTGGCGCCTGAGCCGCGAAAGCGATGCCGGGTTTGAAGCGCAACTGCTGGCCAACAAGATGCAGATCGCAGTGCTGGACCCACTGGTGCGGCGTTATCTGGACCGCATAGGAGAAAACCTGGCGCGCGAATGGCTGAAAAAAGCCGGTAATGAAGAGTTGATGGTGCTGCTGAAATACACCAGCGCCAGGCCGGCCAGATAACAGATAAGTAACAGCAAGCGGGAACGCAGCGTCGCTGCGGGCCGGCTATCGATCAAATTTACGGGGAGGGACATTCATGCGGGGTTTATATAGCGGAAGCGTGCTGGCAAATGCCGGCCTTGGCAGGCGTCTCGCGCTGGGTTTTGGCGCGGTCATCCTGTTGATGCTGGCACTGACGGTGACGGGGGTAAGCCGCATAGGCAAGATCAATGACGGCGTCGCTGCCATGGTGACGGATATTTATCCGCAGACGGTCATGGTCAACCAGGTCAAGTTTGAACTGAACCAGATAGCCCGCAGCATGCGCAATCAGCTGCTGGTGACAACGGCCCCCGAGCTCAAGGCAGAGGCGGACACCATCGCCGCTTCTTCGCAGGCTATCGACGATACGCTGACGAAATTCGGCAAGCAGCCGCTGTCTGCCCAGTCCCGGCAGTTGCTGGCGGAGGTTAACCGGATGCGCGGCGTTTATCAGCCCGCACTCGGCAATTTCCTGAAGCTGGTGGCCGACATGCAGGTGGAGCAGGCGCGAGACCTGACTTTGCCGGAGATTGCGCCTTTGCAGGATAACTACTTCAAGGCGCTGGACAAGCTCGTTGCTTACCAGGCGCAATTGATGGAGCAATCCGGCAAGGAGGCGTCGGCAGTTGCTGTCAATGCCCGTTATTCAATGATTCTGCTGGCAGCGCTTGCTGCCGGCCTGGCGCTACTGGTGGCTGTGCTGGTCACGCGCGGCATTACCAGGCCGCTGAAAAGAGCAATCCAGGTGGCGGAGGCCGTGGCTGCTGGCGACCTGACTGCGCAGATTGACGCTAAGGGCAGCGACGAAGCGGCGCAGTTGCTGCAAGCGCTGAAGGCGATGAATGGCGGCCTGACTATGACAGTAGGCCAGGTGCGTAGCAGCGCCGACAGTATCTATGTGGCCTCGCGGGAGATCGCGGCGGGCAACCTGGATTTGTCGCAGCGTACCGAACAGCAGGCTGCGGGGCTGGAAGAGGCCGCATCATCCATGGAACAGCTGACCTCCACCGTAAAACAGACCGATGACAACGCGCGGCTCGCCAACGAGATGGTGGGTGCCGCCAGCAGGCATGCGCTGCGGGGCGGCACGGTCGTCGGCAGGGTAGTAGAGACGATGGGGGCGATCAGGGAAAGTTCGAAAAGGATCGCGGACATTATCGGCGTGATTGACGGCATCGCGTTCCAGACCAATATCCTGGCGCTGAATGCCGCAGTGGAAGCGGCCCGCGCCGGTGAACAGGGGCGCGGATTTGCGGTGGTGGCTTCCGAGGTGCGCAATCTGGCGCAAAGGTCGGCCGGTGCTGCAAGAGAGATCAAGGTGCTGATCGGCGACTCGGTAGAGAAAATCAGCGGCGGTGGGCTGCTCGTGGATGAGGCGGGAAAAACCATGGCCGACATCGTCTCTTCAGTGCAGCAGGTGGCCACCATCATGGCCGAAATCAGCAGCGCCAGCCGGGAACAGAGCGCCGGCATAGAGCAGGTTAACCAGGCGATTGCACAGATGGATTACATGACCCAGCAAAATGCGGCGCTGGTGGAGCAGGCAGCCGCAGCAGCACAGAGCATGCAGCAGCAGACCGTCAGGCTGGGCGAGGCGGTAGCTGTGTTCAAGCTGGAAACGCCAGAGGCTGCGGTGGCAGCAGCGGTGGCAGCAGCGGCCAGAGCGGGGCAGGCCGGCGGGTCGCGCAGCGTGCCTCTGCTGAACCTTGTTATGTGAGCTTACTTGAGCTTACTTGAGCTTAGGCAGCAGCTCAAAATTTTTTATCTTGAAATTGATGATTTATCGTCAAAACGATAAATTTTTATCTGAATTTTATATTTTTTGGATTTTACTTACTGGCAGTGACGGACTACCGCTGCACCTGTTTTCTATCCGGAACAGGAGTGCTGTCTGCCTTATCCGGCAAGCAGCAGCGCATTGTCGCCGTGGATTTTTATTCAGTTGCGGCGACGCTTTGCGGCTCATTATTTTTTAGACGTTTCAAGCAATTTCAACCCAACCCGACCCAACCCAACTCAACCAACTTCAACTTGTAGGCAAATAAATGAAAAAAACCATACTCCTGTCAGCAATACTGTGCGGCTTTGCCGGTAGCGCAGCGGCGCAAAGCAGCGTTACCATCTACGGCATACTGGATACCGGCCTGGCATTGGAGAGCGGCGGCTCTGCCGGCTCTGTGTCCAAGGTCACCAGCGGCATGGCTTCCGGTTCGCGCTTGGGTTTCAAGGGCACGGAAGACCTGGGCGGCGGGCTGGCGGCCAACTTCCTGCTGGAATCGGGCGTCGGTGTTGATGGCGGCGTCTACAACCAGGGCGGCATTCCGTTTGGCCGGCAGGCCTATGTTGGCCTATCAGGTGGGTTCGGCGCTGTTAGCCTGGGCCGCCAGTACACGCCGCAATATGTCACGCTGGTGATGGCCGATCCTTTCGCCACCGGCATGTCCGGTGATGCCGCCAACCTGATGCCCAATACCGGCAATGCCGCAAGCCGCATGGATAACACCGTTAAATATGTGTCCCCGGTGATGCAGGGCTTTACCGCAGAACTGGCTTACGGCTTCGGCGAAGTAGCCGGCAGCACCAGCGCATCGCGTCAGCTGGGTGCTGCGCTGGCCTACGCAAACGGGCCGTTTAATATCCGCCTCGGCTACCATAACCGCAACAACGATACCGCCACTGTCGGCAATACGGAAAATGCAAAGAACACCTTGCTGGCGGCGACCTATGATTTCAGCGTCGTTAAAGTCTATTTCGGCTACGGTGTGGACAAGGGCCTCAACAGCGCCCCGTTGCGCAATGTAGCCAATCCGTACGGCAGTTTGCTGGCCCCGGTTGCTTCCACCGACAGCACCGATACGCTGCTGGGCGTTTCCGTGCCTTTTGGCTTAGGTACCTTCCTGGGTTCCTATATCCGCAAGGATGATAAAACTGTGAAAAATCAGGATGCCGACCAATGGGCGCTGGGCTACCGCTACGCGTTGTCTAAACGCACTGACATCTACACCGCTTACGCGCACATCAACAACAAGCGTGGCGCCGGGTATACGGTGGGCAGTTCCATTGAGGCCGGCTCTGGCGACAAGGCTTTCCAGCTGGGCATACGCCACAGCTTTTAATGTTTTTTCATGATGGTAAGCCTGGCTAAGCAAGCGGCCGGCTTGACAACAGTTTGACCGCACACTTCTCCAAAGGTGGGCAAGTTTTAGCGGAGCCGCAAGGCTCCGTTTTTTTTACTGGGTTAAGATATCTGTGTCTGCACATTCGCTACCATCACAGGGAGACACCGGAATATGTCCGTGGAAAAAATCGCCATCGTCACAGGCTCCAGCCGCGGCATAGGCGCGGCAACTGCCAGGCTGCTGGCCTCGCAGGGCTATGCCGTCTGCATCAATTACCACTCCAATGAAAGCGCTGCGCTGGAACTGCTGGCGCAGCTCAAAGCCACTGGCGCGCAGGCGATTGCGGTGCAGGCCGATACGGCATCGGAGGCTGACGTCATACGCCTTTTTAATACCGTGGATGCACAGCTTGGCCGCGTCACCGCGCTAGTCAACAACGCCGGCATCCTGGCGCCGCAGATGCGGGTCGAAGACATGGATGCAGAGCGCATCAACAGAATTTTCGCGACCAACGTGACCGGCTATTTTCTGTGCAGCAGGGAAGCAATCAAACGCATGTCGCCACGCCACGGCGGTGAGGGTGGGGCCATTGTCAATGTCTCGTCGGCCGCTTCGCGCCTTGGATCGCCGGGCGAATATGTGGACTATGCCGCTTCTAAAGGTGCGGTGGATACGTTGACCAAAGGTCTGGCGCTGGAACTGGCGGCGGAGGGCATACGGGTGAATGGCGTGCGGCCCGGGATTATTTATACGGATATCCATGCCAGTGGTGGCGAGCCTGGGCGGGTGGAGCGTGTTAAGGGGAATATTCCTATGCAGCGTGGCGGCACGGCTGATGAGGTGGCGCAGGCGATTGTGTGGTTGTTGTCGGAGGGGGCTTCTTATTCTACGGGGGCGATGGTAGATGTGACTGGGGGGAGGTAAAGGGGGCTGAGCTTTGGCTTGTCATAGCTTGGCGTGCGTTGTTTTTGATTTGAGATTGTTGGCCGGGGGTAGCCCGGCGGCTACTTACTTTTTCTTGCTTCGCCAAGAAAAAGTAAGCAAAAAGAAGGCGACCGCAGACTTGCCCTACGGGTGATGGG
>JAYSKH010000375.1:0-7512 GCA_043726505.1 Undibacterium sp. | reverse complement strand
CCCATCACCCGTAGGGCAAGTCTGCGGTCGCCTTCTTTTTGCTTACTTTTTCTTGGCGAAGCAAGAAAAAGTAAGTAGCCGCCGGGCTACCCCCGGCCAGCAATCTAAAAGCCTAAGCGAAAATCGTCAAGATACCCAAAAAAAACAACGACAAACGCCAAAACCCAGCACCGCTAACGAGCTAATGCTTCCCTAATTTGCACCAACGAAGCCGGATCCTCAATAGTAGTCAAATCCCCCGCATCCCTACCCTCACAAATAGCCTGAATAGACCGCCGCAACAACTTCCCCGACCGCGTCTTCGGCAACATAGTAATAAAATGCACGCGAGAAGGCCGCGCAATTGCGCCCAGCTGTTTATCGACGACGGCCATCACCTCTCCCTCCAGCTGCATACGCGCATCAGCAGTAGTAACTAGCTCCGGATTGCGCAAGATCGCAAACGCGACCGCCACCTGCCCTCTCAGCTTATCTTCCACACCAACAACAGCGACCTCGGATATCTGCGGATGGCTGGAGATGCTTTCCTCTATCTCTCGAGTGCCCAGGCGATGACCGGACACGTTGATCACGTCATCGGTGCGGCCCAGGATGAAGTAATAACCGTCTGCATCGCGGATGCCCCAATCGAAGGTTGAATACAACCGCTGCCCGTCAAAATTGGACCAGTAGGTCTGCACGAAGCGCTGGTCGTCGCCGTAGATGGTCTGCATGCAACCGGGCGGTAACGGGCCTTTGATGGCGACTACGCCTTTCTGGTTGGGGCCGCACTCTTCACCGGTGGATTCATCCAATATTCGCACGTCGTAGCCGTACATCGTGATGCCGGGGCTGCCTAGCCTGGTAGGCGTGGCTTCCACACCATGGGCGACGGTCAGGATGGGCCAACCGGTTTCGGTCTGCCAGTAGTTATCGATGACGGGCACGCCCAGCTCTGTTGAAATCCAGTTGGACGTGGTTTCGTCCAGCGGCTCACCGGCCAGGTACAAGGCCTGCAACGAAGACAAGTCGTACCTGCGCATCATCTCGGATGGATATTTTTTCAGCACGCGCACTGCGGTCGGTGCAGAAAACATTCTTTTGACTTTGTATTTTTCAACAATGCTCCACCAGACGCCCGCATCCGGCCGTATTGGCGTGCCTTCATACATGATGGTGGCCATGCCGGCAATCAGCGGGCCATAGACGATATAGGAATGCCCTACCACCCAGCCGATGTCGGAAGTGGCGAAATAGGTTTCGCCGGGATTACCGCAAAAAATATGTTTCATTGACGCCGCCAGCGCTACCGCGTAACCGCCGACGTCACGCTGCACGCCCTTCGGTTTTCCGGTCGTGCCGGACGTGTACAGCACATACGACATGTCATTCGATTCCAGCCACGTGACCGGTACCTTGGCATCCAGATGCCGTTCGCGCAACGCTGCATAATCCACATCGCGACCGGCAGTCAGCTTCATTGCTTCCAGCCCGCGGTTAACCAGCAGTACGTGTTGCGGTTTATGCGCGGCCAGCGTAATCGCTTCATCCAGTAGGGGTTTATACGAAACGGCCTTGCCGCCGCGCATGCCGGCATCGGCAGATACGATCAATACCGGTTTCGCATCGTCTATCCGGGTCGCCAGGCTCTTTGATGCGAAGCCGCCGAATACCACCGAATGCACCGCACCTATGCGCGCACAAGCCAGCATGGCAAACGCGGCCTCCGCTATCATCGGCATGTAGATCAGTACACGGTCGCCCTTGCTCACGCCCAGTTCCAGCATCATTGCCGCCACGCGGTTAACCTCCGCATGCAGCTCGGCATAGCTGTACGTGCGCTCCGTATCGGTTTCGCTGGAAACAGCGATCAGTGCAGCAGCATCAGGCTGGCTGTGCGCCCAGCGGTCAACCGCGTTGTAGCACAGATTGGTTTGCCCGCCGGAAAACCATTTTGTGAACGGCGGCTTGGAATCGTCCAGCACTTGCAAGAACGGCTGATGCCAGTGAATCAGTTTCGCCTCGTTGGCCCAGAACGCTTCGGGGTCATTCATCGACTGCTGGTAAAACTCAGAATAGCGCATGCCTGTCTCCGTTGTATTTATTTTTCCAGTGTAGGGCGGGTGGCTTACCGTTCACTTACGCTGAAAATTTTTCTCTGATTTGATACCTATTTTTTGATGCATACGCCATTCTTTGAATCGTTGCGATTAATAAAAAAGCGCAGCGGCTTGCACCGTTGCGCTTTTTAAATGAGTCTGCTTTAGCGTATCAGAAAGAATCACCGGGAACACGTATCCAGCCTTCCATCAGCACACGTGCGCTACGGCTCATGATGGCCTTGGTCACGCTCCACTCACCGCCGTTCTGCGTCGCTTCCGCCCCCACGCGCAAGGTGCCGGACGGATGGCCGAAGCGCACGGCGCTACGCTGTCCGCCGCCTGCCGCCAGATTGACCAGCGTACCGGGAATAGCAGCAGCAGTGCCGATGGCAACAGCCGCCGTGCCCATCATTGCATGGTGCAGCTTGCCCATGGACATCGCGCGCACCAGCAGATCAACATCAGCAGCACCGACCTTCTTGCCGCTGGAGGAAACGTAATCAGCCGGTGGCGCGACAAAGGCGATCTTCGGCGTATGCTGGCGCTTGGCGGCTTCATCCACGCTTTTTATCAGACCCATGCGCACGGCGCCGTATGCACGTATTGTCTCAAACATGGCCAGCGCTTTGGCATCGCCATTGATTGCATCCTGCAACTCGGTACCCTTGTAGCCTATTGCTTCCGCGTTGACAAAAATGGTCGGGATGCCGGCGTTGATCATCGTCGCTTTCAGCGTACCGATTGCAGGCACCTCCAAGTCGTCCACCAACTGGCCGGTAGGGAACATGGCGCCGCCACCGCCCTCTTCTTCGGCAGCCGGGTCCATGAATTCCAGCTGCACTTCCGCTGCGGGAAAGGTCACGCCATCCAGTTCAAAATCACCGGTTTCCTGTACTTCGCCATTGGTCATCGGCACATGCGCGATGATGGTCTTGGAAATATTGGCCTGCCAGATCCGTATAACGGCGACTCCGTCTTTCGGTATCCGGTCCGCATCAACCAAGCCACCGCTGATGGCAAACGGGCCGACTGCTGCAGACAGGTTGCCGCAGTTGCCGCTCCAGTCCACAAAAGCCTGGTCTATCGACACTTGGCCAAACAGATAATCGACGTCATGCCCGGGCTGGCTGCTTTTGGATACGATGACGGTCTTGCTGGTGCTGGAGGTTGCACCGCCCATGCCATCTATCTGCTTGCCGTAAGGATCGGGGCTGCCGATCACGCGCAGCAGCAGCGCATCGCGCGCCTCACCGGGAACCTGTGTCGCCGCAGGCATATCCTGCAGGCGGAAGAACACGCCTTTACTGGTGCCGCCACGGATGTAGGTCGCCGGTATTTTAATTTGGGGTTGATAACTCATACTAGGTATTCCTATCTTGTTGGGCAGATTGGGCAGAACAGCCAGCGCATCCAAAAACGCGCTGGCCATCGGTCCTGAGCTGCCTTCGTTGCTTAAGCTGCCTTCGTCGAAGCGAGGAAGTCCTGCGCAAAACGCTGCAGCACGCCACCGGCCTCATAAATAGCCACTTCTTCCGCGGTATCCAGGCGGCAGGTCACCGGCACCTCGACACGTTCGCCGTTTTTGCGCGTGATGACCAGTGTCAGCGTGGAACGCGGCGTGCATTCGCCAAGCACATCGAAAGTCTCGCTGCCGTCAATAGCCAGCGTCTTGCGGTCCGTGCCGGGTTTGAACTCCAGCGGCAGCACGCCCATGCCAACCAGGTTGGTGCGGTGGATACGTTCAAAACCCTCGGCAGCAATTGCTTCTACACCCGCCAGACGTACACCCTTGGCTGCCCAGTCGCGTGACGATCCCTGGCCATAGTCAGCGCCGGCGATAATGATTAGCGGCTGCTTGCGCTCCATGTAGGTCTCGATCGCTTCCCACATGCGCATGACTTTGCCTTCCGGCTCAACACGCGTCAGCGAACCGGGCTTGACCTGGCCGTCTACCATTACCATCTCATTCTTCAGCGTTGGATTGGCGAAGGTTGCGCGTTGCGCGGTCAAGTGGTCGCCGCGATGGGTTGCGTAGGAGTTGAAATCTTCTTCCGGCAAGCCCATCTTGGCCAGGTATTCACCAGCGGCGCTGTCGAGCATGATGGCGTTCGACGGCGACAGGTGGTCGGTGGTGATATTGTCCGGCAAGACCGCCAGCGGCCGCATGCCCTTCAGGCTGCGTTCGCCTGCCAGTGCACCTTCCCAGTACGGTGGACGGCGGATGTAGGTACTCTGCGGACGCCAGTCATACAGAGGGCTGACTTTGGGGCCGGTATCCACGCTGAACGTAAACATCGGGTTGTACACATTGCGGAACTGCTCAGGCTTGACGCTGCTGGCGACAATGGCGTCTATCTCCGCATCGCCAGGCCAGATGTCTGCCAGCCGTATCGGGTTGCCGCTGGCATCGGTACCCAGGATATCTTTTTCGATATCGAAGCGTATCGTGCCCGCAATGGCGTAAGCGACCACCAGCGGAGGCGAAGCCAGGAAAGCTTGCTTTGCATACGGATGAATGCGGCCGTCAAAGTTGCGGTTACCGGACAGCACCGCCGTTGCATACAGGTCGCGGTCTACTACTTCTTTCTGGATTACGGGGTCTAGCGCGCCGCTCATGCCATTGCAGGTCGTGCAGGCAAACGCGACAACGCCGAAGCCGAGCTTCTCAAGTTCAGGCAGCAGGCCGGCTTCTTCCAGATACAGCGCAACGGTCTTGGAACCCGGCGCCAGCGAGCTTTTCACCCACGGTTTACGCAGCAGACCCAGCTTATTGGCATTGCGCGCCAGCAGGCCGGCGGCGATCATGTTGCGCGGGTTGTTGGTGTTGGTGCAACTGGTGATGGCCGCAATGATGACGGCGCCATCCGGCATAAGGCCGGGTTCAGTTTCTACCGTGCCGCTGATACCGCGCGCTGCCAGTTCCGATGTCGGCACGCGATTGTGCGGATTGGAGGGGCCGGCAATATTGCGTACTACCGATGACAGGTCAAAGCTGATGACGCGCTCGTATTCCGCGGTCTTCAGGCTGTCTGCCCATAAGCCGGTTTCTTTGGCGTAGGTTTCCACCAGCGCGACCAGTGCATCGTCGCGGCCGGTCAGCTTCAGGTACTTGATGGTCTGCTCATCGATATAAAACATCGCTGCCGTGGAACCGAATTCCGGCGCCATGTTGGAGATGGTTGCGCGGTCACCCAGCGTCAGGTGCGATGCGCCTTCACCGTAAAATTCCAGATACGAGGACACGACCTTCTGCTTGCGCAGGAATTCGGTCAGCGCCAGCACAATATCGGTTGCGGTAATGCCGGGCTGCGGTTTGCCGGTCAGTTCCACGCCGATGATATCCGGCAGGCGCATCCACGATGCGCGGCCCAGCATCACGCTTTCTGCTTCCAGGCCGCCGACGCCGATGGCGATGACGCCCAGCGCATCCACCATCGGCGTATGGCTATCGGTGCCGACCAGCGTATCCGGGAAGGCGACGCCGTTCTGCACCTGCACGACCGGCGACATACGCTCGAGATTGATCTGGTGCAGGATGCCGTTGCCGGGAGGGATCACGTCAACGTTCTTGAACGCCTTCTTGGTCCAGTCGATAAAGTGGAAACGGTCTTCGTTACGGCGATCTTCGATGGCGCGGTTTTTTTCAAACGCATTTTCATCAAAGCCGCCGCACTCTACCGCCAGCGAATGGTCGACAACCAGCTGTGTCGACACCACAGGGTTGACCAGTGCAGGGTCACCACCTTGCGCAGCGATGGCGTCGCGCAGGCCGGCCAGATCAACCAGTGCGGTCTGACCGAGGATGTCGTGGCAAACCACGCGCGCTGGAAACCACGGAAAATCCAGATCGCGCTTGCGTTCGATCAGTTGCTTCAGTGAGTCAGTCAGCGTGGCTGGATCGCAGCGGCGCAGCAGATTTTCTGCCAGCACGCGTGATGTGTAAGGCAGAGTTGCGTAAGCACCGTGCTGGATTGCATCGACAGCGGCGCGCGCGTCGAAATAATCCAGCTTTGTGCCCGGCAGGGGTTTTCGGTGTAGGGTATTCATGGCTCAGTATTCATGGCTCAGTGAAAAAAAGAAGCAATCAAAGCTGCCTTTACCAAGGTTTATTCAATTGCGGTTCTTTTGTTTGCAGTTCTTTATTTGCAGCTCTTTACTTGCGGTTCTTGATCGGCACAAATTTCAGATCTTCCGGGCCGACGTAGTTGGCACTTGGACGAATGATCTTGTTGTCGATACGCTGCTCGATGATGTGCGCCGCCCAGCCCGATGTGCGGGCGATGACGAACAACGGCGTGAACATGGCCGTCGGTACGCCCATCATGTGGTAAGACACGGCAGAAAACCAGTCCAGGTTCGGGAACATCTTCTTGATATCCCACATCACCGTTTCCAGGCGTTCGGCGATGTCAAACATTTTTGTCGAGCCGGCTTCCTTGGACAGCTTGCGCGCCACTTCCTTGATAACCTTGTTGCGTGGATCGGAGATCGTGTACACAGGGTGGCCGAAACCGATGATGACTTCTTTGTTTTCCACGCGGCGTTTGACATCCGCTTCTGCTTCGTCTGCATTGTCGTAGCGCTTCTGGATTTCAAACGCAACTTCATTGGCGCCGCCATGCTTGGGGCCGCGCAAAGCGCCAATAGCGCCGGTGATCGCGGAAAACATGTCGGAACCCGTGCCGGCAATGACACGGCCGGTGAAGGTGGATGCATTGAATTCGTGTTCCGCATACAGGATCAGCGAAGTGTGCATCGCTTTTTCCCATTCGTCCGAAGGCTTGACGCCGTGCAGCAGGTGCAGGAAGTGCGCGCCGATGGATTCGTCGTCGGTTTCTACTTCAATGCGTTTGCCGTTATGGCTGTAGTGGTACCAGTACAGCAGCATGGACCCCAGCGATGCCATCAGGCGATCGGCGATATCACGCGCGCCTGGCGTGTTGTGGTCGTCTTTTTCTGGCAATACGCAACCCAGCGCAGACACGCCGGTACGCATAACGTCCATAGGATGCGAAGATGCAGGCAGCCATTCCAGCGCAGCCTTCACATTGGCCGGCAAGCCGCGCAAGGCTTTCAGTTTGGCTTTGTATGCGCGCAGTTCTGCAACGGTAGGCAGCTTGCCGTGCACCAGCAGATGTGCGATTTCTTCAAACTCGCAGGAGTCAGCCACATCCAGGATGTCATAACCGCGGTAGTGCAAATCGTTACCTGTCTTGCCGACTGTACACAACGCGGTATTGCCGGCGGTAACGCCAGACAGCGCAACGGATTTTTTAGGCTTGAAGCCGACTGTTTCTGTCATTTGATATCTCCAAATATAGTGATAATGGGTTTTATAGCCTAGGGCGCAAACAGTGCGGCCCCGGCGCTCAATTATTTATTTTTTTGCTGGGCAAACAGCGCATCCAGCTTGTGCTCAAACTCATGGTAG
>JAYSKH010000374.1:0-8410 GCA_043726505.1 Undibacterium sp. | reverse complement strand
CCGATTTTTCCAAGCTCGATTTTTCCGGCTACCGGATTTGCAGCGGCGGCGGCATGGCCGTGCAAAAGGCCGTGGCCGACAAGTGGCTGAAGATCACCGGCTGCCCTATTGCCGAAGGTTATGGCCTGTCTGAAACATCTCCGGTCGCGACGGGCAATCCGGTCAATACCAAGGAATTTTCCGGCACGATAGGTTTGCCGGTGCCTTCCACCGAAATCGCCATTCTGGATGATGACGGTAATGCGGTGCCGCTAGGCCAGCCAGGCGAAATCGCAATACGCGGCCCGCAGGTCATGTCCGGCTACTGGAACCGTCCGGATGAAACCGCCAAGGTCATGACGGCAGACGGTTTCTTCAAATCCGGTGACGTCGGCATCATGGATGCGCGCGGTTATACGACGATTGTCGACCGCAAGAAAGACATGATCCTGGTATCCGGTTTCAACGTCTATCCTAACGAGATCGAGGGCGTCGTGGCGATGCATCCGGGCGTGCTGGAATGTGCGTGCATCGGCGTGCCGGATGCGAATTCTGGTGAAGCAGTCAAACTGTTCGTCGTCCGCAAGGACCCATCGCTGACGGTAGATACCTTGATGGCTTATTGCAAAGAACAGTTCACCGCGTACAAAAAACCGAAGTACATCGAGTTCCGCCTGGAGCTGCCAAAGACCAACGTCGGTAAGATTTTGCGCCGTGAATTGCGCGATGAAAAGAAAGCTGCCTAAGCCGAAGTAATCGGGCCAGGTAAGAAAACAAAACGGAAGGCAATGCCTTCCGTTTTTTTATACCCTCATGTATGCCAGGTGAAGTATTCAGCCGCGCTGCACCACGCCGGGCCTGCCGTCTTCCACTGCAAAGCTGGCCAGCGTGGAAATGCCGGAATCGGCGCGCAGCACATCATCCAACGCCAGGAAATAGCTGTTCATCTGTTTGGCTGACACATCCAGCAGCATGAAGCCGCGTTTGTCGCTGCGACCAAACTTGATGTGCGGATTCTGCGCCACATACTGGTCGGTACGCTCCTGCGGCCGTGAGCTGGATGTGATCGACGTGCCGCAGAATTCAGTCGCCAGGATGGGATTAGCCGGCGAGGCCTTGCTGTAGAAGTCGCGCTTCAGATTGGCGGCGTAGAAGGTGTGCACGTCGCCGGAAATGACCACCGGATTGGATGGCTTGTGTTTTTGCAGATCGTCAAACAGGCGCTGCCGCGCAATCGGATAACCATCCCAGCCGTCGGTCCAGAATTTGCCTTCGCCTTCTGCCATCACCGGCGTCTGGCTGCACTGCGCCATCAGCGTCTGCTGCGCCAGGACATTCCACTTGGCGCCGGAACCCGCAAAGCCCTGCGCCAGCCATCTCTCCTGCTCAGTGCCTAGCATGGTGCGCGAAGGATTAATTCTTTCCACGCATTCCGCAGTGGTCAGCGAAGTTGAGCCTCCGCCGCCTTTCGGGCACACCTGGTAAGCACGGTATTGACGGTCGTCCAGTACATGCAGCCTGGCCAGCCGGCCCCAGTCATAGCGGTCGTAGATGCGCATGTTGGCAAAACGCAGCGGGTCTGTGGACAGCGGCGGCAGGCGCACCGGCATATGTTCATAGAATGCTTGGTAAGCCGCTGCCCGCCTTTGCAGGAAATTCGGATCAGCGCGTTCGTCCCTGTCGTTGGCATAGTCGTTGGAAATTTCGTGGTCATCCCACGTGACTATCCATGGTGCCGCATGATGCGCAGCTTGCAGATGAGGGTCGCTCTTGTATTGCGCATAACGGCCGCGGTAGGAGGCCAGGTCTACGCTTTCAATCTTGCGCCGCGGCTTGGCCGGGTGCGCCAGTTCCATCGGCCCCCATTCATAGATATAGTCGCCGAGAAAAACCACCACATCAGGATTAGAGGCCGCGATATGCCGGTGCGCCGCATATTCTCCGAACTCCCAATGCTGGCAAGACCCCACCGCCATACGCAGGCCCAGCGGCATGGTGTCGGCGGCAGGCGCCGTTCGTGTGCGGCCTGTGGGGCTGATTGCGTCGCCCAGCATGAATCTGTACCAGTACCAGCGGTCCGGCTGCAAACCGCCGACGTCCACGTGCACGCTGTGCGCGAGTTCGGGCAATGCAGTCGTTTCACCTTTGGCCGCGATGTGCCGGAAGCCGTCGTCATACGACAACTCCCACTTGACGTTATACGCCAGCGGCGGCAGAGCCTGGGCATTCAGCGGATCAGGCAGCAACCGGGTCCACAGTACGATGCTGTCGGGCCGGGGAGAGCCGGAGGCCACACCCAGCGTAAAGGGGTAGCCGGCCGCGCGCGCCAGTGCCGTTGCCGGAAAGGCACTGGCAAGCGCTGCCAAACCGGCCAGCCGGCCGGCCCTTTCCAGGAAAAGACGCCGGCCTGACTCCATCTCAGCAGGGGCCGGATTCGACGTTGTAGTTGGTAATGCTTTCCAGCGGCGGGATCTGGCGCGGTTTCCGGTCTTCGCCCGTGGCCACATAGGTCAGCATGGCTTCGGTCACCTTGACGGTGCTGGCCTGCAGCCGGTTGCGTTCGGCATACACTTCCACCGATACCGTCAGCGAGGTATTGCCGACTTTGACTACTTCGGCGTAAAAGGATAATAAATCACCAACAAAGACCGGTTGCTTGAATAAAAACGAATTCACCGCGATAGTGGCAACGCGGCCATTGGCGCGCCGCGCGGCGGGGATGGCGCCGGCGATATCCACCTGCGACATGATCCAGCCGCCGAAAACGTCGCCGTGGACGTTGGCATCAGCAGGCATGGGCATGACGCGCAGTTGAGGCATGCCAGAGGGCAGTGAGGTTTTAGCCGGTTCAGACATCTTGATACTCCTAAACAGTTACAATCATTAGAATTAAAAGCTTATTGCGGTTGCCCTGCTTGAAAAATAACAGGGCAGCCCCGATTGTCTCCGTAGCTTATTGTCAACTTCGTTGTCAACTTCATTGTTAACGTCATTTTTACTATCAGCAATGCTGTGACTGCCGTGCAGATGATGCTTTCCGTAAGCATAAACCATTATTTCCAGAATCCTTGCATATGAGCAGTAAATTCTCCAAGCTTCCCGACACACCTGCTGCAGCTGTTGCCGGCAAACCGCGCGACGACTGGGCAACCCTCAAAACCTTGATTCCCTATCTATGGGCCTACAAGTGGCGCGTGCTGCTGGCGCTGGGCTTCATGGTGGGGGCCAAGGTCGCCAATGTTGGCGTACCTTTGATATTGAAACAACTAGTAGACCGCATGACCATCACGCCCACGCATCCCGCTGCGTTGATGGTGTTGCCAGTGGGCTTATTGGTTGCCTATGGCGCGTTGCGGCTTTCCACGACGATGTTTACCGAGTTGCGGGAATTCGTTTTTGCCAAGGTCACACAGCGCGCAGTGCGCACGATTGCGTTAAATGTATTCCGCCATCTGCATGCGCTGTCGCTGCGTTTCCACCTGAACCGGCAAACCGGCGGCATGACACGCGATATAGAGCGCGGCACGCGCGGCATCTCATCGCTGGTGTCCTATGCGCTGTTCAGCATCCTGCCGACGCTGATAGAAATTTCGCTGGTGCTGATTTATCTGGTCACGCATTATGACGTGTGGTTTACGGTGATTACCGGCGGTGCGCTGGTCACGTATATCGTGTTCACCATCAGTGTGACGGAGTGGCGCACGCATTTCCGCCGCACGATGAATGAGCTGGATTCCAAGGCTAACACCAAGGCCATCGATTCGCTGATCAATTACGAGACGGTCAAGTATTTCGGCAATGAGGATTACGAAGCGCAGCGCTATGATGAAGGCCTGCGCAAGTATGAACTGGCTGCCGTCAAATCGCAGACGTCGCTGTCGCTATTGAATACCGGACAATCGCTGATCATCGCCACCGCCGTCACGCTGATATTGTGGCGCGCGACGCAAGGCGTCATTGCCGGCAAGATGAGCCTGGGCGACCTTGTGCTCGTCAACACCTTCATGATACAGCTGTATATCCCGCTGAATTTCCTCGGTGTGCTGTACCGCGAAATCAAGCAAAGCCTGGCGGACATGGAAAGGCTGTTTTCACTGCTGGACCAGAATCGCGAGATCGCCGATAGCGATAGCGCGCGGGACCTGCACATCGACCATCAGGAAGGTGGGGAAGTGCACTTCAGCCATGTCGATTTCAGTTACGAAAGCAAGCGCCAAATTCTGTTTGATGTGGATTTCACCATTCCGGCAGGCACCACGACTGCGGTAGTTGGACATAGCGGCTCCGGCAAATCGACGCTGTCGCGGCTGCTGTTTCGCTTCTACGATATCCAGGCCGGCAGTATCCTGATTGATGGGCAGGATTTGCGCGACGTCACGCAGCATTCTCTGCGCCGTGCTATAGGCATCGTGCCGCAGGATACGGTGCTGTTCAACGACACGATTGAATACAATATTGCCTACGGCAAGCAGGGTGCCGGCAGGGATGAAGTGGTTGCCGCCGCCAAGGCTGCCTACATCCATGACTTTATCGAAACGCTGCCGGACGGTTATGCGACCATGGTCGGCGAGCGTGGCCTGAAGTTGTCCGGCGGAGAAAAACAGAGGGTGGCGATTGCCCGCACCTTGCTGAAAAACCCGGCCATCCTGATTTTTGACGAGGCGACATCTGCGCTGGATTCCAAGTCCGAACAGATGATACAGGCGCAGCTGAAGGAAATTGCCAAGAGCCGCACTACGCTGGTCATCGCGCACCGCCTGTCCACCGTCGTGGATGCGCAACAGATACTGGTGCTGGACAAAGGCCGCATCACGGAGCGCGGCACGCACCAGCAGTTGCTGCTGCTGGACGGCGCTTATGCGCAGATGTGGCAGCGCCAGCAAAACCGGCAGGAACAACTGGAATTGTCTGAGCCCGATGTGGATGAATTACTGGACAACCCACGCGAACTGGTGAGTTAATCCGGTCTTCCCTTAAAAATTCAACACATCACGGTATTCCATGGAAACCAAATGGCTGGAAGATTTTGTGTCACTGGCAGAAACCAATAGTTTCAGCCGTTCCGCCGAACTGCGCCATGTCACGCAGCCGGCGTTCTCGCGCAGGATACAGTCGCTGGAAGCATGGCTGGGCACCGACCTGATAGACCGGACCTCTTATCCGACCAGGCTCACGCATGCCGGCGAAGTGTTCTATGAGCAGGCGATAGAAATGCTGGGGCAGATCAACAATGCGCGCGCGCTGCTGCGGGGCAAGCGCACAGCCACGCAGACCACGGTGGACTTCGCGGTGCCGCATACCTTGTCGCTGACGTTTGTGCCCAAATGGCTGACTGAGCTGAGCACCGCATTTGGTGAAATCAATAGCCGCCTGCTGGCGCTGAACGTGCACGATGCGGTGATGACGCTGGTCGAAAGCGGCTGCGACCTGATGTTGTGCTACCACCATCCGCGCCAGCCCATGCTATTGGATTCCAGCCAGTACGACATGATCACCATGGGCTATGAAACCTTGCGCGCGTATGCACGCTGCGATAAGGCCGGCGTGCCTGACTATGTGCTGCCGGGCACCGCGCAAGCGCCGCTGCCTTTTCTGACCTATGCCAGCAATGCCTATCTAGGGCGGCTGGTAGACCTGATCCTGAATGACGCGCGCATACCGCTGCATTTTGAAAAGTGCTATGAAACCGACATGGCAGAAGGCCTGAAGATGATGGCGCTGGAAGGCCATGGCGTGGTTTTTCTGCCCGAATCATCGGTCACGCGCGAGGTCAAGCAAAAGCAGCTGGCGCGCGCCGATGGCGGTGTCAAGGAATGGGAAATTGAAATGGAAATCCGGTTGTACCGAGAGCGGCCCACGGTGCAGCGGCCAGGCAAGCTGATCGTATCGCGCTTGTGGGATTATCTGGAGCAGCTGCATGGAAGTTCAAAGGCGGGCATACAGCCAGTGTCTGACAGGCTGGCAAAATCCAGTAAAAAGAAAATCGGATAATTCCGGTTGAAAATTATTTTTCGTGCGGGATTTTGCGCGGAAAACTGGCTTTCAGCGTTATGTTTTTATTGCATAGATACATGCAAACAAAGCATTAGCGGCAGAAATGGCTGTTGGCTACTATGCGTCACCTGACCGGTAATTCGCACTTTCAACTATTTTTTTGCATTGCATCTTCGGAGCACTGAGCAAAGTAGCAGCGGATCGACGGGCTTCAAGGCGGCCGCAAAGCATGCAGTGTATTTTGCAAAAAGATGTTCACAAATGTGATGGCCGCATCAAGCCTTTCCGACCCTCGCGGCATTTCTCTCGGCGCTCCTCTAACTGAAACGAAAAGGAGGCCATACCATGTCCACCCAACACGAGATACCGTCTTATCTTACCCAGAATGAGGTCGGTCCCTGGGCAGTTTACCTGGAGCAGATCGATCGCGTCACCCCTTACCTGGGCCACCTGTCGCGCTGGGTTGAAACGCTGAAACGCCCGAAGCGCATCCTCATCGTCGACGTGCCCATCGAGCGTGATGACGGCAGTATTTCCCACTTCGAAGGCTATCGTGTACAGCACAATACTTCCCGTGGTCCGGGCAAGGGCGGCGTGCGTTTTCATCAGGATGTGACGCTGTCGGAAGTGATGGCGCTGTCTGCGTGGATGACGATCAAGAATTCCGCAGTCAATGTGCCCTACGGCGGCGCCAAGGGCGGTATCCGTGTCGATCCTAAGACCTTGTCGCGCGGCGAACTGATGCGCATGACGCGCCGTTACACCAGCGAGATCGGCATCATCATCGGCCCGGACAAGGATATCCCCGCGCCGGACGTCAACACCAACGAACAGACGATGGCGTGGATGATGGACACCTATTCGATGAACGAAGGCCGCACTGCGACCGGCGTCGTTACCGGCAAGCCGATTTCACTGGGCGGTAGTCTCGGTCGCCGTGAAGCCACCGGCCGCGGCGTGTTTGTCGTCGGTTGTGAAGCGGCTGCCAAGCGCGGCCTGCAGATTGAAGGCGCGAAGATTGCGGTGCAGGGTTTTGGTAATGTGGGCGGAATTGCAGCCCGTTTGTTTGCTGATGCCGGCGCCAAAGTGGTTGCAGTGCAAGACCACCTGAGCTCGGTCTACCATCCGAACGGCCTGGACGTTAACCAGCTGCTGGCGCACGTTGCCGAAACAGGTAGCGTTGCAGGTTTCCCGGGTTCAGAAGCGGTGCTGGTCGGTGACGATTTCTGGGGCGTGGATTGCGACATTCTGATCCCCGCCGCGCTGGAGCAGCAGATCACTGAGAAAAATGCGCACAAAATCCGTGCAAGCATTATTCTGGAAGGTGCAAACGGCCCGACTACACCGAAAGCCGATGACATTCTGCGCGACAGGAACGTGCTAGTTGTACCCGATGTGATCGCCAATGCCGGCGGCGTGACGGTCAGCTATTTTGAATGGGTGCAGGATTTCTCCAGCTATTTTTGGACCGAAGACGAGATCAATCTGCGCCTTACCCGCATCATGAAAGAGGCATTTAACGCAGTGTGGCAGATCACTGAAGAAAAGAAGGTTTCGCTGCGTACCGCGGCGTTTATCGTAGGCTGCTCACGGGTATTGCAGGCGCGTGAAGTGCGCGGTCTGTACCCCTGATGCGGAAACCGTCCGGCGGATAAAATTACTGCTTCCGGACGGCAGTTTTAAAAAAACCACCCTCAGCCAGTGCCGGGGGTGGTCGTTTGCGATGGCTGTTGATGGCGATTTGGGTGGTGGCTTGTTTCTTGCAAGGTCTTGCAGGCGGCATCACCCAAAAATGCTGACTACTGCCGGTAAACGCCGATAGGCGGTTAATAAATAGCCCGTAGATGCAAATAGGCGCCTATTTGAACCCTGCACGAGGGAAGTGAAGGACTTCCGAAGATTCTCTTGCAAAAGAAAGCAATTTTTGAATTCATCGCAGCACTAAATGGGTTCTAATGATGTTATGTTTGATCGCCGGTAACTTTTTACCCGCTGACCGCCGTAACGAGGAGACAAAATGACGCGATTACAAAGAACGCTTAATACAAGTGCGCTATGCCTGCTCGGCATAGGCGCCTGTTCGTCCTCTTTCGCCGATACACTATCCCTCATCAGAGAAACCCAGACCATTACCATCGCGCACCGTGAAGCGTCGGTGCCGTTTTCCTACCTGTCTGAAAACAAAAAACCGATCGGCTATGCTGTTGATATCTGCCTCAAGATCGCAGAAGCGGTTAAAAAAGAATTAAAACTGCCGCAGCTGACGATCAATTATTTGCAGGTCAACGGGTCTACGCGCCTGCCGGCGATCATCGGCGGCAAGGCTGACATAGAATGCGGCTCCACTACCAATAATGCCGACCGGCGCAAGCAGGTAGCATTTACGATCCCCCACTTTTATGCCACCGCGCGCATGCTGGTGCGTACCGATTCCGGC
>JAYSKH010000373.1:0-4812 GCA_043726505.1 Undibacterium sp. | reverse complement strand
AACAGCACGTTAAATACATCGTGATGTGCTTTCTCTACCTCATCCAGCAGGATCACGCTGTAAGGCTTGCGGCGCACCGCTTCCGTCAGGTAACCGCCCTCTTCATAACCGACGTAGCCGGGCGGCGCACCGATCAGCCGGGCGACCGAATGCTTCTCCATGAACTCGCTCATGTCGATACGGATCAGCGCATCCTCGGTGTCGAACAGAAACCCTGCCAATGCCTTGGTCAGCTCGGTTTTACCCACGCCCGTTGGCCCCAGAAACAGGAAGGAGCCATAAGGCCTGCCAGGGTCGCTGAGGCCGGCGCGCGAGCGGCGGATGGCGTCCGATACGGCAACGATGGCTTCATGCTGCCCGACGACGCGCTTGTGCAATGCATCTTCCATCTGCAGCAGTTTTTCACGTTCACCCTGCATCATGCGCGATACCGGTATGCCGGTAGCACGCGACACGATCTCGGCAATTTCTTCGGCCCCGACCTGCGTGCGCAGCAGCTTCATCTTGCCACTGGTGTGCTGCGTATCATCCGCCTGTCTCAGCTGAGCTTCCAGCTCGGGCATGCGGCCATACTGCAGCTCGGACATGGTCTGCCAGTCGCCTTTGCGCTTGGCATCATCCATCTGCAAACGGATTTTTTCAATTTCTTCGCGGATATGCGCACTACCCTGCACCGTCGCTTTTTCGGATTTCCAGATTTCTTCCAGATCTGCATACTCGCGCGACAGCCTGCTGATTTCCTCTTCTATCAGCACCAGGCGTTTTTTGGAACCTTCATCCTTTTCACGCTTGACTGCTTCCCTCTCAATTTTCAGCTGGATCAGGCGGCGGTCCAGCTTGTCCATCACCTCGGGCTTGGAATCGATTTCTATCTTGATCTTGGACGCCGCTTCATCGATCAGATCGATAGCCTTGTCCGGCAGGAAGCGGTCGGTGATATACCGGTGCGACAATTCCGCCGCCGCAATGATCGCCGGATCGGTGATGTCCACGCCATGATGGACTTCATATTTTTCCTGCAGGCCGCGCAAAATCGCAATCGTCGCTTCCACGCTCGGTTCATCGACGATGATCTTCTGGAAGCGGCGCTCCAGCGCTGCATCTTTTTCTATGTACTTGCGGTATTCGTCCAGCGTGGTCGCGCCCACACAATGCAGCTCGCCGCGCGCGAGCGCCGGTTTCAGCATGTTGCCGGCGTCCATTGCGCCTTCTGCCTTGCCGGCGCCTACCATAGTGTGCAATTCGTCAATGAAGACGATGGTCTGGCCTTCGTCCAGCGCGATTTCTTTCAGCACTGCTTTCAGCCGCTCTTCAAACTCGCCACGGAATTTGGCACCGGCCAGCAAGGCTGCCATGTCCAGCGACAGCACGCGTTTGGATTTCAGGCTATCAGGCACTTCACCATTGACGATGCGCTGCGCCAGACCCTCGACGATCGCTGTTTTACCAACGCCGGGTTCACCTATCAGCACAGGATTGTTTTTGCTGCGTCGTTGCAACACCTGGATGGCGCGGCGGATTTCATCATCGCGGCCTATCACCGGGTCCAGCTTGCCCAGGCGGGCGCGCTCGGTCAGGTCCAGCGTGTATTTTTTCAGGGCTTCTCGCTGGCCTTCGGCCTCCTGCGAATTGACATTGGCGCCGCCGCGCACAGCAGAGATCGCCGCTTCCAGCGATTTGCGGGTCAGGCCGTTTTCCCTTGCCAGCTTGCCGGCGTCGGATTTATCATCGGCCAGCGCCAGCAACAGCATTTCGCTGGCCAGAAATTCATCACCGCGCTTTTGCGCTTCCTTGTCGGCAAGATTGAGCAAATTGCCCAGCTCGCGGCCAACCTGCACCTGGCCATCCGTACCGGTGACCTTGGGCAGGCGCTCCTGCGCCAGCTTCAATGCCGATGTAAGGCCGCCGACATTCACGCCAGCCCTCTGTAAAATCGAACGCGCGCCCCCATCTTCCTGGTTCAGCAGAGCCAGTAAAATGTGCACAGGTTCTATGTATTGGTTATCATTGCCGACCGCATAGCTTTGCGCATCAGCCAGCGCTTCCTGCAATTTTGTTGTTAGCTTATCGAGACGCATCAAATGCTCCTGAAGAATGGGTAATTACGTCAGAAAATTGGGGCGGTGAACGATATTTTCAAGAATAGGACATGTGGTAAACCTGATCCAGATCAAGTTTACCGGCAATGACGATGGAATTATTACAAATACAAGTTACCTACCAGGCGGAACAAGACCGCATCTTGCTTCGGCTTTCCTTTGGCGATCCCGGCGAAGGCATGGAAAAGCAGGAAATCCAGGCCCACATCACACGCAGGCTGCTGCTGAAGCTATGGCCGACAACGCTACAAGCGCTGGCAACCCAGGTCGTGCTGGAAAAGCCTGAAGCGGCGCACGCCAGTGCCGACATTGTCCAGATGAAACACGAATCGCTGCTTAAGCAGATGCGGGACGGCGGCGGCTTTACCAATCCTTACGAGGACGGCGCGCAGGTTTTCCCTCGCGGCGAGGCTCCGCTGCTGATCCACAGCATCAACTTCAATATAGTAGCCGGTGCGCCGATCTGCCTGCAATTTTTTCCCGCCGGCGAAGACGCGTTTGAAATCACGCTGCCGGAAGGCATGATGCACGGCTTTTGCAGCCTGCTGCAGGCAGCCGCCACGGAGGCAGAATGGGGTGTTGACCTGGTCATACAAGGCAGCGAGCGCAGCCCCGCTGCTTCCTACATGTTGAATTGATGTAAAAAAGCTTACGTGGCCGCATCGCAAGCTTTGTCGGATAAAAGTGTTTGATTTAAATTAGCATGGCTTAATCAAACGCCTTTTTCTGTTTAAACTGCTCAGTTGCCGCCACCAGTGCTGCGGCAGTACCCGGCTCCATCGCGGCATGGCCGGCGTCCCCTATCAGATGGAAACGCGCTTCGGGCCAGGCCTGGTGCAAGCGGTAGGCGCTGGCGGGCGGGCAAATGACATCGTAGCGGCCCTGCACGATCACCGCAGGCAGGTGCCTGATCTTGCCGATGTTGCGGATCAGCTGGTCTTCTTCCATGAAGGCCGCATTCACCATATAGTGCGCCTCCAGTCGCCCCAGGCCTAAACTGACGGAATCCGATTCAAAGTCTTCTATCGCCTGCGCCTGCGGCTTCAGGAACAGGCAGCTGCCTTCATAGCGGCTCCAGTTGCGGGCAGCCTCGGTGTACACCGCAGGGTCGTCGCAGAACAGGCGTTTGACATAAGCTTGCAGCAGGTCGCCGCGCTCTTCGGCCGGAATCGCTTGCGCAAAACGCTGGTGTACTTCGGGATAGAACCAGCCCATCCCATTGACGAACCAGTCCACCTCGGCCTTGGTGCACAGAAAAATACCGCGCAGCACAAAACCCAGGCAGCGTTCCGCATGCGCTTCGCCATAAGCCAGCGCCAGCGTGGAACCCCAGGAGCCGCCGAATACCAGCCATTGGCTAATGCCCAGCATGTCGCGGATTTTTTCTATATCGGACACCAGCAGGCCGGTCGTGTTGTTGCGGTATTCACCCAGCGGCGTGGACTGGCCCGCGCCGCGCTGGTCAAACAGCACAATGCGGTAATGCTGCGGATCAAAAAACCGGCGGTGACCGGGGGACAGGCCGCCACCGGGGCCGCCGTGCAGGAACAATACAGGTACACCATCCGGATTACCGCACTCTTCCCAGTACAGCGTGTGGATGTCATCCACTTGCAGCGTGCCGGTGCGGTAAGGCTCTATCGCGGGAAACAATGGGCTGTCGATTTGGTCTGGCATAAAAACTTTCTCTCTTTATTGGCTACAGCCCCGGACGAGACCGGCAGCTTGAGCTGAATTTTGTCAGGTCTTGGCAGCATCGGTGGCATTGCCAGATACCAAGCCCCACTTGGCGAGCGCCTTGTCGTCATGCTCGCGGGCATCCACCCAGCGTGCGCCTTGCGGCGTCTGCTCTTTTTTCCAGAATGGCGCCTGCGTCTTCAGGTAATCCATGATGAATTCGCAGGCTGCAAACGCTTCGCCCCTGTGCGCAGATGCCACCGCCACCAGTACGATCTGGTCCAGCGGCTGCAAAGCGCCCACGCGGTGGATGACCAGGCAATCCTGCAATGTCCAACGGGCATGCGCTTGCTGCACGATGTCTTCCAGCGCTTTTTCCGTCATGCCCGGATAGTGCTCCAGTTCCATCGCATGCACGTCGTGGCCGTCATTCATGTCGCGCACGACGCCGACAAAGCTGACGACCGCACCTATGGCCGGCTTGCCGGCGCGCAGCCTGGCTATTTCGGCGCTGACATCAAAATCAGCGGTCTGAACTGAAATCGGCATATGCTTGCTAACCGCCTGTAACGGGAGGAAAAAAGGCCAGCTCGCCGCCATCGGCAACGACTGTCTCGGCATCGCACATTTGCTGGTTATAGGCCATGCGCAACGCACGGCCTTCCGCCAGTGCGTCTGCCCAGACGCCGCCGCGCTGGACCAGCCACGCGCGCACATCGCCTGCAGTATGTATCTGCCCGGGCAAGCTGGCCTGCTCCGCCGCGGTGCCCAGCTTTTCCCGCACACCGGCAAAAAAACGCAATTCCAATTTTATTCCTGGTTCCATACAGATCTTTTCTATTAACTCTCTATTAACGCAATATTACGACAGCAATTCCGCAAAAGGCAGGAAGCGCACCATGTCGCCTGCAGTGATAGTCTTACCGGGCGCCAGGTCTATCAAGCCGTCGCCCCAGACGGTGGACGTCAGCACGCCGGAACTCTGGTTCTGGTACAGGTCCAGGCCGCCGTCCTTGTTCATCCTGGCCCGCAGGAA
>JAYSKH010000372.1:0-15268 GCA_043726505.1 Undibacterium sp. | reverse complement strand
GGATGCACGCCCACCGAGGCAAAAATATGCGGATACTGCTCGGCCAGCGCCAGCACCTGAGGAAAATCAGGCAGGTCCACCGACACGCACAACGCGTGCGTGACGCCGTTTTCCTCCATCTTGGCCATGATTTCGGGCAAGCGAGCAGCCAGTTCGGGGAAATTGATATGGCAATGAGAGTCGACGTACATAGGGGAACCAAAAGGTAGAGGCCGGACGCTGCCGGCAAAGATCAGGCCTTGCGGCTTGCTATCAATTCTAATACGGCTTGCGCAGACACGTTGGCAGTGTCCCGCAACAGGCTATGATGCATGTCGGTAAAGCGTTGCTTCAATGAATCTCGCAACGGCATATCGTTCAATTGCTTCCACAGCGCATCCGCCAACGCCTTGGGCGATGCTGCGTGCTGGAGCAGTTCCGGCACCACGAAATCGCGCTCTATGATATTGGGCAAGCCTATCCACGGCTGGTAGCCCATATGCCGTAATATCTGCCACGACGCTTCCATCATCCGGTAAGCGATGACCATCGGTTTCTTGAACAGCGCCACTTCCAGCGACGCCGTGCCGGAAGCCACCAGCACCGCATCGGCAGCGGCGATCGCAGTATGCGACTGGCCATCAATCAGCAGTACCGGCACTTCTTCCAGTCCGGCATCCACGACCAGCTTAATGTAATAACTGCGCTGTTTCGCACCGGCCATCGGCACCACGATCTGCATCCTGGGATCGCGCTCATGCAGCAGCTTGGCAGCAGCGATGAATGCTTCGGTATTGTATTTGAGCTCCGACATGCGGCTGCCCGGCAGGATCGTTACGACGGTAGCATCGGCTTGCAAGCCTAACTCCGCCCTGGCGGCTGCCACGTCCGGTTCCAGCGGGATGACCTGGGCCAGCGGATGGCCGACATAGGTAACCGGAATGCCGGCATCGCGATAAATCTGCTCTTCAAACGGAAAGACGACCAGCATGTGCGACACCGCTTCGGCAATCTTCTTGATACGTCCACCGCGCCAGGCCCAGATGGAGGGACTGATGTAGTGCATCGTGGGAATACCCGCCTGCTTCAACTGGATTTCCAGATCGAGATTGAAATCCGGCGCATCCACGCCGATAAAGACATCCGGCTTTTCAATCAGCAGGCGTTCGCGCAACTGTTTTCGGATGCCGCTGATCTCGCGGTAATGGGCCAGCACTTCGAACAGGCCGCGCACTGCCAGCTTATCCATCGGCCAGTCGGTGATGAAACCATGCTCGGCCATCCTTGGCCCGCCTATGCCGTGCATCAGCGACGCAGGCAGCTGCGGCCTCAGGCCGGACAACAGGCGTCCTGCGAGCAGGTCGCCGGATGTCTCGCCGGCCACCATCGCAATGATGGGTCGCTGGGTCTGATCCACAGGCAGCACTATCGGACGATGCCGCGGGTGCTGGTATCCAGGAAGCTGCGCATCGCTTGCATGTGCAAGGCTTCATCGGTAGGCAGAGTTGCCTGCTCGGCATCCAGCGCCGCCTTGGCTTCGTCCAGCGTCAGGCCGGAACGGTAAATGAGCTTGTAGGCCTGGCGGACAGCGGCGATCTGCTCACGGCTGAAGCCACGGCGTTTCAGGCCTTCTGCGTTGATGCCATGCGCCGCTGCCGGATTGCCGGACAGCGTGACAAACGGCGGTACGTCCTGCGTTAGCGTCGTACCCATACCTGTCATTGCGTGCGAGCCTACGCGGCAGAACTGGTGGATATTGGTAAAACCGCCGAGTATCACCCAGTCGCCGATGTGGACATGGCCGGCCAGTTGCGCGTTGTTGGCGAAGATCGTGTTACTGCCAATCTTGCAGTCATGCGCCAGATGCACGTAAGCCATTATCCAGTTATCGTTACCGATGCGTGTGACGCCGTCATCCTGCGTGGTGCCCAGGTTGAAGGTACAGAATTCACGGATAACATTGCGGTCGCCGATTTCCAGACGTGTCGGCTCTCCAGCGTATTTCTTGTCCTGCGGCGCGCCGCCTATGGATGAGAACTGGAACAGCGTATTGTCGTTGCCTATCGTCGTATGCCCTGCTATCACCACATGCGGGCCGACCTTGCTGCCTGCACCGATACTGACGTGAGGGCCGATCACTGAATAGGGGCCGACCTCCACCGAACTATCCAGGCTGGCTTTGGGGTCGACAACTGCCGTTGGGTGAATGGCCATGTCTATTCTCCGGCGGTAGCGCCTGCAGGCAAGCCCACCGGCACGTCATTGGCGGTGCGCATCGTGCACATCAGCTCGCCTTCCACGGCCAGCTGCCCATCCACGCTGCCTTTGGCTTTGTATTTCCAGATTCCGCGCGCCACGCGCAGGATTTCTACTTCTATTTTCAGCTGGTCACCCGGCTCTACAGGCCGCTTGAAACGCGCACCGTCTATGCCGAGAAAATACACGATGGTGCTTTCATCCGGTTTTTGCCCCATCGTCAGGAACGACAGGATTGCGGCAGTCTGCGCCAGCGCTTCTATCATCAGCACACCAGGCATTACCGGCTTGTTGGGGAAATGTCCGTTGAAGAACTCTTCGTTCGCGGTCACGTTTTTGATGGCGGTAATGGTCTTGCCGCTTTCCCAGTTCAGCACGCGGTCTACCAGCAGCATAGGGTAACGGTGCGGCAGGTATTGCTTGATTTGATTGATGTCTAAGGTATTCATTATTACTTTTCTGTGAGCGTTTTGATTGTTTTTTCCATCTGGCGGATTTTTTCGCGCATCGCCGACAGGTTGCGGACGATAGCGGCAGACTTTTCCCAGTCTGCATTTTTTGCCAATGGATAGAACCCGGTGTACTGGCCTGCTTCCAGTATGGACCGGGAGACCATGCTCCCGGATGAAATATGCACGTTATCAACGATGGTCAGATGTCCCAATACCATCGCCGCGCCGCCGAAGGTGCAATGCTTGCCTATCTTTGCACTGCCTGCGACGCCGACACAGCCTGCCATTGCAGTGTACGCGCCTATATGGCAGTTGTGGCCGATCTGGATCTGGTTATCCAGGATCACGCCTTCTTCAATGATGGTGTCTGCCAGCGCGCCACGATCTATCGTGGTGTTGGCACCGATCTCGACACGGTCGCCGATCAGCACGCGGCCGGTCTGTGGGATCTTGACCCATTTTCCGCTCTCGTTGGCAAAGCCAAAGCCTTCAGCACCGATAACAGCACCGGACTGTATCGTGCACTGCTGGCCAATCACGCAGTATTCATAAATGGTGACATTGGCAAACAGCCGGGTACCGTCACCTATGCTGACGCCCCGCCCGATGAATACGCCAGCGCCGATAACGGCGCCCTCTCCAATGACGGCCTCGGCCTCTACCGTCGCATTTGGGCCTATGCTGGCGCTGGCAGCCACAATCGCGTGCGGGCTGACATAGGCAGTAGGATGCACGCCCTGCTCTGGCGGTATGGCCTGCAAGGCGGCGAAGTGCTGCGCCACGTGGGCAAAATAGGCGTAAGGGTTGTCGGCAACGATGCGGGCGCCGGTATAGACCGGGCCAACGTGCTCCAGATCCCTGGCTGACAGGATCAGCGCGGCAGCGCTTGTCAGCTCGGCCTGTGACCTGAATTTGGGATTGGTCAGGAAAGTGAGGTAGCGCTCGTCAGCATCGCTCAAAGGAGCAATGCCGGCTACCTGGATGTCGGGGCTGCCAATTAATTGACCACCGAAGCGATCGACCAATTCTCCCAGCCGAATGCTTACGGTGGTCATTTTATTTACTTGGAAAGGGCTTTAAGCACTTTCTCGGTCAGGTCTATGCGAGGATTGAAATAGATAGGCTCTTCCTGCAGCACGATATCGTATTTTTCAGATTCCGCAATCTGCTTCACTGCTTTCCTGACGCGTACCGAGAAATTGGCCAGTTCTTCACTCTTGCGCTGGTTCAGGTCTTCATTGAAGATCTGGCGCCTGCGTTTCAGGTCCTGATCCATATCGAGCAACTCGCGCTGCTTCTTGATACGGTCGGTTTCGGACAAGACGGGCGCATCCTTGTCATATTTTTCAGCAAGCGACTTCAATTTCAGGCTCAGATCCTGATTGTCTTTTTCACGCTTGGAAAATTCCTGCGCAATCTTTTCCTCAGCAGCCTTTGCCGGGGCCGACTGCAACAGGCGCTGTGCATCTACGTAGCCAATCTTTACTTCCTGTGCGTGCGCCTGCCCGAACAGGCCCAGGCAGACAACACACGTCATCAGGCTTCGAAACAAACCGCTAGGGGTAATAAATTGCTTCAAAATATTTCTCCGCATTGCTTAAAATAAATTACACCGCCATTGTATCTTTAGAAGCCGCCGCCCAGATTAAACTGGAACGCTTCCGGCCTGTCGCCAGGCTTCAGATTCACCGGTTTACCATAGCTCAGTTTCAACGGGCCGACAGGAGAAATCCAGCTCAGGCCGATACCGACCGCTGCCCGCATGTCCTGCACGCGTATTTTCTGATTTTCATCGAAAACGTTACCGAAATCGAAGAAGGTAAACAAGCGCAAACTCTTGTCGTTGCCTGAACCAGGGAAAGGCGACTGCAATTCTATATTACCAAATACCCGGCTTGCACCGCCGAGTGCATCGCCATTAGGATCCTTGGTACCCAGCGTCGACGATTCATAACCGCGCACGGAGCCAATACCACCGGCATAGTAGTTCTTGAACAGCGGATAAGGCTTGCCGCCTATACCATGGCCATAATCAAACTCGCCATTCAGCGCCAGAGTGATGGATTTATATACCGGCTTGAACAACTGCGCCTGATAGCTCGCACGATAATACTTGAAGCTGCCGATGGCCGACAATTCCAGGTTGGCGCGCTGATAACGGCCCACCGTAGGAATCAGCGCGCTATCCCGGCTATCCCTCTGCCAGGCAACCGTCAGCGGGAAGGAATTGGTAACGGATGAACCAATACCATAGTTCGGGTCGTTAGGATCTTTCACAGCTCCGCCGTAATCGGCAACGTACTTCAGGTAGCGGAACGGGCTGCCGACAAAGGTTTCAACATTGGTTCTTTCAAAGCCCAGGCCAAAGAACACGGTATCCACTTCCGAGAACGGCACGCCGAAACTCAGCTTGGCACCCGTGGTCTGGATCCGGTAATCGCCGACGCTGCCGATAACAGGCCGTGTGGTGCGGACGTACACCTCAGTGCTCTTACTGACGCCGTCATCCGTGAAGTAAGGATTGGTATGCGTCAACGCAATGGTGCGGTACAGCGAACTGGTGTTAACTTCCAGGCCAATAGTGTCGCCGCTACCAAAGGCATTGGCCTGCTGGATAGAGCCGGACAAGGTCAGGCGTTCCAGCTGCGAGTAGCCGGCGCCGAGCTGGATGTTGCCCGTTGGCCTTTCCGTGACGGTCAGGTTCACATCCACCTGGTCGGTGCTGGTCGGCACTTCCGGCGTATCGATCGTGACTTCCTTAAAATAGCCCAGGCGGTCTACCCTGTCGCGCGACAGTTTGATCTTCTCGCCGTCATACCATGAGCTTTCAAACTGGCGGAATTCGCGGCGGATAACTTCATCGCGCGTGCGGGTATTACCGGCCAGGTTGATCTTGCGCACATAGACGCGCTTGCCCGGATCAACGAAGATCGTAAATGCAACTTCTTTCTTTTCCTTGTTCAGCAGCGGATTGGCATTGACGTTGGCAAACGCATAGCCAAAGTTACCCAGGCGCTCGGAGATGCGCTTGGTGCTGTCCGTCAATCTGGCGGCATTATAGGTGTCGCCACCTTTCAGCAGCACCAGCGAAGCCAGCTCATCTTCACGGCCAAACATCTCGCCTTCCAGCTTGACGCCGGAAACCGTGTATTTATCGCCTTCAATGATATTGATGGTGATGTAAATATCTTTCTTGTCCGGTGTAATCGAAATCTGCGTCGATTCGACCTGCATTTCCAGATAGCCGCGGTTTTGATAGAAAGACTTCAGTGTCTCTATGTCGCCCGACAATTTCTGTTTGGAATACTGGTCCGCCTTCGTGTACCAAGTGAACCAGCCCGGCGTTCTCAGCGCCAGCATTTCACGCAGTTCGCTATCCGAGAATGCCTTGTTGCCGATGATATTGATTTGCGCGATACGGGCGACATCGCCCTCATCCACGGCAAACGTCACATTGACGCGGTTACGCTCAATCGGCGTTACGGTTGTAGTGATCTGCACACCGTACAGGCCGCGCGACAGGTATTGGCGCTTCAGTTCCTGCTCGGCACGATCAACGCTGGCCTTGTCGAAAATACGTGATTCGCCGACGCCGATGTCTTTCAGCGCCTTCACCAGATTGTCTTTTTCAAATTCCTTGGTGCCAGTGAAATCCACACCGGCGATTGATGGCCGCTCTTCCAGCAACACAATCAGCACGCCATCCTGCACTTCAATCTGCACATCCTTGAAGAAGGTCGTTGCGTACAGAGCCTTGATCGCCGCGGTACTTTTTGCATCGTCAAACATTTCGCCAACGCGCACAGGCAGGTAACTGAATACCGTTCCCGCTTCAGTACGCTGGATGCCTTCAACCCGGATATCTTTAACTATGAATGGTTCAATCGCCATTGCGCTACCAGAACATACAGCGAGTGCAGCTAATGCCAACACGTGTCGGCGTAATTTAGGCAAAGTAAGGTGCTCGAAGTTCTCGATATGTAATTTCATTGGTTGTTATTTAATCTTAGGGCCTGTTGACAATCAAATTGCTTGTAGGGGCGGGTGTAAAACCTGGCTGGAACGACAGGCCGGCTTGCCTTAGCAGCGGCAACCTTTATCGTCCCGGCACGCAGCGCCTGAAAATACTCGCGCGACGTTTACTCCAACCCCCTCCGAGTTCAAACCAAAACACACGCTGGATGGCTTGACGCATCTGTCCGGCTCAGGACACTGCGTTGCTTGCCATCATGCGCTTTGGTTTGAACGCATCATGCTGAGAACCGAAACATCAATTTCCGTAAAGAAATTGCATGCCCGGCCGACTCAGCCGAGCATTATGACACTAGTCGGACAATGTCATTAAAAAAAGCGAGCGCCATCAGAGTCATCAGCACCGCTGCCCCTGCGCGCTGGGCAATTTCACTGAAACGTTCAGAAACCGGCTTGCCCGTCAAAACTTCCAGCGAATAATACAACAAATGCCCCCCGTCCAGCAGTGGAATAGGTAGCAAATTCATTACTCCGAGACTAATACTGATGAGTGCGATAAAGCTGATATAACTGATCACACCGGTTCTGGACGTCTGTCCGGCATAATCTGCAATCGTAATGGGGCCAGTGATGTTCTTCCAGGAAACTTCACCGGTCAGCATTTTGCCCAGCATTTTAAACGTCATGATGCTGGTATCCCAAGTTTTTTGGGTACCGCGCCCGACGGACTGCCATAACGGCGTCTGGACTAGCTGCATTTCGGGGCCTGTCATTGCCACCTGCAAACGCCCTATTTTTGCGCCATTCTCTTCTACCGCATCTGGAACCGCATCAATATCCAGCTCTTCGGCGCCGCGCCTGACCAGCAGATCCAGCGTCTGCCCGGCGGAAGCCCGCACCATGCCGGTAAACTGCTGTGCATCTGCCAGATTCTTGCCGCCGATCCGCAAAATCACGTCGCCCGGCCTAAGCCCAGCCCTCATGCCTGCACCGCCTGGCATGACCTCAGCCAGCGTTGCCCTGGGCAATGCGATCGACATGCCCAGCTTGGCAAGGAAGTCTGCCTCTAAATCCTTGTTCGTCAGTTGGCTCAATGGCAGAGATAGTGTCAACTGGTCGAAAGAGCCTGCCCTGTCCGTATTGGCTCTTTTGACGCCTATGCTGGCAGGCGCCTTTTCCAGCGCCAGTTCCAGCAGCTTCCAGCGCAGGTCCGACCATCCGAGCACAGGGTCCTCGTTCACACTCGTCACCAGATCGCCCGCGCGCAGACCGGCAACATAAGCGGTCGATTGTTCTGAGCTGACCTGGATTTTGCTGACAGGTTCAGGCACGCCATGGAAATACAAGCCCGAAAACAGCAGTATGGCAAGCAGGAAGTTGGCCAGCGGCCCCGCTGCCAAAATGGCAATACGCTTCCATACCGATTGCCGGCCAAATTCGCGCTTGAGCTCTTCTTCAGACAGGCTGCCGACATCTTGCTCCCGCGCGTCCAGCAATTTGACATAGCCGCCCAACGGCAGCGCGGAAATCGCCCACTCCGTCTGGTCGGGGCCGAATCTGCGTGAAAAAACCACTTTGCCCATACCGACGGAAAACCGCAGCACCTTGACGCCGCACAAGCGTGCAACCGTATAGTGTCCAAGCTCATGGATAACTACCAGCGTGCCCAAGGCCACCATGAAGGCGAGTATGGTTTGCAATAAAATCATGATGCGATGAATGCCTTTGCGGTTTCCCGCGCTATCCGGTCCTGCTCCAGGATGCCGGCCAGATCCAGTATGTCCGCCACCGGAACCTTGTCCAGCGTACGCGCAATCAGCTGGTCTATCATCCTGAAGCCTATTTTGCCATCCAAAAACGCTTGGACAGCGATTTCATTGCTAGCGTTCAGTATGGTCGGCGTAGACCGGCCGATTTTTAGCGCATCAAAAGCGAGCGCCAAGCAAGGAAAGCGCTTCATGTCCGGCGCTTCAAAGCTCAGTTTGGCAATCTGGGCCAGATCCAGTTGCGCCACACCAGAATCTATCCTGTCCGGATAGGCCAGGCCATAGGCGATAGGCGTGCGCATGTCCGGGTTACCCAGCTGCGCCAGCATGGAGCCGTCTGCGTAGGACACCATGGAATGGATCACGCTCTGCGGATGGATCAACACTTCTATCTGTTCAGCCGGTGTCGCAAACAGCCAGTGCGCCTCAATGACTTCCAGGCCCTTGTTCATCATCGTGGCGGAATCCACTGAAATTTTCCGGCCCATGACCCAGTTCGGATGAGCAACCGCCTCGTCCGGCGTCACGTTGGTCAGCGATTCAACAGCGCGGTTCAGGAAAGGACCACCGGAAGCCGTCAGTACGATTTTGCGGACGCCATGGCGGCCAGGCTGACGCAGGTAATCGCGCGGCAGGCACTGGAAAATCGCATTGTGCTCGCTGTCGATAGGCAGCAGCGTCGCGCCGTTTTCTATGATGGCATTGATGAACAGCTGGCCGGACATTACCAGTGCTTCCTTGTTGGCCAGCAATACCTTCTTGCCTGCCTGCGCGGCAGCCAGCGACGATGCCAGTCCGGCAGCGCCGACTATGGCAGCCATTACCGCGTCGCAGCCGGGAGCGCTAGCGACCTTGCACAGCGCCTCGGGGCCGTACTCTACCTGAGTGGTGATTTTCTTTTCGCGCAGCAGCGTTTGCAACTCAGCGGCAGCGGCAGCGGAACCGACCACGGCGACTTCCGGGCGGAACTGTTCGCATTGCTGCGCCAGCTTCTGCACCTGCGTATGCGCGGTCAGCGCGTACACGCGATAACGGTCAGGATGGCGCGCGACCACATCCAGCGTGGAAACGCCTACCGACCCCGTGGAACCCAATACGCTTAACTGCTGTATGCGTGAAGCCTGCGTCTGCTGCTGATCAATGCTCATGCCTGTTACCACCAATAATCCAAAAGTGCCGCCACCGGCAGCACCGGTATCAACGCATCGATACGATCCAGCACGCCGCCATGGCCGGGCAGCAAAGAACTGCTGTCCTTCATTCCCGCACGGCGTTTCAGCATGGATTCGAACAGGTCGCCGACCACACTGGCCGCCGACAAAATAGTCATCACGATAATCAGCGCAGCCCAGCCACCCTTGACCAGTATCCTGGCGGGAAAGGTATCGGCCAGCGCAGGCTGGACAGCAACCAGAGATGCAATCAGCAGCACGGCTATCCCGCCGCCTATCGCACCCTCCCATGATTTGCCAGGTGAAATGCTGGGCGCGAGCTTGCGTTTGCCGAACGCCTTGCCGGAAAAATAGGCACCGATATCGGCAACCCATACAACCGCCATCACCGACAGCAGGAAAACCGGAGAATGCCTGAACAGCACTGCGATAGCAACAAAACAGCCGAAGATGGACGCGCTGTAAACACCGCTCAGAAAAGCGTTGGAGGCGCCGTTAAAAGGCGGCAGCCCAAGCTTCAGCGCAGGAATCAGGCGCAACACCCAAAAGGCTGCGCACAGCATGAACAGGAAGGAAAAGGAAATTGCCGCGCCGCTGAGCGTGATATACGCAAACAGTGCGGACCAGACCACGGCGGCAATCACCGGAGCAGGATTTTTAAACAGACGCAGGCTCTCCCATAAGGCAACCCCGAAAAACAGGATAGCAACGATGGAAAAAGCGAGAAAATTCCCGAAATACAAAATCGGCAGCAATACTGCCAACAATACCAGCGCCGTCGCTATGCGAGTTTTAAGCATTAAGTTCCTAAAAGGTCAGGATGCCTGTTCCACCAGTTGCGCACTGGTCTGGCCAAAGCGCCGCTCTCTGGCCTGGTAGGACAGAATGGCGGTGTCCAGCGAAGCAGCGTCGAAATCAGGCCAGAAAGTGTCCGTAAAATAGAGTTCGCTATACGCCAGCTGCCATAGCAGGAAATTGGAAATGCGCGACTCTCCGCCGGTGCGGATGAACAGGTCAGGCTCGGGCGCATACGCCATCGACAGGTAGGATGACAACTGGTCTTCGCTGATGCCGTTTTCCAGCTTGCCTTCCTGCTGCAGCCGGTTCACCGCCTGCATGATGTCCCAGCGGCCGCCATAGTTGGCGCAAATGGTGACTGTCATGCCCTTGTTGCCGGCAGTCTTCGCCTGCGCGACCTGTATCATCTTTTGCAGCTTCTGGTCGAAACGCGACAAATCACCCACCACTTTAAGCCGGATATCATTCGCATGCAACTTGGCGACTTCTTTTTCCAGTGCGGTGACGAACAGCCGCATCAGCAGCGACACTTCTTCTTCAGGCCTGCGCCAGTTTTCAGAACTGAAGGCGAACAGCGTCAGGTATTCAACGCCCCTGCGCGCGCACGACTCTACTGCCGCGCGCACGGCTTCCACGCCCTTGGCATGGCCCGCCACACGCGGCAAAAACCGTTTGGTCGCCCAGCGGCCATTGCCATCCATGATGATGGCAATATGCCTTGGAATGGCGCCGACAGCCGGTACTTCTTTGGTAGAGCTAGCGTGGGTCATGTATTTCCAGGATGATGAACGTGGATTGCCGGATCAAATGCTTAAACCGTCAATACTTCTTTTTCTTTGTCAGCCAGCAGCTTGTCCACTTCGCTGACGAACTTATCCGTCAGCTTCTGGACATCGTCCTGTGCACGGCGCTCGTCATCTTCGGAACAGGCTTTATCCTTCAGCAATTTCTTCAGCGATTCATTGGCATCGCGGCGAATGTTGCGGATCGCGATCTTGGAATCTTCACCTTCGGTCTTGACCAGCTTGACCATTTCCTTGCGGCGCTCTTCGGTCAGCGGTGGCGTCGGAACACGGATCATGTCGCCTTGCGTCGAAGGGTTCAGACCCAGGTCTGCATCGCGGATCGCCTTTTCAATCGCCGAGATCATTTTCTTTTCCCACGGCTGCACGCCTATGGTGCGGGCGTCGATCAGCGTCACGTTAGCCACCTGCGTGATATGCGTCGGCGAACCGTAATAATCCACCTGGACGTGATCCAGAATGCCGGTATGCGCGCGGCCGGTACGGACCTTGGACAAATCTGCCTTCAGCGTCTCTATCGACTTCTGCATTCTTTGTTCGGTATTTTTCTTTACATCTACAACAGTCATGCTGTCCTCCTGTGCATCGATCCTGGCAGCGCCGAGCGCTCCCGGCATGGCAAAACATCAAAATCCACTACCGCCCTGGCAATGATTAACAAAGAGCGGTGCGAATCCAAGTTGCCGTTCAAACTGCCTGGAGCAGCCTCTAATGAAGCCGCCATCCAAATAATATTAAACGATAAATTATACGTGTACTAAGGTGCCTTCGTCTGCACCCAGAATCACGTTCTTTAACGCACCCGGTTTGATGATGGAAAAAACCTTGATCGGCAGCTTCTGGTCACGGCACAGCGCAAAGGCCGTCGCATCCATGACCTGCAGGTGACGGGCGATCGCTTCATCGAAAGAAATGGTCGAATAACGGGTCGCGGTAGGATCTTTTTTAGGATCCGCTGTATAGACGCCGTCTACCTTGGTCGCTTTCAGTACGATCTGGGCGCCGATTTCCGAGCCGCGCAATGCCGCTGCGGTGTCGGTCGTAAAAAACGGATTGCCTGTACCTGCGGCAAACACAACGATCTTGCCCTCTTCCAGGTATTGCAAGGCTTTCGGACGCACGTAAGGTTCTACGACCTGGTCAATCGCGATGGCGGACATCACGCGCGCGGTAATGCCCGCCTGGCGCATTGCATCGGCTAGCGCCAGCGAGTTCATTACGGTGGCCAGCATGCCCATATAGTCGGCAGTGGCGCGATCCATGCCTTGCGCACCAGGCGCAACGCCGCGGAAGATATTACCACCGCCGATAACGATGGCCAGCTCAACGCCCAATTTTGATACTTCGGCAACGTCTGCCACCATGCGCTCTATCGTGGCGCGGTTAATGCCGAACGGGTCATCGCCCATCAGGGCTTCGCCAGAGAGCTTCAAAAGAACTCGCTTATAAGCAGGTTTGGTCACGGGTTGGACTCCTTCTGGTAAATAGATAAAAAATTAGCATTAAAAACAAGCACGGCACTGCAAACTCACATCGTCACGTTCTGTTTCAGGCTTCACCTGCCAAGCGGCAGGAGCCATACTGACAAAAAACAAAAACCGGTCCACTTATTCGTAATGCAAATTGGAATGGCAGATGCCATTCCAACAAGATTAAGCCTTAAAAAAACGGGCCTTTCGGCCCGCATTTTTGCTTACGCCTGTTTTGCTGCCGCAACCTGCGCGGCTACTTCTGCTGCAAAATCGTCCTGCTTCTTCTCGATGCCCTCGCCCACAACAAACATAGTGAAGGATTTTACTGAAGTGCTGACCGATTTCAGCATTTGCTCAACAGTCTGTTTGTCATTTTTAACAAACGGCTGGTTCAGCAGGGAAACCTCTTTCAGGAACTTCTGCACAGAACCGTCTACCATTTTGGCAACGATATCTGCAGGCTTGCCGGATTCGGCCGCTTTTTGTGAAGCAACTGAACGCTCTTTTTCGATCAGGTCGGCAGGAACTTCATCTGCAGACAGGGAAACTGGTTTCATCGCAGCAATGTGCATTGCAACGTCTTTACCAACTTGCTCATCAGCACCGTCGTATTCAACCATCACGCCGATACGTGTGCCGTGCAGGTAGGAAGTCAGTTTTGCAGCAGTGTCAAAACGCTTGAAGCGGCGGATGGACATGTTTTCGCCGATACGGCCGATCAGGGCTGCACGGTGGGATTCGATAGTACCTGCTTCGAACGGCAGAGCAGCCAGAGCAGCTACGTCAGCAGGATTGTTCTCAGCAACCATTTTTGCGCAAGTATTGGCAAAAGCGATGAAATCATCGTTCTTGGTCACGAAATCAGTTTCGCAGTTCACTTCAATCAGCGCACCGACATTACCGGAAATAAAAGCAGCAACAACGCCTTCAGCAGTAATACGGGAAGCCGCCTTGGAAGCCTTGCTACCCAGTTTAACGCGCAGCAATTCTTCCGCACGTTCCATATTGCCTTCAGCCTCAGTCAGGGCCTTTTTGCATTCCATCATCGGTGCATCAGTCTTTGCACGCAATTCACCTACCATCGCTGCTGTAATCGCCGCCATGTTTTTCTCCTAGTTCAAATTAGCGCCGCAAGGCGCTGATTATCAAAATCTGTTTAAAAAAAGGGGTCAACAGCTGTTGCCCCTTTTACTTGCACATCTTCAGAAAAAGCTGAAATTACGCTTGATCTTCCACTTCAACGAATTCGTCTGCATCTGGCTTGATTGCTTCGATTACTTCGTTGACTGCATTGGCACGGCCTTCCAGGATTGCATCTGCAACGCCACGAGCGTACAGAGCGATTGCCTTGGAGGAGTCATCGTTACCAGGGATAACATAAGTTACGCCTTCTGGGGAGTGGTTGGTATCAACCACGCCGATGACTGGGATACCCAGTTTTGCTGCTTCAGTGATGGAACCTTTATGGTAGCCGACGTCGACTACGAAGATTGCATCAGGAATGCCGCCCATATCCTTGATACCGCCGATAGCTTTTTGCAGCTTGACGATTTCACGCTGGAACATCAGCGCTTCTTTTTTGCTCAGCTTTTCTACAGAACCGTCTTCTACCGAAGCTTCCATGTCTTTCAGACGCTTGATCGATGTTTTGACAGTTTTGAAGTTTGTCAGCATGCCGCCCAACCAGCGTTGATCGACGAAAGGCATGCCAGCACGTTGCGCTTCAGCAGCGATGATTTCACGTGCCTGGCGTTTTGTGCCGACGAACATGATCGTGCCGCGATTGGAAGCCAGTTGACGGATGTATTTCATCGCCTCCTGGTACATGCCCAGGGTTTTTTCCAGGTTGACGATATGAATTTTGTTGCGATGACCGAAGATGAACGGTGCCATCTTAGGATTCCAGAAACGAGTTTGGTGACCAAAGTGGACGCCGGCTTCCAGCATTTCGCGCATTGTTACAGACATGATAACTCCAGGGTTAGGTCTTGAATCCAGTCAGTGATCCGGCGTTGCCAGACACCCTTTTAGACCAGATTCGTGCATTAATAAATTGATTTTTTCATCATTAGCAAGAAAATCATTCAAGCTAACCATCAATTGTACTACGAAAATGATAGACCTTTCAAGCCCATACCAATATTGCCCGAGCGGACATGGTGCGACTGGACTAGACTATAATCTGCATTGAAACATTCTGCCTGCGGCGCCTGCCGCCGCGGGCGGATAGCCCCCTCATTTCTTATTGCACACGGTTGGCCAGCATGACTTCTATTTCTATCAAAACACCCCAGGACATCGCCGGAATGCGTATTGCAGGACGGCTGGGCTCCGAGGTGCTCGACTACATTACCCCTTTTGTCAAAGCGGGCGTTACCACTGGCGAGCTGGACAGGCTATGCCATGAATACATGGTTAACGTCCAGGGCACGATTCCGGCGCCGCTGAATTATTGCCCTCCCGGCTACACGCCTTTTCCAAAAGCGATCTGTACGTCAGTTAATGACGTGATCTGCCACGGCATTCCCGGCGACAAGGTGCTGAAAAACGGCGATTCGGTCAATCTGGATATTACCGTCATCAAGGATGGTTATCATG